>JBFWQT010000376.1:0-7313 GCA_050249295.1 Planctomycetota bacterium
CGGAGGGCTCCTCGATGGGACGATGACTTGTGATTCGCTGTACGGACATCCGGGACACCGGGGCGCTTCTCCGTGTTGTACACACCGCCATCCGCAGATTTGCCTGACCGCCGGGAGTTGTTCATGCTGCGATCCACCCGCTCGATTGTGTCTGCTGCTGTTGTGCTGCTGCTCACCGCGGTCGCCGCTGCGGCCGAGCCAGTGGACGTGGCCAGCGGCAAGCAGCCGCAACTGGCGGTCGCACCCGACGGCTCGACGATCCACCTCGTCTACGGCCGTGGCGAGTCGGTCTACACCCGCAGTTCGGCCGACGCCGGCGCCACCTGGTCCGACGAGGTCAAGGTCGGCGACGTGCCCTCGCTCTGCTGCGGCATGCGTCGCGGCCCGCGCATCGCCGCCACGAAGGACGCCGTGCTGGTCACCGCGATCGGCCAGATCACCGGCCCCGACGAAGGCGGCAACGTGCTCTGCTTCCGCTCGACCGACAAGGGCAAGACCTTCGGCGCCGGCGTGAAGCTCAACAAGGAGCAGGGCAGCGCGCGCGAGGGCATGCACGACCTGGCTGCCAGCAGCGCCGGCAACGTGATGGTCGTCTGGCTCGATCTGCGCAACGACGACAAGACCGAGCTGTGGTGCGCCACGAGCACGGACTCCGGCGAGAAGTTCGACGACGACAAGCAGCTCTACCAGTCGCCCGGCGGCTTCATCTGCCAGTGCTGCGCGCCGGCCTGCAGCTTCGACGGCAAGGGCAACGCGTGGGTCATGTTCCGCAATGTGATCGACGGCAAGCGCGACATGTACGTGCTGAAGTCGCGCGACATGAAGCGCTGGGGCCGCGCCGGCAAGCTCGGCAACGGCAGCTGGCCGCTGCAGCAGTGCCCGATGGACGGCGGCATGATTGTCGGCTTGCCTGGCGGTGATGCGCTGACCGTCTGGCGCCGCGCCAACACGATCTACAGCGACGAGCCCGGCAAGCCCGAGCAGGAGCTGGGTGGCGGGCAGGACTGCTACGGCGGAGTCGGCCCCGACGGTGCGTACTTCGTGTGGCTCAAGGGCCGGCAGGATGCGCCGTTGATGTACAAGTCGCCCGACAAGCCGGCTGTGGAGGTGGCTCGCGGTGCGACGTCGCCGGTGGTGGTGGCAGTCGGCTCGAAGTCATCGCCAAAGCCCGTGATTGCCTTCCAGGCCGGCGAGAAGATCCGCGTGCTGCGCCTCGACGCGCCGGCCGCGGGTGATGGTGATGGTGATGGTGATGGCGGCAGCGGCGGCTGATGCCGGGATTGCATTCGCGGACCAGCAAACGAGCGGCTGGTTGCCCGCCCCGGCGAATCCACACGGGATATGCATCCAGTGTTCGCCACTGTGCACGTAGTGTAGTGGTGCGTGGCGGACCACGCGCACGCCTCCCGCTGGCGCCGGGTGCGCTGCGCGGCACCGGGTTTGCACGGACGATTCGCACACCACTCGCAGGGGAACCGGCATGGGCACCGCAATCGGTTGTCTGGCGTTGATCCTGGCTGTGATCGCACTCGCCGCGGTCGGCTCGATCACCGGGAAGCAGAGCGACGACGAACGGCTTGCACGACGGCGCAACGAGGATGCAGACGCGCGGCTGGCACGAATGGAGATGCGCGCCAGCGTGCTGTCACGCGAACTGCGAGCACTGCAGGACCAGGTTGCCGACATGCAACGCGCGACGACGGCGCCAGCAGCGACACCAGAACCGGAGCCGGCGCCAGAACCAGAACCAGAACCAGAGCCCGAACCCGAACCTGCGCCGGAGCCGGAACCAGAACCCGAGCCCGTTGCACAGCGGGTCGCGCCGCCAGTGCTTGCCCCGCTGCCCACGTCAGTCGCAGCGTACATCCAGGCCCACCCCTCGCCCTCGCCGCCGCCCTCGACGTCGCCTCCCGCGACCGTCGCCACGACGACCGCCGCGATGACCAGCGTCAGCCAGATGGCGCTGCACATCGAGTCGCAACTCTGGAATCGCATCGCTGTGTGGGTCGGGTCGCTCGCGCTCGCGCTGGCCGGCGTGTTCCTCGTGAAGTGGTTCGTCGACGAAGGCCTGCTCACCGAGCCGGTGCGCGTGGCGCTCGGCCTCGGCTTCGGCCTCGCCATGCTGCTCGTCGGCGATCGCATCCGCCGGGCGCAGCCGCTCATCGCGTCGGGGCTGACCGGCGCCGGCATCGCCGTGCTCTACGCCGCCCTGCTGGTCGCCACCAACTCGTATCACCTCGTCGCGCCCGTGGTCGGCTTCATCGCCATGATCGTCGTCACGGCCGGCGCGGTGACGCTCTCGCTGCGACACGGCGCGTTCATCGCGCTGCTCGGCTTGCTTGGCGGCTTCCTCACGCCCGCGCTGGTGCAGACCGACGGCACGTCACCGGCGCTGCTGTTCTCGTACCTCTTTGTGCTCCAGGCGGGTCTGCTGGTGGTCACACGGCATCGCGCGTGGGCGTGGCTGGCCGGGCTCACGATCGGTGGCGCGATGCTCTGGGTCGCGCTCTGGCTCGCGTTCCGCTGGCAGGCCGGGCACGGCACCGCGATCGCGCCGTTCCTTGTCGCGTCGCTCGCGGCAGTGGTGTTTGCCGTGAGACCGCCACGCGCCGGGGACGCCGCTGCACGCGACACGGCGTGGGGCACCACTCTCGCCGAGCGCAGCCTCACCTGGGGCGCGGCCATCGCCGGCATGCTCCTGATGTGTGTGCTCGTCGCGATCAGCGGATTCAGCACCTTCGAGTGGACGTTCCTCGGCGTACTCGGCGCCGGCACGCTGGTGCTCGGCCGGCTCGACGCGCGCTACGAAGGCATCGCCTGGCTCGGTTCGGCATTCACGCTGGCGCTGCTCGCCACGTGGGGCATCGTCGATCGCCCGCTGCACCCGGCCACGTTCGGGCCGATCTGCACGGCGCTCGGCGGCCTGTTCGGCGGCGGCGCGTACATCGCGCTGTTCGGCGCGCACAGTCGCGCGCGGTGGGCACTGCTGAGCATGCTCTCGGTGCAGGGCGCGTTGCTGATCGCCTACTTCGCGCTCTGGCCGGTCGACGGTCACGGCCTGATCGAGCGCAGCTGGACCGACCACCTGCCGATCGACTGGACCGCGATCTGCTGCATCATCTCGGCGATCTGCACACTGGCGATCGTGCCGGTGTTGCGCACGCGCACGGCCGACGAGGTGCAGGCGCGGTTCGACGCGGTGGATGTGCTGGCCACCGGCGTGTTCGTGCTGCTCACGCTGGCCGTGTGGGAGGGCACGCGCTTCGAGTGGATCACGGTGTGCTGGGCGGTGCTGATCGCGGTCGGCGTGTTCGTGTCGCGCTGGCTGCACTGCTTCGGCCTGCGCTGGGCGGCCGCGCGGCTGGCGCTGCTGGTTGCATTGCGACTGCTCGCCAATCCGATGATCGCCAACTACCCGCTCGGCACGCCGCTGCTGTGGAACTGGATGCTGCACGGCTACGGCGTGCCGGTGGCGGCGCTCGGGCTCTCCGCGTGGCTCGTGCGTCGCGATGATCGCCGGCTCGCGCACTACTTCACGCTGCTGGCCGGTGCGAGCGGCGTGTTCCTGTGGGTGCTGCAGGTGCGCCACGCGTTTCATCCGGGCCAACTCGCCGCGTCGTCGCTGCCGTTCGCCGAGTGGACGACGATCATGCTCGGCGGATTGCTGATCGCGCAGACTCTCCTGCTGCTGCACCGGCGGCGCGAGTGGGCGTCGTTTGTGTGGCTTGCGGCGGGCCTCGGCGCGCTCGGCGCTGGCATGGCGGCGCTCGGGCTCGGCCTGATCTACCACCCGTACCTGATGGCGGCCGGCCCCCCGACGACGTTCGCCACCTGCGTAATCGGCTACGCGCTGACCGCGCCCGTGCTGTTCATGGTCGGCCGACAGCTCTATCGCACGCACCACAGCGGCCTGCACGAGCTCGGCAACCTGCTGGAGGGCACCGCCATTGCCACCGTGGCCGTGCTGCTCTCGATCATCGTGCGTGACCTGTTCGGCCCGCGGTTGTCGCTCAGCGGCACCGAATGGAGCGCGCACATCGTCGTGCAACTCGCGTGGGCGATCAGCGTGCTGGCGGCGTCGCGCCGGCTGCCGTACCGCGTGGTGGAGTTCATGGGCCGAGCGCTCACCACCGTGTGCATCGGGCTGACGGCCATGCCGCTGCTTGGCACCAACCCGCTGCTGCATCGCTACGTTGCCAGCGCGCTGCCGTGGCCGCCGCTGATCGATCTGCTGTTCGCGTACGGCCTGCCCGCCTGGCTGCTTGCCGTCGCCGCCGCCGAGCTGTGGCTCAAGCGGCGCGACCGCGACGATCCGATGATGCACACGACCGCGTTCATCAGCGTGATCCTCGCCGCCACGCTGATTGTGCTGCTCGTGCGCCTGGCCTTCAACGGCCCCGACTTCCGCGCACAGCCCTTCGGCATCCTCGAATCGGCCGTCAGTGGCAACCTGCTGATGGCGTTCGGCCTGTTGCTTGCCTGGCGGATGCGCGCGCTGCCCATCAGCGGTGCACGGCTCGGCGCGCAGTGCACGGGCCTCGCCGGGCTGGCGCTCATCGTCACGCGGTGCGTCGTGGTCGGCAATCCACTGTGGGCGCAGTACGACGAAGCGGTGTTCCTGCCGCGCGCGGTCGAACTGCTGATCGCGCTCGGTGGTGGATCAGCGCTCGCGGCCGCGACCCATCGCTGGCTGCTCGCCGATCTGCCCGCCGATCATCCGCTGCGGCGCGGTGTGGCGATCGTCGGCATGGTGATGCTCGCACTGCTGCCGGTGCCGTGGGTGCGCCTCGCGTACCACCCGCAGGGCATGGCCGGCCGGCCGGTGTCGCTCGCCGAGTGGGGCCTGCTCTGCAGCGTCGAGTTGCTGATCGGTGCCGCACTCGGTCGCGCCGCGCTGCGCAAGGGCGGCCCGTATCCGGTGCTGCACGCCGGCAGCATCGTGTTGCTCGGCGGCGCACTGCTGATGACCATCGTCGTGCCGTGCATCGGTCGCAACCCGCTGCGCACGGGCGAAGCGATCGGCGGATCGCTGATCGTCAACTCGCTGCTGCTTGCATACGGACTGCCGGCGTTGCTCGCCGCGCTGCTCTCGCGCGCGCTGCGCAACGTGAATCGCGAGGTCGGTTACGCGGTCGGCGCGATCGCGGTCGCGCTGCTCACGCTGCTGGTCACGCTCGAGGTGCGCCACGTGTTCCACGGCACGGTGCTGCGCGGCGGTACGATCCTTGCGGCCGAGCAGAACGCCTACTCGCTCGCCTGGATCGGCCTCGGCATGGGTCTGCTCGGCGCGACGATCATCAGCCGCAGCGTGGTCATGCGCTACGCATCGGCCGTCGTGATGGTCGTGGCCGTGTGCAAGGTGTTCCTCGTCGACATGGCCGAGCTGCGCGACCTGCTGCGCGTGGTGTCGTTCTTCGGACTCGGCGTCAGCCTGCTGCTGCTCGCCTGGATCTACCAGCGCATCGCGAAGCCGCCGGGCGTCAGTCGGTGAGCGTCGACACCGGATCCTGCGTGGGCAGCCAGCGGTAGGTCGTGCCGTCGGCGTAGGTGAACCACACGGTGTCGAGCATCTGGTGGTGCGTCGGCGAGAACTCGCACGGAACGCCGAGGCCGAGGTCGAACTTGCCCATCGCCTCGACCGCCGCGATGAACCGGCCGCGCGTCAGCGTCTTGCCGGTCGCCTTCAGGCCCTCGATCAGCGCGCGCGCACTGACGTAGCCTTCGAGCGAACCGAAGCTGTATGCCGCGGTCGGACGGTAGCCGCCGACGTCGCCCATGCCTTCGGGCACGCCCGGCTTGAACCGGTCGATCGCCGCGCGGTACTGCACCACCAGCGGCACGTCGGTGCGGTCGTAGAACGGCACGACCTGCGTGTTGATCAGGTTGAAGACGAGGCGCTTGCCGCTGCTCGCTTCTTCCTTCTTCAGCAGCGCCATCATCTGGTCGGCGCCGACGAACGACACGTTGTGGATCGGCACGTTCCAGCCGCTGCTGCGGCAGTCGCGGATCAGCGCGGCGCAGGCCTGATACGCACCGACCGCGATGATCGCGTCGACGCCGGCGCGCTTGAGCTTCTCGACCTCGGCCGCGGTGCTCTGCTCGAAACGCTGGCCGCGCTTGTAGTCGGTGGTGACGGCCACATCGAGGCCGTAGCGCTCCAGCGCCGAGCGCGCACCCTCGCGGCCGTCGGCGCCGTAGTTGTCGGCCTGGATGAACATGCCGATCGTCTTGCGCCCGGCCTTCACAAACGCATCGACCACGGCCGCCGTCTCCTGGCGGTACGACGCGCGGACGTTGAACACCTCCTGCGTGTGCGGCGCGACGCGCTGCGCCTGCGCGCCCGTGAAGTTGGAAAACATGAACAGGCCGGTGTCGTGGAAGCAGGGCTCGAGCACTTCCAGGATGCGCACCATCGTCGGCGTACCGACGCTGAAGCCGATGCAGAACACCTGCTTGTCGTTGACCAGCTGGTTCACCGCCGCCACCGCGCGATCGGCTTCGTAGCCGTCGTCGGCGAGCTCCAGGCGGATCTTGCGGCCGTGCACGCCGCCGGCCTCGTTGACCTCGGCGAACGCCGCGATCGCGCCGCGCCACATCTCCACGCCGAGGCCCGCCGACGGCCCGCTGAACGCAGCCGGCTGACCGATGACGACTTCGGTGTCGGTCACGCCGGGCGAGGGCGTGTCGTTGTTCCACGGACGCGCCGGAGCGCCATTGTTGGCTGGCGTGGACGCGCCGCTGTTCTCGCTGCCGGACTTGCCGGCCGCGGGTCCGCACCCCGCAAGCGTGAGCGCGAGTGCGAACGCAACGACTGTGGCGGCGAGCATGTGGAGCTTCATCACGGAGTCCTCGATGTGTGGATGTGTCAGGCCGGGTGCGAGGGACGGGCGTGTGAGCAGGCATCATCGCATCCGGCGGCCCGGCGTTCACGCTCGCGACCGGTGGATCGGACAAGAGCCGCGACCGTGAGGGAGCGGATGTACGGCGTGAGGTTCACATCGAGACATCCGCTTCCTGTCCGCTCCCTGACGGTCGCGGGTCTTGTTCCCCGCGACCGCCATCAGCCGCGCAGGCGGTCGCGGACGACGTCCAGCTGGTGGCGCGCGTCGTCGTCGTCCGGGTCGAGCCGCACGCACTCGGCCCAATGCGTCTCGGCGGTCAGCCAGTCGTTGTCGGCCAGCGCGATCTCGCCGATCAGCCGGTGCGCAGCCGCGTGGGCCGGTGCGAGGGCCAGCTGATCGGCGACAATCCGGCGCGCGTCTGTGGCCTGGCTGGTCTGGTGCTGGTAGCGCGCGCGCACCAGCAGGCTGTCG
>JBFWQT010000377.1:0-7281 GCA_050249295.1 Planctomycetota bacterium
GCACGCGGCAGGACCTGCGCTTCAACGTGACGCAGGCGTGGTTCCGCGTGCTCGAGGCGCAGCGCATCCTGCAGGTGGTCGATGAGTCGATCAAGGTTGTGGAGACGCAGCTGGCGATCGCGCAGGACTTCCTCAAGCAGCAACTCGTCGCGAAGAACGACGTGCTGGCCGTGCAGGCGCAGCTCGCGTCGCGCCAGCAGGAGCGCATCTCGGCCGAGCACAACCGGCTGATCGCGCTGGCCGCGCTGGCCCGGCTGACCGGCATCGACACGGCCGCGGTGAAGAACTTTGCCGACGTGGCCGACGACGAGCAGGCCGGGGCGCCGGCGCAGAAGATCGCGCCGTTCGAGCAACTCGTGGTGCTGGCAATCCAGTCGCGCGGCGACATCCTGCAGAGTGCCGAGGGCGTCGGCGTCGCGCAGTCGCAGTACCGCAGCACGCGCAGTTCGTTCCTGCCGACGCTCTACGCGTGGGGCGCGTTCCTCTACACCAGCGACGACACGCAGTCGCACAAGGAGTGGTGGACGGCCGGCGCGAAGCTGAGTCTGCCGGTGTTCAACCTCGACCGGTTCTTCCGGCTGGACCGCAACGAGCGCGAGATCGCGCAGGCGGTGGACTCGCATCGCGAGCTGCTCGACGACGTGGTCCTGCAGGTGCGCGAGGCGCTGCTGGCGGTCGAGAACTCCACGCAGCAGGTGCCGGTTGCGCGGCTCGGCGTGGAGCTGGCCGACGAGAACCTGCGCATCGAACGCGACCAGTATCGCGAGGGTCTGCGCACCAGCGCCGACGTGCTGATCGCCGAGCAGCGGCTCGCCAGCGCACGCAGCAGCTACTACCAGGCCCTCTACGGGCAACACATCGCACTCGCCCGCCTCGCCAATGTGGTGGGCGTCGATCAGCTTCCGTGAGCTTCAGTCAGGAGACACACCATGAACCACCTGCCCGTCATGCACCGCACCGGCACCGGCCTGCGCTCCGCACTTGTCGCGGTTGCGCTGATCAGCAGCGCGCTCGTTCTGTCGGCTTGCCGGCCCGCGGCCAGCAGCACCAACGTCTCGTCGTCGTCAGCCCACGGTGGAGGCGGCGGCAGCGATGATCGCGATGGCATGGGCCACTCGTCCGCATCGTCGACCGTGCGCAACTACACGCGCGACGACGAGACGGTCGTGGTGCAGGAGAAGATCTCGCGCACCGTCCCGGCGGTCGGCGCATTCGTGCCGAAGCAGAGCACGATGCTCGGCACGCAGGTCGGCGGTCGCGTCGACAAGGTGCTGGCCGACGTCGGCGACGTGGTCGACGCGAAGAAGCCGCTCGTGATCCTCGACATGACCTTCCTCGACCTGGAGATCGCGCAACGCACCGCCGACCTGAACTCGGCGAAGGCCGCCGAGAAGGACGCGCAGCTCAACTTCAACCGCATGAAGGCGCTGTTCGAGAAGCCCGAGGGCGTCGATCCGTCGGTGCCGCGCAAGCTGTTCGACGACGCGACGTCGCGCCTCGATCAGGCGAAGGCCGTGGTGGCGGTGGCGCAGGCCGGCGTCTCGTACGCCACGCAGCGCAAGGCCGAGGCCACGATTCGCGCCCCGTTCCGCGGCGTGATCACCGAGCGCAAGGTGGACCCGGGCGCGAGCGTGACCAGCACGCCGATGACCGAGATCATGGAGATCCAGGAGATCCACACGCTGTACCTCGAGTTCTCGCTGCCGCAGGACCAGCTCGGCGATGTGCGCGAGACCGTGGGCGACACGCCCGGCACGCCGGTGTCGTTCCTGGTGGATGGCCTCGATCGCGAGGGCAGCGGCAACATCGCGCGCATCTTCCCGGCGATCAACGCGTCCACGCGCTCGTTCCGCTGCCGCATGGAGATTGCCAACCCCGACCTGAAGTTCCGCCCCGGCATGCTCGTGACCGTGCGCGTGACGATGGAAGAAGTGCCCGACGCGCTTGTCGTGCCGCGCAGCTCGCTGGCCCGCGACGTCGATGGCTGGCACGCGTGGCGCATCGTCGGTGGCCAGGCCCAGCGCGTAACCGTCGAGGTCGGGATCATCGCCGGCGACAAGGTGCAGATCAAAGCCGGCCTCGCCGGGAACGACCGCATCCTCAAGGTGGCGGAGTGATCACCGAACGCAATCCGTCTGAAGGAGCCGCATCATGATTCTCTCCGACATTGCCGTTCGCCGGCCGGTGTTCACCACGATGGTGATCGGCGCGCTCGTCGTCTTCGGCCTGATCGCCTGGAGTTCGATCGGCGTGGACCTGTTCCCGCGCGTCGAGTTCCCGGTGATCACGATCATCACCGTGCTGCCCGGCGCCGACCCGCAAACCGTGGAGACCACGGTCTCCGACACGATCGAGCAGGCGGTCTCGACGATCAGCGGCATCAAGGCGCTGCGCTCGGTGAGCGCCGACAGCGTCTCGCAGGTGATCGTCGAATTCGAGCTCGAGAAGCCCGTCGACGTGGCGTTCCAGGAGGTGCAGGCCAAGCTCGGCGGCGTGCGCTCGCAGCTGCCGCGTGACGTGGAGGACCCGGTCGTCGAGAAGTTCGACGTCGACTCGGCGCCGATCATGGCCGTGGTGGTGTCGGGCAAGATGCCGGTGCGCGACCTCACGCGACTGGCCGACAAGACGGTGGCCGAGCGTCTGCAGCGCGTGCGCAACGTGGGCCAGGTGACGCTGGTCGGCGGGCGCGATCGCGAGATCCAGATCTGGCTCGACCGCACCCGGCTCGAGGGCTACCAGCTGGCCGTGCAGGACGTGCAGGCCGCGCTGCAGGGCGAGCACATTGAAATGCCCGGCGGCCGCGTCGAGACCGGCCCGCTCGAGCTGCTCGTGAAGACGCGCGCCGAGTTCGAATCGGCCGATCAGATCAAGCGACTGATCGTCGCGTGGCGCGACGGCACGCCGGTACGGCTCGAGCAGGTCGGCCACGTGGAAGACGGCCTGGAAGAACGCCGCAGCGCGGCCAACCTCAATGGCGACCCGGCCGTGGCCCTGCTGATCCGCCGCCAGTCGGGCACCAATACGGTGCAGGTGGCGCACGCGCTCTACCACGAACTCGACAAGCTGCGCGGCGAGCTCAAGCCGCTCGGCGTGCAACTCGAGATCGCGCAGGACCTCTCGGTGTTCATCGAGCACAGCATCGAGGAGATCCAGTTCCACCTCGTGTTCGGCGGCCTGCTGGCCGTGTGCATCGTGTTCGTGTTCCTGCGCAACTTCCGGATCACGCTGATCAGCGCGCTGGCGATTCCGACCAGCGTGATCGCGGCGTTCATCATCATGCAGGCGCTCGGCTTCACGATGAACATGATGACGATGCTCGCGCTATCGCTGAGTATCGGCATCCTCATCGACGACGCGATCGTGGTGATCGAGAACATCTACCGTCACATCGAGGAGGGCGCGCCGGCCCGCCAGGCCGCCACCACCGGCACCGCCGAGATCGGCATGGCCGCGTTCGCGATCACGATGAGCATCGTGGCCGTGTTCGTGCCGGTCGGTCTGATGAAGGGCATCGTCGGCCGGTTCTTCTACCAGTTCGGTCTGACGGTGGCGTTCGCCGTGATGGTCTCGCTGTTCGTGGCCTTCACGCTCACGCCGATGCTCTCGGCGCGCATCCTCAAGCACAGCAAGAAGCAGAACATCCTGTTCCGCCTGATCGGCGCAATCCTCGACGGCATCGACCGGCTCTACGGGCTGATCCTCAAGGGTGCGCTGCGCTTCCGCTTCGTGGTCGTGCTGCTCGCCATCGGCGCGCTCTACGGCGCGATGATCGTCAGCAACTACATGAAGGTGGAGTTCATTCCGCTGGAAGACGCGAGCGAGATGAACGTGATCGTCAAGGCGCCGCTCGGTGCGTCGCTGCACACCACCGAGCAGATCTTCGAGGAGATCCGCCACCGCATCGAGGGCCAGCCGTGGCTGCGCTACACGTTCATGACGATCGGCTCGGACCAGCTGCAGCGCGTGAACGAAGGCAGCATGTACATCAAGATGACGCCCAAGGGCGAACGCGCGATGAGCCAGCAGGACGCGATGGTCTGGGTGCGCGAACGCCTGGCTGGCGTGCCCAACGCCACCATCAGCGTGCAGCAGGTGCCGCGCGTGTCCGGCGGTGGTCGCAGCGCGGCGCCGATCCAGTTCGAGATCCGCGGGCCGGAACTCGACACGCTCGACCGCATCGCGTCGCAGGTGATGGACAAGCTGCGCGAGAGCCCCGGCTACGTGGACATCGACAGCACCTACGAGAAGGGCAAGCCGGAGGTGAACGTCTACGTCAAGCGCGACGTGGCGGCTGACCTCGGCGTGCGCGCGGTGTCCGTTGCCAGCACCGTCAACACGCTGATCGGCGGGCAGGACGTGGCGAAGTTCCGCGACAAGGGCGACCGCTTCGACATCACGCTGCGGCTCGACGAGCCATGGCGCAACGACCCCGACGACATCCTGCTGCTCAACGTGCGCAGCGCCAGCGGCCAGCTGATCCGCATGCAGAACGTGGCCCGCGTGGAGCGCGATGCCGGGCCGGTGCAGATCAACCGCTACAACCGCACGCGACAGATCACGCTGCTTGCCAACCTCGACCAGAAGAGCGGCAAGAAGCTCGGCGACGCAGTCACGGAGATCAACGGCATCGTCGCGAAGATGGACCTGCCGCCGGGCTACACGGCCGCGTTTGCCGGCACCGCCGACACCATGCGCGAGTCGTTCGGCTACATGCTCTTCGCGCTCGGCCTGGCCGTGATCCTGGTCTACATGGTGCTGGCCAGCCAGTTCGAGAGCTTCGTGCACCCGTTCACGATCATGCTTTCGCTGCCGCTTTCGGTGGTGGGCGCGCTGGGCGCGATCGTGATGTTCCAGATGACGATGAGCATCTTCACGATGATCGGCATCATCATGCTGATGGGCCTCGTCACGAAGAACGCAATCCTGCTGATCGACTTCACCAACCAGATGCGCGGCAGGGGCATGAGCAAGAACGAGGCCCTGCTGCACGCCGGTCCGGTGCGACTGCGGCCGATCCTGATGACCACGCTGGCGATGATCTTCGGCATGTTGCCGATCGCGCTCGGCACCGGCGCCGGCTCGGAATCGCGCGCGCCGATGGCGATGGCCGTGATCGGCGGCCTGATCACCTCGACGGCGCTGACGCTGCTCGTCGTGCCGGTGGTGTACTCGCTGCTCGACGACCTGATGCACCCGTCGCAGTGGCGCATCGTGCGGCTGATCTTCGGCAACCGGCAGCGCCGCGATCAGTTCGCGTTGGCCGAGGAGCCCGACTACCTCCCGCCGCCGTCCGAGCGCCGCTCGTCCGGTGCGGGCAGCATGCCCGGCTACTTCCCGCCGCCGCCGGCGCAGTCCACGCAGTCTGACCTTGGCAATTGAGACGACACGAGACCGCCACATGAGCCACGCACCGTCCTCCCCGGTTGCACCATCGTCCCTGGCCTCCCCGTCACCGTCACCACCGATGACGATCGGCCGCATCATCGGCATGATCGTCGTGGCACTCGCCGTGTTGATGGGCGGCGGCATGGCGATGAACGTCCTCGCGTCGATGCGCCAGGCGCCGACAATCAAGCCGCCGGACGTGGTGCGCGGGCCGCTGGTGCAGGTGCTCGACGTGACCACGAGCAATGATCGCTTCGTGGTGCGCAGCCAGGGCAATGTGCGTCCGCCGCGCGAGAGCGCGGTGGTGCCGCAGGTCGCGGGTCGTGTGACGAAAGTCGCCGACTCGCTGGCCGTGGGCGGGTACTTCCGGCCCAACGAGCCGCTGATCTGGCTCGACACGGCCGACTTCCAGCAGGCGGTGGCCAACGCAAGGCTCGCGCAGGCGCAGGCCAGCACGCGCCTCTCGCAGGAGCAGGCCGAGGCCAACGTCGCGCGCGAAGAGTGGAAGCGTATGGGCCGCACCGGCGATCCGCCGGACCTGGCGGTGCGTGCGCCGCAACTCGCCGAGGCGCAGGCCGCGCTGGATGCGGCCAGCGAGGCGGTGAAGAAGGCCGAGCGTGACCTGACGCGCGCCGTGGTGCTCGCGCCGGACTATCGCGGTCGCGTGCAGTCGGTGATGGTCAACGTCGGGCAGTACATCACGCCGGGTGCGCCGGTCGCGCAGGTGTACTCGGTGGAAGCGGCCGAGGTGCGGCTGCCGCTGTCGCTCGACGATCTGGCGTATGTCGACTTGCCGTTGTGGCCCGACGCGCCCGACGCATCTGACGCCGCCAGCAACGATGCGCATCCGGCCGTGACGTTGCGCGCCACCATCGGCGGGCACGAGTGGACGTGGACCGGCCAGATTGTGCGCACCGAGGGCCGCGTCGATCCGCGCACCCGCTGGCTGTACGCGATCGCGCGCGTCGAGAACCCGCTCGGCGGCGACCCCGCTCAACCGAAGCGGCCGCCGTTGATGCTCGACCTGTTTGTCGAAGCCGAGATGGCCGGCAAGCAGACCGGCCACGTCGTGCGCCTGCCGCGCGAAGCGGTGCACGGCGAGAACACGGTCCATGTCGTGGAGGCCGGCAAGCTGGCGTTCCGCAAGGTGGAGGTGTTGCGGCGCACGCTCGACGAAATGGTCGTGCGCGCGTACAGCGGCTCGCTCAACACCGGCGACCGCGTGGTGATCACGCCGTTGCCCGCGCCGGTGGAGGGCATGCTGCTGCGCGTCGCCGGCCAGGATGACGCGACCGACGTGGCGACGTCGTCGAATGCGACGTCGAACGCGACGACCCGCGGCACCACGCGCGGAGGTTCGCGATGAACCGCATGCTCGCCTGGTTCGCGTCCAACAGTGTCGCGGCCAACCTGATGATGCTCGGCATCCTCGCTGGCGGTCTGTTCACGATGACCAGCATCCGCACCGAGGTGTTCCCCGAGCTGCAGCTCGACGTGATCACCATCAGTGTGTTGTTCCCCGGCGGCACGCCTGCCGAAATCGAAGACGGCATCTGCGAGCCGATCGAGCGCGAACTCGAGAGCATCGAGGGCATCAAGCGCATCACCTCGGCGGCGCGCGAGAACGTCGGCATCGTCACACTGGAGCTCGAAGCCAGCGCCGACATGCGCGAGACGCTCGACCGCGTGAAGACGCGCGTCGACGGCATCACGTCGTTCCCCGACGACGCCGAGAAGCCGGTCGTCACCGACGTGGTCGTGCGCAACCTGGTGCTCAACGTGGCGGTCAGCGGCAAGGCGCCCGAGCGCAGCATCAAGGAACTCGGCGAGCGCGTGCGCTAGGAGATCAGCCGGCTCGACGGCATCTCGCTGGTCGAGCTGGCCAGCGTGAGGCCG
>JBFWQT010000378.1:0-7254 GCA_050249295.1 Planctomycetota bacterium
GTGCTCCAGCTGGCCGGTGATCTGGCCCTCCTGGATGAACCGGCCGAGCTCATCGGGCTCGGCTTCCAGCGTGTCGTCGAGCACCTTCATCGCCACGACGCGTTTGTGGTCGTGGTCGCGCGTGGCCCACACACGGCTCATTCCGCCGCGGCCGATCTCGTTGATCACCGCGTACTTCTGCTGCGTCGGCGGCAGGTAGGCGAACGCCGACCACATGCCGATCGCATCGTCCGACGCGGCCGCGTCGCCGGCCACCGCATCGGCCTCGTGGCGCATCACGCGGCGCATCCGCGCGGTGATCGACGGCACGCCGATCGGCTGATGCTCGTCGCCCTCACCCGCGGGGTCGCTGCCGTCAATCGTGGTGCCGTCGTTGCCGTTGGCCTCAGCGTCGGCGTTGGTGTCGGCGTCGGGCTCGATCACGTCGTCCGACTCGAGACGCACGGGTGGCGTCGCGGGTGGTGCCGGCAGGTCGTGTTCGGAAAACGGTTTCACGCCGTTCGGGGCAGCGGCCACACAGGTTGGCCGGGGGATCTTCGTTCTACCCGAAAGCCGCGGCGGCCGCGACAGAAGTGGGTGTGGTGTGTGCAGGCTTCCAGCCTGCTTCTGTGCTGCAGGCTTCCAGACTGCTTCTTGTGGTGCAGGCTTCCAGCCTGCTTCTGTGGTGCAGGCTTCCAGCCTGCTTCTGTGCTGCCTGCTATGCCTGCACCACAGTCTGCAGGTGCCGGCATCACTCGCGCGTCATGCGTCGGGTGTGCCCGCGCATCGTTCGTCGCGTCGTGCTCTCGCGGTTGTCGCCGAGCGGCACGTCGCACACCAGCCGCACGCCCACGTTGTAGCTCTGCGCCTGCGCGTCCACCTTGTTGCGCGTCGCCGGCCGGCATTCGCGCGCGTCACTCCAGCAGCAACCGCCGCGCGTGACGGTGTGTGTCATGCGCGCCGGGTCATCCTCCAGCCATGGCCGGCCGTCGCGCGGCGCATCGGCGTACGAGTTGTGCCAGTGGTCGAGGCAGTGCTCCCACACGTTGCCGAGCGCGTCGAACAGGCCGTGTGCGTTGGGCGCGCGCGTGCCGACCGCATGCGTGCAGTCGCCGGCGTTGCCCGCGAACCACGCGTGGTGCGGCAGCGCCGCCGACTCGTCGCCGAAGTAGTAGCGCGTCTCGCTGCGTGCTCGGCAGGCGTACTCCCACTCGGCCTCGGTGGGCAGCCGCAGGCCGGGCACCGCGGCACGCTGGATGAAGCCGCCGCGGCCCATCACCAGGTCGTGCGTCACCTGCTCGACCGGCAAGCGGCCGGTGTCGGGCGGTGTGCCGGGTCGGCCCGCCTGGAACCACGACGGGTTCTTGCCGGTGATGCGTTGCCACACGAGCTGCGTGACGGGCGTGCGGCCGACCAGGAACGGCGCGACGATCACCCGATGCTGCGGCCACTCGTCGTCAAAGCCTTCCGTGTCGGATGGCGGCGACCCCATGCGGAACGACCCGCTGGGCACGAGCACGAACTCGCACGCGATGTCGCTCGCCAGCGGCAGGCCCGGCACCGCGACGAGCGGCAGGCCGATCGCACCGGCGAACGCGTCGCAGCGGAACACGTGCACCGCATGGCTCTTCGCCCCGCTGGCGAAGCGCTCGACGCGCAACCACGTGAACCCCGCCACGGCCGGCAGGTGGCTGCGCAGACGCTCCAGCGCGGGTTGCGCCGACGAAGCCAGCTCCGGCTTGCTCGCAAACTGTTCGAGCTGCAACCACAACGACGCGACCGTCGTCACCGACCAGTCCGGCGCCTTCTCCACACGATCGAGCGTGACCAGCAACTCGTCGAGCCGGCGCATCTCGTCGATGACGTTCCCGGCCGGCGCCACCAGGTGCGCGGTGGGCGGCCATTCCTCGGGCGCGTCGGCTGGCCCGGCATGATCGTCGGCCAGTTCGTCGGCAAGCCGCGCCGCGGCGGTTTCCTCTTCGGTGCGCGTGGCCAGAATGCGCACAGCCGACTCGGTGTTCGAGTCGCGGTAGAGGTTGGTGCCGATGCGCTCGGCGCGGGACGCGGTGATGTCGTCGGCCTCGCGCGCTTCGTTCACCGCGCGCGTCGCGGCGTCGGCCGCATGCTGCAGGCCGGCCAGGGTGTCGTTGCCGGGCCGCGGTCGTTGTGCGTCGGGCAGCGACTCGACGACCACGTCGAGCAGCTTGCCCAGCGCCGCCATGCCGGCCTCGCGTTGCGCATCGCCGAGGTCGATCGCCGCGGTCAGCGCGCGCAGCGCATGCGCAGTGTCGTCGTAGCGGGCCGTGCGTTCCTTCGCCATCAGGCGTTCGATCACGGCCACGAGCGGCGCGGGCATCGTCGTGCGCTCGCCCAGCGGCGGCGCGTCCTCGGTAGCCACCTTGCGCGCGAGCGTCAGCGCGCCGGTCGCCTTGAACGGGATCTCGCCGCAGGCCAGCTGGTAGAGCGTCGCGCCGAGCGAGTACAGGTCGGTGCGGACATCGAGGTCAAGGCCCTCCCACTGCTCCGGCGACATGTACGCGGGCGAGCCGACGATGTCGCCGGCGCGCGTGAGCTTGCCGTCGGAGTCCGGCTCGGTCGGCCGCGCCAGGCCGAAGTCGGTGATCTTCACGCGGCCCTCGCTCGTGACGAGCAGGTTGTCGGGCTTGATGTCGCGATGGATCACGCCACGGCTGTGCGCGGCCTGCAGCCCTTGCAGCGCCTGCAGCGCGACCACCGCCAGCGTGGTGGCGTCGGGCAGTTGCCGGAACTCGATCAGCTGGCGCAACGGCAGGCCAGCGACAAACTCCATCACGAAGTACACGCCACCGCTGCCGGTCGCGCCGGCATGATGCACGCGCACCACGCAAGGGTGTTCGATGCCGACGGAGTGCTGCGCCTCGCGGCGGAATCGCGCCTGGAAATCGGGGTTGTCGGCGATGCTGGCGGGCAACACTTTCAACGCCACGCGGCGATCGAGAATCTCGTTGTGTGCCTCATAGACCACACCCATGCCGCCTCGCCCGATCTCACGGATCAGACGATAGTCGCCAACCATCGCTCCCGGTTTTTCAGTGATGGACATCAGGGCTGGCGGACGGGTGCATCAGCACATCGGGTCGCATGGTATGCGGCACCGGGTTGGCAATCAATTGCGGGCAAGGGCAAGGGCAAGGGCGTCGGCACAACAATGCAGCCGGACCGGGAGAACCCGGTCCGGCGTGCAAGTCAGTCAACCATCCGTTTCCACTTCGTGATCACAGATCACTGGGGCTTCTGGATGGCGGGCAGGTCGGCCGGCGGAGGAACGTACGGAGCGTTCTTCTCCTGCTCTTCCTTCAGCATGCGGTCGAGGTCGTCGAACGCCATCTGCGCGTTCTTCTGGACCTTCTCGATCGCCTTCGAGGTCTCCTGGTGGAGGCTCTCGGCGACGGCGTCGAAGCCGACGCGGCTGAGCGAGTAGACCTGGGTCAGCTCTTCCTTCTTGTTGTAGTAGGCATCGCGCTTGACGACCGCGGCGCCCATCAGCACGAAGTTCGTCACGGCAACGGTGACGTCCTGGCTCAGCGACTCTTCGGCGATCTCGCCCGAGTCGGTCAGGATCTGGCGGGCGTACGACTTCGTCGCGCCCTTGATCGTGGTCTTCATCGTGTCAGCAATCTGACGACGAGCGGCCGCGTCGGCCGCCTTGAAGGCGCGATCCATCGTTGCCTGGTTCTTGTACGTCGCAGTGCCAACGCCGTAGAAGGCCTGGCCCGGCTCCGACGGGATGTTCAGCACCCACTCCGGGATACCCTGGAGCTGGGCGACTTCGGCCGTGCGTTCTTCGGTCGTCGAGTTGCTGGCCGGCGCCGGCTTGCTGCTCGAGCAACCGATCGCCGCCATCAGGCCCACCATCGAGAAGGCGAACAGTTTCTTCATGGGTTTGGTCTCTCCAGTTGGGTTTGGCGGGCGCCGATCACGTTCGATCCCGTTCGATCCCGTGCTCCCGCGGGGGGAATTCGACCCGGTGTTGTGGGGTGCAACAGCCCGCTGCCGTGGCTGCCTTCGCAGCCGGGCAGTCCGCCCGTTGCACCACCGGTATTCCTTGAATGGTTAAGTACGAGATGGGCGGGAAAGTTCAACTTCACGTTGTTTTTCGCCCATCGCGCACTCGCCATCGCCAGTGGAACATCCCGGTTTCGCGTTCCCCTCTATCGTCCTGCACGGATGCGCTGTCGAACCCGTGCAAGCCTGACGAGGTTGCAGGCGCACCGCGCACCGCAACCACTCACCTCGACGGCTGCATCTCCACGTGCAACAGGTTGGCGTCGAGCATCATCCAGTCGCCCGTCACGCCGTCCACGATCAGGCCCACGAACCCCGTCAGGAAGATATCCAGCAGCAGCCACCCGGCGCCGAGATGATGGCCGAGCACGATCGTCGCGTCCTGGTAGCCGTCGAGCCGCAACTGGATCGTGTGCGTGAATCGCGAGTCCACCAGCGCCAGCGTGATCGGGGTCTGGCCGACGCGCGCGCTGCCGTCGATCGTCACTTCGGCGCCGCCCGGGTTGCTCGAGATCGTCAGCAACTCGTACGGGCCCTTGAGAATCGTGGCGCAGCTCAGCGTCAGCGTGGCGGTCAGCATCAGCAGCGCGAACAGCGCCAGCTTCGGGGAGATGCGGGTGCGAGTACGGGAGCCGGGGCCGGCCTGGCCGGTCGAGGTGACAATCATCGTGGCGGCGGGAAAGCTTGCGGTGTCGGAGTGCTGGTCTAGCTGCCGACGCGCGAGCGCGCCACCCGAAACCGCGGGTGCGTTCACGGATGCCTGACGACCGGTTGACGCTCTTGCGACGGGCATTTCACGACCCCTTCTCGACGCTTCACGACGCTTCACTCGCGTTCACTGCCAAAAAGCCCCCCTGTTTATGGGCCTGGCGGGGCACGACCCGGGCACCGGCGGCGGTCGGCATTCGATGACCGATAACCCCGGGCCGCGACGGGTCCGTGCGAACTCGACCAGGGCGGCGCCATGCCGTGGCCGTGGCCGCCCGCGTGAAACGGACTGTCCGTGGGCCATCGAGCACAAACCGGAATCTGTGGCGACACGGACACGCACACGGACATCGGCGGCCCGGCTCGTGCGCCGCGCGACGCGGCCAGTGGTGGCACGATGCGACGTGCCGCCGGCGATCCGTCCGGTCGCATCGTCGCAACACGCCGGCCCCGCAACCGCCGTCGGCCGGGCGGTGGTGTCGCTCCCACTGGAAAATCCCACAGAATCGAATCGAAGAACAACGACTTTCGCGTACATGCGGGCAGCTCCGGAATGCGTTCCTGGACGGCGCGGAGAACAACACACTCTCCCCCCGTATTGAGGATTGTCCTACCTTTAGGCCCGAAAACGGCACTTAAACCCATTCCTGGCAACGCCTTGAGTGCAACTTTAGCTAGATTGGACCGATGTCTGGGAAAATTATCGGCAATTGCGGCCGGCTATTGATTTTTGGCTCATCCAACTTCTTGATATAGCACCGAAAAATCGCATATCGTGGCCGGCCGATCCGCGAGTGCAGCCCGCGCCGCCACCCCGCCACCCCGGCACCGCCCGCACCCGCCGCCCCGCTCGCCGCCCGCCGCACGCCCAACCGCCGCCACGACGCACGCGGCGTCATCTGCTATCATCTGCGCCTCCCCGGCCCCCGCCACCGGCACCCGTCGCCGACAGCAGAGCCTTGCCCCGCATCCTGACATGCCCGACATCGACAAACTGTTCCGGCCGCTGATCAAGCTCGGGGGCTCCGATCTCCACATGATCGAGGGCCAGCCGCCCAAGATCCGACTCCACGGCAAGATCCAGGCGCTCAAGCACCCCGTGCTCGACCGCGCCATGATGGAGCGCTACCTCGGCGAGATCTGCCCGGCCGACCGCTGGGACCACTACCTCAAGAACCACGACCTCGACTTCGCCTCCTTCATGGAGGACGCGGGCGACGGACTCTCCGCGCGCTTCCGTACCAACTACTACTTCCAGCAGCACGGCATGGCCGCCGTGTTCCGCCAGATCCCGTCGAAGATCGCGACGCTCAAGGATCTCAACCTGCCCGACACGCTGAAGAAGTTTGCCGAGCTGCGCTCCGGCCTCGTGCTCTGCACCGGCCCCACCGGCTCGGGCAAGAGCACCACGCTGGCCGCGCTGATCGACTACATCAACGACACCTACGCGCGGAAGATCATCACGATCGAGGAGCCGATCGAGTTCGTGCACGGCAACAAGAAGTGCACGATCTGCCAGCGCGAGGTCGGCATCGACGTGCACTCGTTTGCCGACGGGCTGAAGGCCAGCACGCGCCAGGACGCCGACGTGGTGCTGGTCGGCGAAATGCGCGACCTCGAGACGATCGGCCTTGCGGTGACGGCTGCGGCGATGGGCATGCTGGTGTTCGGCACGCTGCACACCAACAGCGCCGTGAAGACGGTGGACCGCATCATCGACGTGTTCCCGGCCGAGCAGCAGGACCAGATCCGGACGATGCTGGCCGACGCGCTGAAGGGCGTGGTCGCGCAGCTGCTGCTGAAGAAGAAGGGCGGCGGTGGCCGTATCGCGGTCAACGAGATCCTGATCGGCAGCACCGGCCTGTCGGCGACGATCCGCGAGAACAACATTCCGAACATCCGCAACATCATCCAGGCTGGCGGGCGTGAGGGCATGGTGTTGATGGACGACGCGATCGCGCGCCTGCTCAAGCAGGGCGTGATTGACGGCGAAGAGGCGTACGCCAAGGCGACGGACAAGAACCGCTTCGAGGCCCACGCCCCGCGGTAGGGTGTTGCCCTCTCACCGCTTGTCCTTGCCCTTGCCCTTGCCCGAGTGAAGAGAGCGCTCCGGTCCCGGGCGTTGGTGGTTGGTGTTCCATTCAAGCCCACGGGCTGCCGCCCGTGGGTAACCGTGCAGTTTCCGCAATCCTTCCGATCGCGCCTTGTGGTGGTGTCGCGCATTGCGTGAGTTGCGCGGTGTTGTCGTGTGCTCGCTCGCGCGGTCGATGCGTCGTTGATGCTTCACGGTTACCCACGGGCGGCAGCCCGTGGGCTTGAAGCTGCAGTCTGAGTGCCCTTGCCCTTGCCCTTGCCCTTGCCCTTGCCCTTGCCCTTGCCCTTGCCCTTGCCCTTGCCCGGTTCCCGCTTCCCGCCCGTTTCCCCGATCCGAGGCGAGCCGGGGACGTAAGTCCCCGGAGGGGTGCACGCGCGAACCACTCGATCACACTTGCGGACTCGACGCTGTCGAGTTGCGTCGGCGTA
>JBFWQT010000379.1:0-7229 GCA_050249295.1 Planctomycetota bacterium
CGCTTCGCACGCACGGTCGGCGTCTCGTCGACCATCGTCTTCACGGCCTCGGTGTGGCCGGCGGTCGTGTCCAGGTAGCTCGCGCCGGTCTTCTCGGCGATGGCGTTGAGGTACTCCGCGTTGTGGTTGCCCACGCCGACGGTGTGGATGTACAGCGCCATGCGCTCCTGGTTGTCGATGAACGAACCGGCGAACGTGGCGTTGCGGTAGTCCTTCAGCGACTCGCCGTTGCCGAGGCCGGTGCTGGCCACGTAGCCGGTGCTGTCGGGCGACCACGAGGCCCAGCCGTCGGTGATGAGGTAGGCGGTGCGGCCGAGCGCCGGGGCGTCCTTGTCGAACAGGCCCTTGGCCCACAGCGAGTCGAACACGCCCTGGATGTTGCTGGTGTCGTCGGCGCGCAGGCGGCGCAGCGTGCTGGCGATGCGGCTCATGTCCACACCACCGGCCTGCCACACGGCGCCTTCCCAGCCCTTCCCGGCGTCGAAGTTCACCAGGCCGCGCGGCGTCAGGGCGTGCAGCGTGCGGTTGAACACCAGCACGGCCACGCGCTCGTCCGGCTCCATGCTGCCCAGCGCGTTGATCAGCTCGTAGCGGGCCACGTCGAACTTGGTGCGGATCGTGTCGCGCACCTCGGCCGGCATGGTCAGCGCCTTCAGCTGCGCGTCGGTCAGCGCCTCGCGCATCGTGTACGAGCAGTCGAGCGCGAACACCGTGAGGCCATTGGCGGCCTGCACGAACTTGCGCGTCTCGGCCGTCTGGTCGGCGATCGACGCGTTGCGCGCACGGCTCATCGCCTTGAACAGGCGGGCACCCTCCGGCGCGAACTGCAGGTCACCGATCTGCGGGCCGCGCAGCGAGCGCAGCTGGCGCAGCACGCGGGCCGTGTACGCCTCGATGATCGCCGAGATCGGCCGCACATCGGCCGCGAGCGGCAGCGTGCGACGACCCAGCACCACGTCGGCCGTGATCGCATCCAGCGAGGCGGCGAGCTCGGCGGCGATCCGCTGGCGGGCCTCCGCGCGGGTCTTGTCGTCGGACAGCTTCAGGAGCATCTGCTGCTGCTCCTCCATCAGCTTGCCGGCGACATCCTTCAGCTCCTTCTCGAGTTCCTCGGCCGGAGCAAGACGCGCGCCGTTGCGGGTGCCGTCATTGCCCTGATGGCCGCCGCTGAACTCGTCGGCCGGCTCGGCCCACGTCGGACCGCTGTCGCCGCCGGGACCGGCGTTGTTGTCCGGACGGTTCTCGCCGTCCGGGATGTCGGTGCGACGGCTCATTCTCTCGAGCGCGTCCTGTTCGAGCTGCTGCGACTCGCGCAGGCGCTCGCTGAGGTCGACGCCACCGTCCTCGTCAGTCCCGTTCGAGTTGTTACGGCCTCCACGCGACTCGCTGCCGGACGACGGCCGGGCGGGGTCCGGTGTCGACTGGCCCTCGCCACCCGTCGGAGCCGGCTCGGCAGAGACCGGGGGCTGCGGCGACGGCCGCGCACCCGGATCGGCCGGGTCGCCAGGAGCCAACGTCCGCGGCGCCGGATCTTCGTTCTGGTGGTCGTCCGCGTCGTGAACGCGTGCGTCCTCGGTCGGGGCCAGACGGTTGCGGAGGCCACCGGTCGCGGCGCCACCCTCACCGCCGCCACCACCGATGCCGAGCCGGGGGCTGTCCTCTTCGACGACGTCGCCCTGGAACTGCACTCCCGCGCGGCCGTAGCCCATCCCCGTCTCGGCCTTCTTCGCGTCTTCCTTGCCCTTGCGGCTGTCGCCACCGCCGTACTCGAGCATCAGGCGCCACGTGATCAGCGGGTCCTCATCCGACTCGATCATTTCGCTGAAGCGCGTGACCTGCTCGGCCAGCGACTTGCGCTGCTCGTCGTCCTTCAGCTCGGCGCCGACCTTCTCGGCGAACTGCTTCAGGGCGGCGCGGGCGGCGTCACGATCGCTCTCCAGCAGCTTGCGGATGCGCTCGCGCTGCGACGTCAGGTACTGCTTCTGCAGGTCGCGCAGCGTTTCAATCAGCTTGCTCGCGCGGCCCATGAACTGCTCGCTGACAGTCTGCGCACGCACCGGCGGAGCGGGCGCTTCGGTGCCGGCGGCCGCGGCCACCTTCTTCTGCCACTCCTGCAGCGCGCTGCTGGCGGTCGGCAGGTCCATGCCGTAGAGCACGCTCTTCTCGCCCAGCACCACGGGCTGGCCGTCCGGGCCGACGATCACGGCCCGGCAATCGAACGGCGCCGAGATGCGCGTGCCGAGTTTCAGCTTCGCGTCCTTGTGGCGCGACAGGAAGTCGCTCAGCGCGATCCAGCGATCCGAGCCCTCGGGCTGGATCATCAGGTCCTTGCTGGTCTGCGTGATCGTCAGGCACGGCTCGCCCTCGGCCGGCTTCATCGCCAGCGCCAGCTCGTTCGTGCGGTCGATCTTCCAGCGCTCGAACTCCTCGTTGTTCTCGAGCACCAGCTGCGTCGTGTGACGCGAGCTCACCGAGTTGCGCTTGCTGATATCAATGATCTCGGTCCGGTTCCGGCCGTCGGTGTTGCCGGCGTCGATCTTCGCCTGCAGCGAGTCGATCGCGCGCTTGGCCCAGTAGCGGCCCACTTCCGGCGTCTCGATGCTCTGCGCGGACAGCGCGACCGGGAAGTTCCATTCCTTCCACTCGGCACCGACGCGACCCTTGATGTGCACGATCGCGTCACCCGCCTTGCCGTACTGCGCGACGAAGCTCACCGGCTGGCCGCTGACCAGCGTCGGGAACTGCGCCGGGTAGACGGTCGCGGCATCCACGTCGCCTTCGATGCTCACGGTCAGGTCGGTCAGCATCGCGACGGTCAGGTTCTGCATCAGCTCGGCCGCGACCTCGGCCTCGGCCCGCTCGGCCGGCGCCATGATCATGCGACCCTGCAGCGCGGTGGCGAGCGCGTTCAGCGTGTCCTCGCTGATGCGGTTGCCGATCGCGATCGGGAACAGGCGGACGCGGGCCTCGAGCTCGGCAATCGTCTTGCCGGTCTCGCCGACCTGCATGCCCGAGACCTCGGCCGCCAGCTTGCCGCTGCGCACCTCGCCCTGCGTGGCAATGCCGTCGCCGAGCAGCACGATCGTGGTCTGCTCGCGCGGATCAATCAGGTTGCTCCACACGTAGCTGAACGCGTCGCGCAGGTTGGTGCTGCCGTAGCGCAGGCGCGTGTTGAGCGCGGCCAGCGCGACCTTCGCCTGGGCCTCGGTGGCCGGGACGAACGCGTCGGCCATCTTCTCGGCCGTGAACAGCGGGTTGGTCGTGTAGTCGACCGTCACGATCGTGAACAGGTCGCGCTCGCCCAGGTTGGCCAGCATCGACTCCAGCAGCGCGAGCTGCTTGGCGTACAGCGAGTCGTTCATCGAGCCGCTGGTATCGACCATGAAGATCGTGCGGCCGACCTTCAGCGTGCCCGCCTCGGCCTCGAAGCGCGGCGTGAAGAACCCGGCCAGATGCCCGGGCTGATCACCGGCGCGGTACGTCCGGCTCCAGAACCCCTGCTCGTTGCTCTTGACCGGGATGTCGAGCACGAAGTCACGACCCGGCGTGTAGTTCTCGGCGCTCATCGAGCACGCGAAGACCTCATCGTCGCGGTCGTGCTGGTTGACCTTGTGCGACACGCACACGGCACCCGGGAAGCCGACGCCACTCGCGGCGGTCACGTTGATGCTGAACTTGCGGACCGGGTTGCCACGCAGCTTCTCGCTGACCAGCGGGTACACGTAGCGCACCTGGTCGGCCGAGCCCTGCAGGATCTGCGTGTACTGCAGCTTCACGCGCTTCTTCTCGCCCGCGAAGATCGGGAAGATGCTCATCCGGAAGGTGTTGCCTTCCATCCACTCGAGCAGCGCGGGGTCACGGCGCTGGAACTTGTACTCGTCGTAGATCCGGCGGGCCTCTTCGCGGCCGGTCCACTCGCCCTGCACTTCCTTGTAGGTCTGGCCATCGGGCTGGCGGACCCACATGCTGAACTGGCTGATCGCCGCGTCAGTCGGCAGCGGGAACCAGAACACGCCTTCCATCGTGCGCTCGGTCGTGTTCTCGAAGACTTCCTCGACCGTCGTCACGGCCATCTGGTCGACGATGCGCACGTCCACCTTGTGCTCGTCGATGATGAACGGCACGTCGGCGTAGTCCGGGTCGCTCGAGACCAGCGAGCCGACGGCGGCCGAACCGGCGCTGGCGCTGGCACCGGCGACCAGCGGGTTCTCGTAGCGCGTGTCAATCTGCGCCGCGGCGGTGCGGGCCCAGTTGGCAATCCAGCTGGCGTTGAGGTGCTTGCGCACGTCCGGCCGGGCCAGCAGGCTGATCGTCGCGACCTCGCCCTCGTGCACGACCGCGTCGGCCACGCCACCATCGGCGCGCAGACCGGCCAGCTCGATGCGGCCCTTCGCCACCGACAACTGCGTGTTGCCGGCCGCGTCATTGACCAGCTCGACGTTGCTCGTGCCGACCGACGCAACGGCCGTGGTCGTGCGCAGCGCGATCGTGCCGGCGATGCCGTCCACCGCGGTGGACTGCTCGAGGTACATGCGGCCGGCGTCGAGCGCTTCGATCATCACGCCATTGGCGCGGCCGTTGTCGCCCATGCCGGCCATCGGGTCCGGCACCAGCGTGACGACGTTGCCATGCTGGCCGCCGTCGATGGTCAAGCGAGCGGTGCCGAACGTCAGCGTCGTGGTCTGCCCGGCGGGCACCGCGACTTCCAGGTTCAGGCGATCGAGCGCGACGTTGCTGTTCAGCGTCTGCCAGTCGCTGCCCATCGAGCGGTAGCGGTAGCTCGGCGGGTTCATCGGCTCGGGCGCGATCGGCGCGCTGGCCTGCGGCGGGTTCATCGGCTCGGGAGCCGAGACCGCGCCGAACGGATTGATCGGGTCGTTGGTGTTGTCGATCAGGACGACCGGACCAGCCTGACCAGCCGGCTGACCTGCGCCGAGACCCTTCAGACCACCCTGCGCGTGCCGGGTCATGTCGGCCGTCGGGTTGCCGGCGCGGAGCGACTCGACCGACGTGGCCGTCGGCGAGCCGTGCGGCGCCGGCGGGTTGAACATCACGGTGACGCTCAGCAGCAGCATCGCCGCGGCCGCCAACGGGACAATCAGTTGCGCGGCAAGGCGCGTGACGAGCGACGGCAGCGACGTAGTGGACCGCTCCATGGTGGACTCCGTACGGGTGTGATCGGTGTGGGAAACGGAACGCAGCGCCGCGGGCTGATGGCCGGCCGGCGTGCTGCTGGAAGTGGAAGCGAGACGGTGAATCTGATCGAGAACCGACTGCTCGAGCGAGGCGCTCGGCGTGACGGCGGGCAGCGCATCGAACAGCTGCCACGCGGCCTGCAACTCGCGGAACTCCTGTGCGCGCGCCGAGCCGGACGCGCCGGGGTTGCCGAGCCCGGCCGCCAGTTCGGCGTGCAGTGCCGCGGCCTCGTCGGCCGGCAGCGCACCCGCCAGCAAGTCCGTCAGACGCGGATCGCCCGCGTCGTCATCCGGACCGGCGTGGCCGGTGCTGGGGGTGGGTTCTGTGGGACGGTCGCTCATGGTGCTCGTGATTGCGATCTGACGGGCCGTGGCGCAAGGGTGCGCCGGTGTTACGACGCGGGGCCGGGCCGGTCGTCACCGCAAAAAGCTCGGAAAAAGCGGCGGCCGCGGGGCCGGTGCAGGGCGCGCGCCGAGACGGTGGGGCGGTTGAGCGGCGCCGGGCGGACGGGCGAAAGAGTTTTAAACACGCCGTTTTTAACTTGACTTTGAGTCGTTTTGCACGTATTATGGATAGTGCAGGAAAGTGGACTCATTCCGGTTCGGGGTTCCTGGCTGGAGACACCCATGCCCCAGACAAACGTCAGCATCCGGAGGAAGCGAAATCAGGGCTTTTTCGGGGAGGCGAATCGACGCAATTGTTTTGAAGAAAAAAAGTTGTGTCGAATCGCCTGGCGATTTCACGAGGCTCATACGAGCCGTGTCGAGGGTCTTGCGAGCGTTCACGACGCCCATACGACGCTTCACCAACTTTCACTGGCACTTCACGATTTGAGCCCGATAAACACGGGCTTCCAGGGCCACGGTCGCGGCGAGCGGACGCATCGTCGGACAACAGGCAGGAGTCCGCGTCTTGGAGTCCTCCAGGAGTCCGATTGCGTCCCTCGCTCCGCTGCGCTTCGCGTCGGGCTTGCAACGATTTCCAACATCGACGCGCAGGCGCAGCCGGAGCGAGGGACTCGCGGTGACCGTCGACGAAACGAACCCAATCTCACCCCGCTCCTCTATGCAGCCTCGATCGCTGATCGCCACACCGCCGCCACCTCGGCGCCCACGCTCTCTGCGCTGGCCGTCGCCGGGTCGAGGTCGAACCAACGGATCGCCTCGCCGAACCGGCGGAACCACGTCATCTGTTTGCGCGCGAACCGCCGCGTGCGCTGCTGCACGAGGGCGAGCGTCTCGGCCTCGCTGCGGCCGGGCGCCGCCAGGTGCTCGAGAATCTCGCGGTAGCCGAGCGCCTCGCGCGCCTGCTGGCCAAAGCCCGCGCCGGACGCGATGCGACGCACCTCGTCGATCCAGCCTGCCGCGAACATCTCCGCGCAGCGCCGGTCGATGCGCGCGTCGAGCACGGGCGTCGCCCAGCGCAGGCCGCACAGGCTGAAGCGCACGTCGGTGCGCGGCGCCTGCGCCTGGGTCTGTTGCTGCGAGATCGGCGTGCCGGTCAGCGCGTGAACCTCGAGCGCGCGGATGATCCGCTTCTCGTCGTTGGGGTGGATCCTGGCGGCGGCCGCGGGGTCGACCTCGGCGAGGCGGGCGTGCAGGGCCGCGAGGCCGACGTCGGCGATCTCGGCGCGCAACGCGTCGCGCAGCGCGGCGTCGGCACCGGGGCCGTCGAAGTGGCCGTGCACGAGCAGGTGCAGGTACATGCCGGTGCCGCCGACGTAGGCCGGGACGTTGCCGCGCGCGCGGATCGCCGACTCGGCTTCGGTGGCCTGCGCGAACCAGCGCGCGACGTCGAAGTACTCGTGCGGATCGGCCACATCCACGAGGTGGTGCGGCACGCGTGCGCGCAGCCCCGCATCGGGCTTCGCGGTGCCCACGTCCATGCCGCGGTACAGCTTCATGCTGTCCATCGAGATGATCTCGACCGGCAGGTTCGCGCTGGTCACCGCCTCGACGGCCGCGCGATTCTTGCCGGACGCGGTCTGGCCGACGAGCGCGAGGATCAACGGTGCGAGCGGGCGCGAGAGCGGG
>JBFWQT010000380.1:0-7206 GCA_050249295.1 Planctomycetota bacterium
AGCCGGATCGCGTCGGCGCGCGCGTCGAGCCGGGCATCCTGCGCGCCGCGTTGCGCCGTGTCGGCTCGCCACTGGCCGAACCACTCATCGACCATCTCGGCCGCGATCTGCACGCACACGATCCGGAACACGGCGGTGAAGCGGCAGATGATGGCGCACGTGTCGCGGTCGCGCGGCGGCGGCCCGGGTGCGTCGTCCGGCGCGGGGGGCGGGCGGTGCCAGTCCGGATGGCGGTCGTTCCACACGCGCACCACGCGACGACGCGGCGAGTCGAGGTGAGCACGGAGCGCGGAGTACGCCGCCGCACCCGCCGCGCTCACGACTTGCCGTTGTTGTTGGCGCCGCTTCCGGTGCGGGCGTTGCGCAGCGAGCGGGTCAGGTTGTCGACCTGCTCGCGCGTTGCGCTGTCGGCGTCCATCCGCTCGCGGATCTTCTTCTCCGAGAAGACGACGGTCGCGTGGTTCTTGCCGCCGAAGTAGCGGCCGATCTCGTTGAGCGAGAAGTCGGTGAGGTTGCGTGCGAGGTACATGCACACCTGCCGCGCGTAGGCGATGTCGCGCTTGCGGCTCTCACTGTGCAGGTCGGTGCTGGTCACGCCGAGCAGCTTGACGACCTCGTTCTCGACCTCGTCGAGGCGGATCGTGCGCTGGTCGAACTCGACGAGCTCGTCGAGCGCCTCGGCCACCAGGTCGCGCGTGATGCGGTCGGGGTAGAGGCTGGCGAACATCACGAGCTTGTTGAGGTGGCCCTCCATCTCGCGCACGTCGCCCTTCAGCTTGTCGGCCAGGTACGAGACGATGTCCGGCGAGTCGAGCCCGCTGCGACCGGCCAGCCGGCGCTTGATGATCTCGGCGCGCGTCGTCAGGTCGGGCAGGTTCATCTCGGTGACGAGGCCGCCCTGGAAGCGGCTGATCAACTGCTGCGAGACCTTCTGCAGGCCGCGCAACGGCACCTCGGAGGCCACAACCAGCTGGCGGCCGCGGTCCTGCAGCTCGTTGAAGGTGTGCAGGAACTCGTCCTGCGTCGCCTTCTTGCCGGTCAGCTGCTGGATGTCGTCGATCAGCAGTACGTCCAGGTTGCGGAAGGTCTGGCGGAAGACGTCGGTCGTGTTGTCCTTGAGCGACACCACGAACTTGTTGAGGAAGTACTCGCACGGCACGTAGAGCACCGCGAGGTCCGGCCGTTCGACGAGCAGTTGCTGCGCGATGCCCTGCAGCAGGTGCGTCTTGCCGACGCCGCTGGGGCCGTGCACGAAGAACGGGTTGCGTTTGTCGGACTGCGGGTGCCGGCAGATCTGGCGGGCGGTGTTGTAGGCGAGGCGGTTGCTCGCGCCGACCACGAAGTTGTCGAGCGTGAAGCGCGGCTGCAGCGGGAAGATCTGGCTGCGCTGCGCGGCGGGCTGGCGGCCGCTGCCGGTCTTGCGTTTGGCGGTGGCGGGCCGCGGGGCGGTCGCGCCGGTGGTGGCCGTTGACGACGACGATGCGGGCGTCGTGGCCGACTTGCCGCCACTGGCTCCGGCCGCGTTGCCACTGGCCGGGGCGTCACCCTTTTCGGACTTCACATCGTCGAGGATCTCCTGCTGCTGCTCGCGCATCTTGCGGAACAGGTAGCCGGAGATGGAGAGCTTGAGTCGCGGCTTGTAGCCCGTGACCTCGCCGACGGCGGCCAGGATCTGCTGCTCGTACTTGGCCTCGATCCAGTCGGCAAAGAAGTGCCCGGCCACGCCGAGTTCAAGCAGGTCCTCGTCGAGCGCGATGAGGTGGGCGTGCTTGATCCAGGCGTTGTAGTTGAGATCCCCGATCCGCTTGCGAACGGCCTCGCGTATCTGCGGCCAGGTGGCCTTGAGGTGCGTCGCGCCGGTCACACATCCCTCCGGGCAGAATGGCCGCGCGCGGCTGTCGCGCGCAATGGCCTGTGGGTCGCAGATTGGTGGAAGTCTGGACGACGGAGGTGGCGGTTCAGTTGCCGGGACGCTGTGTGCGTCGGCAATGGAGCCAGCGAAGGCAGAGTCGCCTCCACGGCTCGACAGGTTTAAACCGGAACCCCCGGCTCGAGATACCAACCCACCCTCGCCAGTACCGACAGTGCCGACAGATCAGCCGACACACCATTAATGGTATGTCGGCCGTGACCGGGGACACCTTCACCATCCGACGCGAATCAATCTGATTGTTGACGCGGCGGCCGGAGCGATCAGAACGGCGTCGAGGACGCGGGCTGCGACACCCACCAGGAAGGCTGGTCGCAGGGCCTCGCGCGCACTCGGGCGAGAGACAAACGCTGATAAATCGGGCACGTTGAAGCTTGACACATCGCCGCAGCAGTGTCAACGCAGCGATGTAACCATTTTCAGGCAAACGATTTGCAACCTTCGCTGAGACAATGGAGTGTCAGTGACGGCGGCGCGTGCGGCGACGCGGCGGCGGGATGCGCGGTCCGCGCGCGTCGGGGTCGTTGATCGGCGGCATCCGGCCGCTGCCGCTTCCCGAGCCAGTCCGGTCGTCGCGGTCGTCGCGGTCGTCGTGGTCGTCCCGGTCGTCGCGGTCGTCGACCCGGGCGTCGTCGTCCGGCCGGATGCGGCCACTGCGGCGTGCCGGCGGGGTGCCGGAGATGCGCGAACCGGGCGGAGCCGGGCGGGGCGGCGTGGCCGAGGCTTCCTCGCCGGGGCGGATCGTCCCGCTACGGCGCGCCGGAGGGCGCTCGGGAACCATCCGATCGGTACGTCGTGCCGGCGGACGCGACGGAGACGGTGAGGGCGGCGGGGGCGGCACACCGGCGCGCCGGGGTCGACGTCCTTCCACCATCTGCGGCGCGCGGATGCTGTCGTCCGAGTGGTCGGTTCCGTCGCTTCCGGCTGCAACATGCACCGGCGGCGCGGGCGCCAGGATCGGCGGCGCGGCAACCGGAAGCAGCTCGGCGTGCGGGAACGCAACCGGCGACGCGGGCAGATCGCTGACCACTTCCAGCTCGGTCGGCAGCGCCCACTGGTCGCCGCTCTGGCCGATCGCGTTGTTCACGCCGTCCAGCGCCAGGATCTCCTCGACCTCGCGATTGGCCAGCAGGATCACCTGGCTCGACGTGCCCGGCTGCTGCGGCGTGCCAACCTCGTCGCCAAGCACGGCGCCGGGCGGCAGCATTCCGCTGTCGGGCCGGCGGCCTTCGGCGATGTTCTCGAGCTGCGCGATCAGTTCGTCGTACGAGCGATGCCGTTCGGTCGGCTGCTTGGCGAGCATCCGCAGGATCACCAGTTCGACGTCCGGCGGAATGCCCGGATTGACCTCGCTCGGCGGTTTCGGCGGGTCGAACACGTGCTTGCGAATCAGCGCGATCGGGTCGCGCGCGATGAACGGGAACCGGCCCGTCACCATGAAGTAGAAGCAGATGCCGAGCGAGTAGATGTCGGTCCGGAAGTCCACCTTCAGGCCGCGCGCCTGCTCCGGCGACATGTAGTTGGGCGAGCCGACGACCGTGAACTCGCGGCTGACGCGCTCGCCGTCGTCGGTCGTGTCCAGCGCGCAGCCGAAGTCGAGCACCTTCACGGTCTTCTCGCCGTCGAGCATGATGTTGTCGAGCTTGACGTCGCGGTGCACCACGCCGGCCGCGAACGCGTAGCGCAGGGCGTCGGCGGCCCGCAGGATGATCGACGCGGCCAGCCGCGGCGTGAACAGGCGCTTCTCGGAGCGGCCGAGGATGTGCTGCAGGTTCTTGCCGCGGATGTGCTCCATGGCGATGTAGTGCACGCCGTGGAAGGTGTCGATCTCGTAGATGCTGACGATGTTGGGGTGGTCGAGCTTGCGGATCGCGCGGGCCTCGCGCTCGAAGCGCGCGACCATCTCCGGGTTCTTCGCAACCTTCTTCGGGTCGAGCAGCTTGATCGCGGCGGTGCGGCGCGCGGCCGGGTGGCTGGCGGCCATCACGCGGCTCATGCTGCCGTGGCCGATCTCCTTGCGGATGATGTACTCGGCGAAGCGGCCGCGCGGCACGACCTGCTCGAGGTCGGTGATCGGATCGACCAGCTCGATCGGCGGCGGCTCGGCCTTCACCTTTGCAGTCGCGAGCGGCGCGACGTCGCCGTCGTCGGCCTCGCTGTCGGCGGTTTCGTCGTCGTCGTCGTCGGGTTCGTCGGAGCGCGGCTCGGGCGGCGGCTCGGGCACGTCCGGGGGCGGCGCGGGCGGGGGCGCGAATACGCCGGGCGGAATCACCACGTCGACGTCGCTCGGCGGAACGCGTGTGTCGATGACGTCGTCGCTCGCAGAACCCGCCGGGCTTGCCGGGCTTGCGGAGGCAGCCGCGGACGTCGCGTCGGCGAGCAGTTCGTGCGCGCTGCGATACGCCGAGAGGTCCACGTCATCGGTGACCGCCGAACGCCGCTGCGAATGGCGCGGTTCGATCGTCACGTCGCTGCTTGCCCATGTCGCTTCGTCGTCGATGATCGACGGTGGTGGCGCAACGCGGTGCGGCGCGTCGTCGCCGGCGTCGTCGCCCGCGTCGTCGTCCTCATCGCCCGGGTCGTTCATCACCACCAGCGAATCGGAAGCCGAGGCCGTATGCAGGTCGGGCATGCCAGCCTCGCCGCCGTCGCCGCTACCGGTGCCGGCCGGCGCCTCCGACGCAGCCGTGGCGGGCGCATCGTGTGCGTCGCCCGACCCGTCGCGGGGTTCGTCGGCGTTGGGGTTCGGCTGGGGCATCCGTTGCGAATCGTGGTGGACCGGGAGACGGGCGGCGCCGTGCAGGGCGGCGCGCGCCGCCACAGGATACGCACCCGCCGGCAACGCCTGCAACGCTGGTTCTGCAGAACACCCGCCGCTTGCGCCGCGCCGTAGCGGACATACCATCGAACGCCCTGACTGCCGACGCCAACGCCGACGAGGCCACATGACCGAATCCGGGTCCCCCACCCCCACTCCTGCCACGGGCGAAACGCCGGCAACGACCGCAACGACCACGCCGGCCGCCGTCGCGGAGGCTGCCGACGCGCCACCGGCATCGTCCTCGCTCGCGCTCTGGATCGGCGGCATCGTCGTGTCGCTCGTCGTGATCGCCCTGATGTACCGGCCACTGAACGCCTTCGACGCCGGCTGGAACGTGCGACTCGGCGAGAGCCGGCTGCTCGGCCTCGCGCCCGACGACACCCACGATCCGCTGATCTACGCGCCGTCGATGCCCACGCCCGTGATCGGCCCGGGCGCGCCCAACGTGCCCGACGAGCGCGTGCCGGTGCGGAATGCCCACTGGTTCGGCCAGATCATCATGTGGTGGCTCTACTCCAGCCTCGGCCTGGCCGGCCTGACGCTGATGCGCGCCGTGTGCATGCTGATCGCGCTGGTCTGCGTCTATCGCATCACGCGGCGCCTCGGTGCGCCGGCCGGGTGGGCGTGGTTCGCCGTCGGCATGGTCGTGCCCCTGATCGACATGGTCGTCGCCGAGCGGCCGTCGGCATTCTCGGTGGCGTTCGCCGCGGTGTCGGCCCTGCTGTGGGTGAAGATGTGGGACACCGGTCGCGCGCGCTGGGGCTGGATCGCCGTGGTGCTGCTGCCGGTGTGGATCCAGCTGCACGCGGCCATCTTCTTCGGCGTGCTGATCGCCGGCGCATGGATTGTCGGCCTGCTCGTCGAACAACTCGTGCTGCGCAAGCCGCTCTCGGCCCCGCCCGGGCAGAAGGCGCAGTGGTGGCAACGCGAACCGCCGGTCCGGCCCGACGTCGCACCGGGCATGCTGATCGCCCTCGGAGTGGCGGCCCTGGCCCTGCCGACGCTGGCCGACCCCGACGGCCCCGGCAACTGGATCCGCCTTTTGCTGCTGCTCGCCAACGCGCCGTACCCGCACATCATTCTCTCGACCGAGTTCGGATCGGCCGACGTGAAGGACCTGCCGAACCTGTTCCTCGTGGTGCTGCCCTTGTTGGTGCTGACGCTGCCGTGGATCTGGCGGCGACTGCCCGCGGCCGCGCTGATCGGCGCAGTGGGTGGCGTGGCAGCGGCCATGATCGCGTTGCGCAGCATGTTCATGCCGGCCGTCCTGTCGGTCCCGGTGATTGTCTCGGCCGGCTGCCTCGGCTGGTCGGCCCTGCTGCAGCGCCATGGCCACGACGCGGTGCGCATCAAGCCGGGCCACGCCTGGCTGCCGATGATGCTGGCCTGCGTGGTCGCGACCGGCTTCTTCGGCTGGCGCTGGATCAACGACTACCGCCCGTCGGCTGGCTACGCCGCGTACCTGCCGAACAGAATCGCGGAGTACATCCAGGCGGATCCGCCGCCGGGCCGCGCGTTCAATGTGTTCTGGCATGGCGGCACCCTGGAGTTGCTCGCGCCCGACGTGACGTGGTGCGTGGACGGCCGGCTCTGGAACATGCGTCAGCAGTACTCGATGCAGTACGCGCTCTCGGCGCCGCGCGCTGGCAACCCGCCACTCTGGCAGCAGCTGTTCGCGCACTACCGCGTCGACTTCGCGGTCTTGCCGTTGCGCCATCGCGCGCCGCTGGTCGACCTCTGCGCGGCGATGGGCGCCGAGCCCGGCTGGTACCCGGCGATGCTCATCGACGGCAACATCCTGATGGTGCGCCTGAGCGCGCCGCAGGCGGCGGCCTGGCTCGCGCGGCGTGGTCAGCCGGTGCCGCAGTTGCGCGACGCGATCGGCAACCTCGTCAACCAGTTCGTGGGGCAGGACCTCGTCGGCCAGCCGTACAGCCACATGATCGGAGCGCAGTTCCTGCTGCTCGGTGGGTACTTTGACGAAGCGCGCGATCTGTTGATCAGCGCGCAGCCGTCTGATCGGTCGTATCAGGTCGCGCAGGCCGTGCTCGCGCAGTGGGACGTGGTGCGGCTGTTCTACGCGCAGAAGCTCGCGCTGCTGCCGGGTGGCGAGGCGTACGCCAACATCGCGCGCGAGCTGGAAGCGAGAGGGGTCGGCCGTCCGGTGCAGACGCAGCCCGCGCAGACGCAACCACAGTGAGCCGCGACCGGAATGAGCGGGGAATCGCTGAAGGCTGGCGGGAGTCTGGTTTTGGGGACCAGCACATGACTCTGTTGGTGGCGACCTGGTGTCGCCGAGCGCTCGCCTCAGGACCAGACTCCGGGGCTTACACCATTTGGCGCCAAAACAAGAGCCGCGAGCGCAAGCGAGCGGGCCTCGAGGGCTCCGGGTCTACGGATCAACCCACGGAAGTCTCGTGAACGCGCATGTCAGCGTTCAAAAGGTGGCCTTGCA
>JBFWQT010000381.1:0-7156 GCA_050249295.1 Planctomycetota bacterium
GCCGATCAGCGCGGCGGTCTGCGCGTCGTTCGCTAGGTCGTCGATGATCGCGTCGAGCGCGGCGCGCGCCAGCTCGCGGCTGAGGCGCTGGCCGTTGAACGCGATCTGCAGGTACTCGCGGAACTGCTCACTCATTGTGGGACCTTCCGTTTTTCGCCCGCCCTGACGGTCGCGGCTCGGACCGGACCACCCGCCAGGAAATTGCCGAGCAGTTGCTTGCCGGCCTGCGTGAGGATCGCTTCGGGGTGGAACTGCACACCCTCGGCCGGGAAGTCGCGGTGGCGCAGGCCCATGATGATGCCGTCGTCGGTGTACGCCGTGATCGCCAGACAATCCGGCAGCGTGTCGGCCGAGACCATCAACGAGTGGTAACGCGTGACCGTGAGCGGATGCGGCAAGCCGGCGAACACACCGCGATCGACGTGGCGGATGTCGCTGACCTTGCCGTGCATCAATCGCGGCGCCTTGACGACATCGCCGCCGAACACCTCGCCGAGCATCTGATGGCCGAGGCACACGCCGAGGATGGGGATCGTCGGCGCGAACTCGAAGAGGATCAACGGGCTGTTGCCGGCGTCGGCGGGGCGGCCGGGGCCGGGCGAAATGACGATGCGGTCGGGCCGCAGGCGGCGCACGTCGCCGGAACTGACCTCGTCGTTGCGGCGCACGGTGACCTTCGCGCCAAGCTCGCTGAGGTACTGGTAGAGGTTGAAGGTGAACGAATCGTAGTTGTCGATCAGCAGCACGCGCGGAGCGGGCGACTTCTTCGTCTTCTTTGTGGTGGCGGTCATTGGCGCACCCCCTTCTTCCGCGTCACTGTGCCGACGCTGGCACCGGCGGTGGCAATCTGCAGCGCGTTGCGCATCGCGCCGCTCTTGGCGAGCACCTCGTCCCACTCGGCCTGCGGGCGCGAGTCGGCGACGATGCCCGCACCGGCCTGGAAGCGCGCAACCGCTTTGCCGCCTGCCGGCTTGATTGCAGTCAGGCTGCGAATCGTGATCGCCGAGTCGAGGTTGCCGGAAAATCCCTGGTAGACGATCGCGCCGGAGTACAGCCCGCGCGGCAGTGGCTCGAGCCCGGCCAGCAGCTGCATCGCGCGGATCTTCGGCGCGCCGCTCACGGTGCCCGCCGGGAAGCACGCGGCGAACGCATCCCACACGCTCTGCCCGCGCGCGAGCCGCCCGCGCACCGTGGAGACGATATGCATCACGTGGCTGTAGCGTTCGACGGTCATGAACTGCGGCACGTGCACGGTGCCCGGCGCGGCCACGCGACCGACGTCGTTGCGGCCGAGATCCACGAGCATCACGTGCTCGGCGCGCTCCTTCACGCTGGCCAAGAGGTTCGCCTCGTTGCGCCGGTCGTCGTCCTCGGTGGCGCCGCGCGGGCGGGTTCCGGCGATCGGCCGCGTCTCGATCACGCCGTCCTCCACGCGCACCAGCATCTCCGGCGACGCGCCAATCGCCACCGGCGCACCGTCGGCGTAGCCGGTATCGATGAAGAACATGTACGGCGACGGATTGATGCTGCGCAGCGTGCGGTACACGCGGAACGGCGCGTCGGCGCCCGCCGGCAGATCCACCTCGAAGCGATTACTGAGTACCGCCTGGAAGATGTCGCCCTCGCGGATGTGATGCTTGAGGCGTCGCACGCCGGCCTGGTACTGCTCGCCGGTCATCCCGCTGCGCACGGCGATGTCGGGCAGGTTGCCGTTGTGATCGGCTGCGGGGTGCAGCAGTCGCTCGGCCGCGGCGGGCTGGCGCAGTTGCGCTTCCATGCGATCGAGCGCGTCGCTTGCGGCGTGATGCGCGGCGGCGTGCGAAGCCGACGAGGTGCTGTCGAGCATCGCGTTGGCGATCAGCACCATGCGCTGCTTCACATGATCAAACGCCACGAGGTCGCGCACGAGCAGCAGCCGCGCGTCGTCGGTGTCGGGCTGCGGCAGCTTCACGGTCGGCTCGATGTAGCGGATGCAGTCGTAGCCGACGTAACCCACGGCGCCGCCGGTGAAGCGCGGCAGCCCCGCGAGTTCGGCCGGCCGGTAGCCCGCCATGCGCTGCGCGATCGCGGTCAGCGGGCTGCCCTCCAGCGGCGTGCGACGCGTCGCGGTTTCCTCCGCGGCCATGCCGTCGCGCACCACCAGCGTGGCGTACGGCTGCGTGCCAATGAAGGAATAGCGCGCGACGCGTTCGCCGCCATCCACGCTCTCGAGCATGAAGGCCGGCGCGTCGGCGGCGTTCAGCCGGAGGAAGGCGGACACCGGCGTCAGCGTGTCGGTCGGGATCTCGCGCACCAACGGCACCACGTTCACATTGTCGCCGCGCACGAGCTGGCGCATGCCGGCCAGGCTGAGCGTGCTGGACGCATGCGGGGGCTTGCGCGGCGTCTTCGGTCTGACCTTGCGGGGCGACTGCGGCATGGTGAATACGATGCGGCGACGGACGAAGAGAGGTGTGGAAACGACAAAACCCACCGCTGACGGTGGGCCTGAGAGCTGACTCGCGACCGGTGACCTGGCTGTTCTGTCACCCGATGTCCGCACGTCCGCCCGCCCCACCGTTTCCGGTATGCCACCACCAGCGCCAGTACCAGTTGGGGGTGTGATGCATGTGAGCAGGCGAGCGACGAACGGAACAAGTGCGGGTCGCGCGATGGCCGGGAGCATAGCGTGCGCCGCCGTCCTGTCAACCACGAGCGCACGTCGGCGACCGCCGTCTGGCAGACATTTCCCCTGTGCCACACGCTCGCCGCCCTGCCCCGCTGCAGGCCCGACAACTGCCGATTGATTCCGGCACGGCGTCACGACACAATGGTCGTTCTGACGATGCCGCACCGATCCCCGCTCCCATCCCGGAGCGCCCGGATTCCCCGACCGCGCAGTGGCCCTCGTCATTCCTCACCCTGATTGTCGCACCCGGAACGATGACGACCATGGCACACGTCGCTGCTGATGCCGCTGCGCGAGAGAAGGGAGGTGCCTGACATGCCGGATCATATTCTCCGGGATGAGGTCACGATCTTCTCGCAGACCAAGTGGCTGCGGACAGTGCGCGACTTCGTCACGCGGAACATCCAGCAGAGCCGGGTCGCCGAGAACGAGCGCGGCAAGGTGATCCTGGCCGTGGACGAGGCGATCGCCAACATCATCGAGCACGGCTACGGCTCGCGGGACGACGGGGTGATCCACATCATCATCGAGGTCACCGAGGAGTCGTTCCAGATCACGATCCAGGACCACGGCGTCTCGTTCGACCCGAACCTGAAGTCGGACGAGCTGGACATCCAGTCGCATGTGGCCGCCGGCAAGCGCCGGGGGCTGGGTATCTTCCTGATGCGCCGCATCATGGACGAGGTCACGTATCACTTCAAGGAAGGGGTCCGGAACGAACTGGTGCTCGTGAAGTACACGAAGAAGCCCTGATCGGGCGCTGGCGTTCTGGTGGCTGCCCTTGCGAAGGGCGGCGCCTTCAGGTAATCATCCGCTCCCTGTTCCGGCCGCATGAGCAAGCCGGCCGTACCCCGCAGGACCATGACCGACTTCGAGATCAATATCCACGAGGCTCACGGCGTCACGATGGTGGACGTGCTGGGCTTCCTCGACGCGCACACGTTCGAGTCGATGCAGGACACGCTCGACCGCGTGTTCGCGGCGAACAAGTTCAAGATCGCGATCAACCTCGAAAAGGTCGACTACATCTCGTCGGCCGGCGCCGGTGTGTTCATCGGTGCGCTCGGCAAGGCCCAGGAGGGCAACGGCGACATCGTGCTGATGAACCCGCGGCCGACCGTGCTCGAGGTGTTCGACCTGCTCGGCCTGACGCAGATTTTCACGTTTGCGAAGAGCCAGAAGGAAGCGATCGCGCACTTCAGCTCGTAGCGGGCCGTGCCCCTCTTCATGATTTCGATCAACGCATGTCGGGCCTCGCGGCCCGACTTCTGCGTTTGCGGCCCGGTTGCGGCCTACCATCCACCGTGGTGGCTGGCGCCGGTCGGATCGGCTACGGCGCGCGCGAACGGCACCCCACTCGAATGTCGACCAACCACCAATTCGAGCCCTCGGCCGATCATCCACCAGGCGAAGCCGGCGGACGTAGTGCCCGCCATCACAAGCAGTCCGACGACTATGATGTGCACAGTCCGCAGCGGAATGGGCGGAGCCACGACAAGGCAGATCGCGCACGCCACAAAGCCAGCCGCAATCCACAGGCGGCGAATGATGCGCGCGCGACATTGAAGTAACTCCGGCGCTTCGGACTGGCGCGCTGCCTCACCGACGAAGCGCCCCAGGAAGAGAGCGGTGAGAAGCAGGCCTGCCAGGAGCGACAGGAAGCAGCCCACCACCATCCCGGTGCCGCCAATCGCCGTCCCGATGCCGCCGATCGCGAAGGCCGCGGTGCCCGCGCCAGTAAGACTGGTTACTCGCGCAAGGCGCAACCACTTCTGCGCCGACGAAGACTGCAGCGATACCGGCAGGCGCCCCGATGCGCGGCCAAGTGACACACCCAGCACAACCAGCAGCACCGCCGAGATCAGCCACGGGATCAGCGGCACCACGAACACGATCAGGCACACTCCGATCAGGTTGCAGCAATAGCGTGCCCGCCGGAAGTCTGCCCACGTGAGCCGTTGATCTGCCGACATCTGCCACCGCCATCGATGTACAAGTCCGCACAGTATCATCATACCCGACGGCGTGTGGATGCGCTGGCCCGCGGCATACACCCGCGGCACCGTCAGCGATCCGGCCGCGGCTTGCGGTACACCTCGTGGCAGCCCTTGCAGGCGGCATCGACCGCCGCAAGGTCAGCCTCCGGCGCCACGTACCACATGCCGACGGGAGGGCCGATGGTCTGCCGCGATTCACCTGCCTTGTCGCGGACCTGCACCGCTTCGCGTGAGACGCTCACGATCACGAGTTGATGCCCGCCGTACTCGAACGTGGCACCCACCCGGAGATTGACCGACCGCGTGCCGTCAGGGTTCAGCCCCTCGATGAGCTTCCCCGTGTGCTCATCCCGGATCTGTGCCGTATCAAAGAGCACTCCGGCTACGGCAAGCCGCCCTGGCTCGTCGTAGCCATGTTCGACGTTCTGCCCGAGGCGACGCAACGCGCTGATCGCGGTCTCGACTCGATCGGCGAAATCGTCCGCGAGGTGCGCGTCCTGCGCTCTGGCCCCGACGATCCCCAGCATCGATTGCAGCTGCTCGATATCGGGTACCGGATTGACCATTCGCCTGCCGGGGAGCGTACTCCGGATCGACTTCCAGATCCGACCAATCTCCTTCATGTCCCCGGACGCATCGAAGTCAGCCGGCTTGCCAGTGGATGGCGGGCGGTTATCTGCCGGCGCGTTCGTATCCGGCAACGCCACTGGCGGAGCCGCCGACCTGTCGCAGGCCATGCCGATTGCCATTGCCAGCCACGCGGCGACAAACACAACAACAGGACGGAGACGCATCGGCAACTCCCGGTCGTGCGGACACTCACTCACCCACCGGCTCGCCCACCAGCACCAGCGGCGTCGAATCCACCACGCGCAGCTTCACCAGTTCGCCTTCGGGGAACTCGCGCGCCGTGCCCGGCCAGACCACAATCTGGTGGCCGCGCGTGCGACCGGCCATGCGGGCGGCGTCGCGCTTGCTGGCACCCTCGCACATCGCCTCGACCATCGTGCCGTGGCGCGCCGCATTGAGCCGCGCACTGCTGCGCTCCTGCGCCGCCAGCATCAGCTGGTTGCGCTCGCGCTTCACGTCGTCCGGCACATCATCTTCCAGCCGCTCGGCCGCACGGGTGCCGGGGCGCACCGAGTAACGGAACACGAAGCTCTGCGTGAAGCCGACCTCTTCCAGCAGCGAGAGGCTCTGGGAGAAATCGTCGTCGGTCTCGCCGGGGAAGCCGACGATCCAGTCGGTGGCAATGCAGATATCCGGCACCGCCTCGCGGCAGCGCTGCATCAGTTCGAGGTACTGCTCGCGCGTGTAACCGCGGCGCATCGCGCGCAGCAGCGGCGTGCTGCCACTCTGCACCGGCAGGTGCAGGTACTCGCAGACGGTCGGGCAGTCGCGCATCGCGTCGATCAGCGGCTGGCGGAAGTCCGACGGGTGCGAGGTGATGAAGTACAGCCGCTCGAGGCCGCGCGGGTGCAGCTCGCGGTCGAGGTCGTGCAGCAGCTCGCCGAGCTCGGCCTTGCGCCGGTCGGGCAGCCGGCGCCCCCACGAGTCCACGTTCTGGCCGAGCAGCGTGATTTCCTTCACGCCGTCATCGACGAGCATCTTGCACTCCTCGATGATCGTCTCGGCCGGCACATCCTGTTCGGGGCCGCGCACGGTGGGCACGATGCAGAACGTGCAATGGTGGTCGCAGCCGCGCATGACGGTCACCTGCGCGCGCCACCACTCCGGCCGCAGCGACGGCCGCCGGTTGAACACCACGGGCTGGTCGGTGCCGACGGCGAGCACGCGCTGCGTGGGGTTGCCGCGCAGTTGCGAGAGCAGTTCGGGCAGCCGCTGGAACTCGCGCGTACCGGCCACCAGTTTGAGATGCGGGAAGCGGTCGAGCAGGCCCTGGCCGTCGCGCTGCGCCATGCAGCCGATCAGGCCGACGACGAGGCCGGGCTCGCGCTTGCAGCGCGCCTTCAGGCGGCCGACGTTGGACGCGACGCGGTCCTCGGCCTGCTGGCGCACGCTGCAGGTGTTGAAAAGGATGACGTCGGCGTCTTCCTCGCTGGTGGCCTTCTTGCAGCCGTTGTCGCCGAGGGCGCCGAGCGCGAGTTCGCTGTCGAGGAAGTTCATCTGGCAGCCGTAGGTGGCAAACCAGATCTTCAGCCCCTCGATGTTGGGCAACGCGGTCGCCGTGCCCGCGGCGGCAGCAGCGGCGGGTTGCGTGGCGAAGTGAGATGTGGTGCGGCCGTCCATGCCGTCCATGCCGTCCGAGGTCTTGCGTGCGTGCGGGGTCGCCCGATTGATCGATCAGCCGCGGCGGATGATACCAACCGCGGGTCGCCAGGGGCATGTATCGTCGCCCCACGGTCAAGGAAGGCCACCGCGGATTGACGGACCGGCGACGATAAACTATCGAACCGCGCCAGCACAGATTCCATCCAACCCGCCGCTCGTCGCGCGCCGCCACGCCACGCCATGACTGACCAGGACATCA
>JBFWQT010000382.1:0-7116 GCA_050249295.1 Planctomycetota bacterium
ACACCAGGAAGCAGGCTGGAAGCCTGCACCACACCAGGAAGCAGGCTGGAAGCCTGCACCACTCCAGGAAGCAGGCTGGAAGCCTGCACCACACCCGGATGCAGGCTGGAAGCCTGCACCACACCAGGATGCAGGCTCGAGTGCCTGCACCACACCAGGATGCAGGCTGGAAGCCTGCACCACTCCAGGAAGCAGGCTGGAAGCCTGCACCACACCAGGATGCAGGCTGGAAGCCTGCACCACACCAGGATGCATGCTGGCAGTGGTGCAGGCTTCCAGCCTGCATCCGGGAATACCTGCACTGGGCAGGTCGCACGGTGACTGACTCCCCGCCACACAACGCGGCCCGCGGTGGGACGTATCCACAGCGGGCCGGTTGGCGTGTTGTCGTCTCGTCTCGATCGACTGAGTCGGATGCCCAGGGCGGGACTCGAACCCGCACCCCGTTTGACCAGGACCAGGCCCTCAACCTGGAGCGTCTACCAATTCCGCCACCTGGGCGCGGCGCGCATCCTGCATCGCAGGTTGCGCAGAATCAAGACTCACCCGCTAATACGGAATCCGGCCGCCATCCGCACAACCCGGCGCAATCAGACGTCGTCGCCACCGATCTCGCCGTTCCACTTCACGCCGCCGTCCGGCCGCAAGCCCGAGCGCTTCTCGATCTGCGACGTGATGATCGACAGCACCACCCAGCTCACGGCACACACGCCGGTCACGATCAGCGCCATCGTCATCGTCACCGCGGCCATGCCGACGCCGACCCACGCGCCGAGCACGGCCAGCAGCAGCACCACCACAACACCGCGATAGAGGTAGACCGAGCGGCGAACCTTTGCCTGGATTTCTTCGGACGTCGGCATGGTGACCCGTGATTCTGGCGAGAGGGTTGGAATGGCCGGAGCGTAGACCGCGCGCGTGCGCGGCGCAAGCGGCGGCGTCAGTCGTCCTTGCCGTCGTCGTCGTCGGACACCGGCCCGCTGTCGTGGAAGAAGCCCCACTTGTGGCGCTTCCCGTCGTCGAAGAACATCGACCGGCCATCGGCGCGCAGCTGCTGGTTGTAGACGTCCGTGCCGCCCAGATCGATCAGCAGGCCGTACGAGCCGTTGTCGCGGCCGGCATCCCACGTGCCCCAGGCCTGCACATCGTTCTCGCCGGTGTAGCGGTCGTCGCCCGCGCGATCGAACAGCAGGCCGATGCCGTTGGCGTTGCCCGCGCCCTGCGAGAGCCACCCGGCGCGGTACACGTCGTTGCCGGCGTTGTCGATCAGCGCGCCGAGCGACCAGTCGTGCCCGCAGCCCTGGCTCACGCCGAGGTACGCGTCGTACGTGTCGTCGCCCGCCTCGTCGATCAGCACGCCGGCGGCGTAGTGCGTGCCGCCGCCCTGGCTGTAGCGGCCGCAGCGCCACGCGTCGTTGCCGGCCTCGTCGGCACAGATGCCCATCCCGTAGTAGTAGGCGCCGCCCTGGCAGAAGTAGTCGCCGAGGTAGATGTCGTGGCCGTCGGTGTCCGCCAGGATCGCGAGGCCGCCGGACATGCCGACCGGGTTGTCGCCGTACGGGCGCAGGCCGAACGCAAAGCCCTGCGAGAGCGAGTCGTGGCTGACGGTCGGATCGCGGCCGTCGCGCTCGCCGCCGCCCGCCTCGTAGACGTCGTTGCCCTTCCCGTCGATCAGCGCGCCGTAGCCCATGCAGCCGGCAAACGCCTGCGAGAAGATCTTCGCGTGGTAGCGGTCGGTGCCCGCGTTGTCGGAGAGCAGGCCGAGGCCGAACACCGCGGCACCCTGCGAGCCGGAGTGCGACTCGTACCAGTCGTCGCCGCCCTCGTCGTGCAGCACGCCGATGCCGAGCATGCCGACGCCCTGCGACGCGACCTTCGCGCGGTAGCCGTCCTTGCCCTGGCCGATGTCGAGCAGCACGCCAAGGCCGAGGCGACCGCAGCCCTGCGCGGGGTTGTGGTCCTTCACCTCGTAGCTGTCGTTGCCGCCGAAGTCGATGCACGCGGCGAACGGATGCTCGAGCGTGCTCGCGCCGGCGTGGCAGTGGTAGGTGTCGTTGCCGCCGAGGTCGATGATGATCGCGGCCTCGCCGTCGTAGGTGTTCGGCCCCTTGCCGCCGACCACCACGAGCCCCGCGCCGGTCTGCGCGAAGTAGTGGAACGTGCCGGTGAACGTCTCGCGCATCGCCTCGGGTATCTCCACTTCGGGCAGGTTGGCGCAGTCGCTCTGCAGGCGCAGCAGATAGTCGCCGCGGAAGTGCGTCAGCGCGCCGCCGATGATGCCCAGCAGCTTCGGCACATCCAGCTTCCAGAGCATGTGCAGCAGGCGCACGCGCTCGTCGGCCGTGATGCTCGTCAGCTCGGTGTCGTCGTCGGTGTGCGAGCCGAGGCCCACGTACAGGCGCGGCAGGTTCTCGAACAGGAACGCCGCGGCGTCCTCGCCGAGCGGCTCCAGCAGCTTGCGCACGTCGGCCGTCTTGCGTTCGAACAGCCCGATCAGTTGCTGCAGGTCGTCAGCGTTCGCGTTCGCCAGCTCGAGTGCCAGCGCTTCCTCGGCTGCGTCGTCAATCGTGGCACCGAGCCGGGCCAGCGGCCTGCCCGGCGTGAGCGCCAGGTCGGCCATGCCCCACACGTTGTGCACCGCGCACGCGCGCAGCTCGTCGGCCAGCATGCGGGCCAGCGCCGGCGCCTGGAGCGGGTAGCGCAGCGCATACGTCACGCACGGCAAGCGGAACGGCACCGGAGCCTCGGGGATGAACGCCATGCCTTCGTCGCTGTGCGTGATCTTCTCCATCGCGTGCAGCACGCGACGCATCTGCGTGACGCCGCGCGCATCCTCGTCGGCCGTGCGCATCCACTTCTCCAGCTCGCCGCCGGCATCGCTGAAGCCCTCGGGCGCGGGCACCGGCAGCTCGGCCATCGCGCGCGTCGCGAGCTTCACTTCCACCTCGAAGGTCTTCGCCGGCTCGCTGTCGGTGGCCGGGTGCAAGAGCCGGGCCTTGACCGCCGCGCCACCCTTCAGCTCGCGCAGCCGTTCGCGCAGCGCGGCGTTCGGGTCGCCCTCGCCGGTCTTCCATTCCAGGCCGTCGAACATCAGGAAGATGTCGCCGGTCTTCGCGCCGGCCACTTCCATCGGCGTGTGCGCGTTCATCATCACGATCCGCACGCCCGAGACGCCCGGCATGCCGTGGGCCGCGAGGTCGCCGGAGTTCTCGATGAACGCACCGAGCAGCGCGCCGTTATCGATGACGGTGGGCGGCATCTCACCGCGCGACACGTTGAGCGTGTCGAGCAGCGCCTGCACCCGCGGCGACAGCGTTGGTGCGGGCGGCTGCGGCTCTGGTTGCGGGTCCTGCGCGATGATCGGTTGTGCAACCAGCGCGAGGGCCAGCAGGGCTGTCGACAACACAATGATGCGAACCGTCATGGGTTGATCTCCCGATGTGCGTAGGCGGGTGATTGCGGGTAAGAGCCGCGACCGAAAGGGAGCGGGGGCAATGTCCACGGGCGCGAGGTTGCCACCCCACGACGTTGCCCCGAACCCTTTCGGACGCGGCTCTTGCCCGAATCCCCGGTTTCCGAATGTTGAGTCGAACCGGAGGTCGCCATCACTCGCCTCCGTGAATCGTGCCACCACGGCCGGTGCGATCGCCGGGCACGCGCGGATCGCTGACCGTCACGAACGTGCCGTCGTCGTTGAAGCGGATCGCCTGCACGACGCCCATGCCGTCGCGCGGGCGATCCTTCACCACGTGGCCGTGCGCGGTCAGCCAGCTGCGCGTGGCCGCGTCGAATTCCGGCTCGGCAAACACCTCGGCTGGCTTCCACTGTTGATGCACGCGCGGCGCGTTGATCGCCTGCTCCAGTGGCAAACCATCATCGAGGTGGCGCAGCAGCGTCTGCAGCACGGCCGTGATGATCCGCGGACCACCGGCACCGCCGAGCGTCATCAATGGCTTGCCGTGGGCCAGCACGATCGTCGGGCTCATGCTCGACAGCGGCCGTTTGCCGGGCGCAATGGAATTCGCCTCGGCGCCGACCAGGCCGAACACATTCGGCACGCCGGGCTGCGACGAGAAGTCGTCCATCTGGTTGTTGAGGATCACGCCGGTGCCGGGCACGACGACCTTGCTGCCGAACGTGGTGTTCACGGTGGTGGTGATCGCGACCATGTTGCCGAGCGCGTCAGCCGCGGCGATGTGCGTGGTGTGGCCGCGGAAGACATCCTTGTCGGCCCCCGGCGGAGTGCCGTGCGCGACGCCGGGGTTGGCCTTCGCCGGGTCGATGCTGGCGGCGAGTTGTGCGGCGTACTCCTTGCTGACCAGCCCGCGCGGCACGTCGGAGAAGTCCGGATCGCCGAGCCATTGCGCGCGATCGGCGAACGCCAGGCGCATCGCCTCGATCAGCAGGTGCGTGCGCAGCGTCGCGTCGGCCGTCTTCCAGTCGGGCCGCGCATCGAGAATGTTGAGGATCTGCGCGACGTGCACGCCACCCGAGCTCGGCGGCGGGAAGCCGTGGATCTCGATCTCGCCGACCGTGCGCGTGGTGTATGTGCTGTGCACCGCCTCGCGATTGCCGACGCGGTAGTTGGCAAAGTCGTTGGCGGTGATGATCCCGCCGTTGGCGGCCATCCACTCGCCGACCGCCTTCGCGAACGCGCCACCATAGAAGTGGCCGATGCCGTCGCGCGCGATCGCGCGGTACGTCGCCGCGAGGTCGTCCTGCTTCAGCACGTGGCCGACGGGCCAGGGCTTGCCAGCCTCGTCGAGCAGCAGCGCGCGGATGCCGGCGTGCCCGGCAATCGTCGCGGCCTCTTTCTCGATGCACTTCACATACTCCTCGTCGATGGCGAACCCGTTGGCCGCGAGGTCGGCAGCGGGCGCCAGAATCGACGCGAGCGAGCGCGTGCCGGCCACGTGCAGCGCCTGCTCGTAGGCCATCAGCGAGCCGGGAATGCCGACGGCCAAGGGGCCGATCAGGCTCAGGCCGGGCACCGGCTTGCCGTCCTCGAGGTACATGTCGCGCGTCGCCTTGCCCGGCGCCATCTCGCGACCGTCGATCGCCAGCACGCGGCCGTCGGCGGTGCGGATCAGCACGAAGCACCCGCCGCCGATGCCCGAGTTGTGGCCGTCCACGACGCCCAGCGTCAGGGCCGCCGCGACCGCCGCGTCGATCGCGTTGCCCCCGGCCCGCAGTTGCGCGAGCCCGGCTTCGGTGGCGATGCGATTCACCGTGGCCACGGCCCCGCGCGTCGCCGGTGTCGTGGTGGTAGTCGACGCCGCGTTGTCGGCATGGGTGGCCGGAGTGGCCTGGCAGCCTGTGGCAGCGGAGACGATCATGACGACCAGTGCGGCGGTGAGTGCGGCGCGTCGCGTTGCGACAGCGATTGGAGTGCGATCAATCCGGTGCATTCATCCGTGGGTGTGCGATGCGGCCTGCGTCTCCGGGTTGTTGTGCCTCGCGTCGCCGGGTGCGCGCAAGGGTGGCCGAGCATTGGGGTGTGCCTGGTGTGCCGCCCCGGCAGCTTCTGTCGACAATCGCTGCGTCGCTTGCCATCGCGGCGTTGTTGTCGGTTGCGCGGCTCAGCGCGCCTGGTCTCTGCCATTGATCGCCGCGATCGGCCCGGGTGTGGTCGCGTGGAAGCACGTTGGCGGTTCGCTCACCGACGTGCTCGCGCGACTCCAGAACGCTCCAACCGCAACTCGTGCGGCGATCAGTTTGAGTGGACCGGGACGAAGGCCGTACTTCCGATGACGGTGCACGCGCCTGATCGACGGGCCGCCGTCGGGCAACCGGCGCTGGAAAACGGGCCCACGCGGAACCGACTCGACCAGGCGCATCAGCCGAAGAACACGGCCGCCTTGCGGTAGAGCTCTTCGGGCACGGTCTTCAGCTTGCTCGCCACCTCGGCGAGCGGCACCGGCACAATCTCGGTGCCGCGCAGGCCGACCATGATGCCGAACTGCTTGTTCTTCGCCGCCTCGTACGCGGCCGAACCGAACTGCAGGCCGAGGTAGCGGTCACGCGCGGTCGGCGTGCCGCCGCGCTGGATGTGGCCGAGCACGGCGCACCGGCAATCCACGCCGAGGCGCTCCTCGATCTGGTCGGCCACGTACTGGCCGACGCCGCCGAGCTTGACGTGGCCGAACGCGTCGAGCTTCTCGCTGTCGGCCACTTCCTTCGCGCCGATGTCCTTGATGCGCGCGCCCTCGGCGACCACGATCAGCGAGAAGTGCTTGTTATGGATGTCCTGGCGGCGCTTGACCCAGCTGCACACCTCGGCCATCGACATCGCCACTTCCGGGATCATGATCACGTCCGCGCCGCCCGCGAGGCCGCTGTGCAGGGCGATCCAGCCGGCATGGCGGCCCATCACCTCGAGGATGATCACGCGCTGGTGCGCCTCGGCAGTGGTGTGCAGGCGGTCGAGCGCTTCGGTCGCAATATGCACCGCCGTGTCAAAGCCGAAGGTGTAGTCGGTGCCGTAGAGGTCGTTGTCGATCGTCTTCGGGCAGCCGACCACGTTGGGGAAGCCGGCTTCAATCAGGCCGAGCGCGACGCCCTGCGTGTCCTCACCGCCGACGGCGATCAGCGCGTCGACCTCGACGGCGGTGAGCATCTCGATCGCGCGCTGGTAGCCGTTGTTGACGGCGCGCAGGTTGGTGCGGCTGGTACCGAGGATCGTGCCGCCCTGGTGCAGGATGCCGGAGACTTCCTTGCGCGTCAGGTTGCGGTAGGTGCCGTCGACGACGCCGCGCCAGCCGTTGCGGAATCCGAGGCAGGTGTCGCCGTTGGCCTCGCACATGCGGACGACTGCGCGGATTACAGCGTTGAGTCCCGGGCAGTCGCCGCCGCCAGTCAGGATCGCGATCTTCATGGTGAATCAGCAGGTGAGTTTGATGGGTGCACCGGCGGCGGTGTGTGGGTGCCGGCGCGGCCGCGGGCATCCTACAAAGGCGCGTTCTGATTGCGAGAGGGCGGTGTGTGTTGCGTCGGCCGGGTTAACGGGCCTGCACGACAAGGGCCCGCAGCACCGTGACCATGCGCGAGAGCGAGACGAGGTCGTCCCGGTCGAGATTGAACGGCCGGACCGCCTGGCCGGGGGGTGCGGGCAGCGAG
>JBFWQT010000383.1:0-7103 GCA_050249295.1 Planctomycetota bacterium
GTGGTTTTCAGTCGGTTGGCATGCAGCGTGCGATTGCTCGTTCAGCGCACACGCACGCACCACCAACCGGAACAGGAACCACCATGAAGACCCTGATTGCCACGCTGATCGTGATCGGCCTTGCCAGCTTCGCCATCGCCCAGGACCTCGACATGCCGGCCAGCGGCACGGCCGCAGCCGGCAGCGACGAGGGCGGCTCGGCCCAGTCCGCGATGACCGCGTACGACCTGATCATCAGCAAGATCCTCGAGCGCGAGGCCCAGTACATGGCGCACCAGATCCACGAAGGCGCCTGGATGGTCTGGGGCCGCGACTACTGGGGCTGGAGCAGCCAGGTGCTCGAGAACATCGACACCAGCCACTTCGGCCAGGAAGCCGCGCAGGACGCCGCCTCCGCCAACGCCGCCTGGAACGCCCTGAGCCCGGCCGAAGCCGCCGCCGCCAAGGCCGTGATGCAGGACAGCCACCAGCGCGTGCTGGCCGCCGGCCTCAACTGATCGACTCTGACAGTGTGTGATGAAGGTGAGACAGAACGGAACGGGGCGGGATGAGCAAGGCACGGCTCATCCCGCCTCTTCCTATTTGTCGCGATATGCGACCCTCGCGCCGCTGCGGTTCGCGTCGGGCTTGCAGGCTTGCAGGCATCAGCCCGGACGCGCGCGCGAGTGACACATCGCGCTGCGATCAGTCGCCGACCGGCGGCGTGTCGCGATCGCCAGCAACGTCCTGCAGCTTGATCACGCCGGTCTTCGCCGCGCGCGCAATGACCACCGTGTGCCGCTGCTGCTCCTTCTTCACCGGCACCAGGCGCGAGATGATCACCGTGATCCACAGCACCGAGAGGATCACGCCGAGCGAAGTGAGCGGCGGGAAGTGGTAGATGTGCGCCGCGCCGAGCACCATCTTCACGGTAACGAAAGCGAGGATCACGCCGAGGCCGTAGCGCAGGAACTGCACGTACACCAGCAGCCCGGCCAGCGCGAAGTACAGCGCACGCAGCCCGAGGATCGCCATTACGTTGGAACTGAAGGCGACGAACGGATCGGTGGTGATCGCCAGCACCGCCGGGATCGAATCGACCGCGAACAACACATCGGTGAACTCGACGAGCACGAGCACGATGAGCAACGGCGTGAACATCAGCCGCGTGCGTGGCGCGGCTCCATCGCTGCCGGCCTGGTCGGCGCCCGTTACGGGTTCGCGCACGAAGAAGTTGCCGCCGCGCAGGCTGTCGGTGAGTGGAATCACCCGGCGCAGCACGCGCACGATGATGCTCTTCGACGGATCGCGTTCGTCGTCGTCCTTCTCGGGCATCAGCGTCTTGATCGCGGCCCAGCCGAGCAGCGCCGCGAAGATGTACATCACCCACTCGAACCGCTCGAGCAACATCGCGCCGCCGACGATGAACACCGCGCGCATCACCAGCGCGCCGAGGATGCCGTAGAACAGCACGTGGTGCTGGTACTCCCGCCGCACGCCGAAGGCCGTGAAGATCAGCAGGAAGACGAACAGGTTGTCGAGGCTGAGTGACTTCTCGACGACGTAGGCAGTGAGGAAGTCGATGCCCGCAGCGTCGCCGTAGCTGGCCCAGAGCCACGCGCCGAATGCGAGCGAGATCGCGACCCACAACAGGCTGCCGGTCAGGGCTTCGCGCATGCCGATGACGTGCGACTTGCGGTGCAGCACCAGCAGGTCGATCAGCACGAGGGCGAGCACGGCGCCGATGAATCCCGCCCACAGGCCGGGCGGCGCGGCGATGTGTGCGTGCCCGTGCGTGACGGCTTCAACTGGCGTGGAGTGGGCGATCGCAAACATGTTGGCGCAGTCGGTATCAACGGAACCGTTGCCGGGGTGGCTACCACCGCGCGCAGATCCGGGTCCTTATGAAGGTAGTCACGGATTGTAACTGACATCCGGGCTGGAGCGGCCGTGGTACCAGCGGCGGTCAGTCGCCGTCTGCCGGCGCGATGTCGACGGTGGTGGTCGCACCCGCGTTGCAGCGGATCGTCAACGTGGTGGTGCCGTCTGCCACGCTGGCGCTGCAGGTGGCGGAGTCGCCGATGACGCGCCACGAGCCCGGCAGCATCATCTGCAGCGTCTGCGCCGGCTTGCGCATGTCGTAGTCGGGCAGTGCGACCAGCAGGCGTCGCTCGCCCGGCTTGTTCGCCGGCGCGAGCATCAGCGTGCAGCCGCGATTCACGCCGACGGTCCAGTCGTCGGTCATCAAGATGTCGGCCGCAACGAACGCGGCCATCAGCCAGCCATCGTGCGCCACGGCCTGCACCGCCGGCGTGTTGGACACCACGCGGTAGCCGGCGACCTGCGCGGCCAACGTGCTCGCGGCGGGTTGCAGCACGTACGCGTAGCCGGCGCCGTCAGGCTTCACGCCATGATCCATGCCGAGCGTGAATACGTCGCGGGTCAACATCTCGTCGCTCCCGTAGCGATGGTTGATGTCGTGCCAGCTGCCGCTGCGCGCTGCGAGCGTGAGCGTGACGTTCGCTTCGCCGAGGATCGTGTAGCGGATGCCGTCGTGCTCCACACTGGTCGGCCCGTGCAACGCACGCGATTCCTTGATCGCCTCGCCGCCGACTGTCACCGCGCCGTTGCGCCGGCACTGATTGAGCGTGGTCACCACCGGCGCGTCGCCGCTGCAACTGATGCCCGCACCGAGACACACGGCTGCGTCATCGAAGAAAAACCACGCCTTGCGCGCGACCACACGGTCCTTGCGGAAATCGAGCGCGGCCATGCCCACGCGCCCGTCGCTCACGCCGCCGGCGAAGCGCGTCTTGCCGAGCATGTTCAGCCCCCAGTCGATGCGCGGCCACGCGTCGTTGTCCTGCTCGCACGTGATGCCCGGCACCCGACGCCAGTCCATGATCGGCGGCATGTCGGCGTATTCGTCGCCGCGGCTCAGCACGAAGCACGCGCCGTCCGCCAGGTGGTACTGGCGCAGGCCCTCGCCGTTGCCGCCCTCGCTGCCCAACGTGCGCGTCGAGGCCATCTTCGCGCTGACGTACCAGCCGGCGCGCGAGTGGCAGAGAAAGTCGCTGCGCCAGAACATGCGGTTCGCGTCGGGCCATGGTGTGGCGTCGGCCTTGCCTTCAATGCGATCCGCCAGCGCGACGAACTCGGCCGCGCGCGGCACGTTGCAGGCGGCGAAGGTCCGGCTGACCTGCGCGACGACGTCGGCGCCGCGGATGAAGCCCGGGCGCGAGAAGTTGCGGCCCTGCGCTGCCGGGTCGATCATCCGGCCGCGGATCATGAACTGCAGATGGTCGAGGATCAGCGCCGAGACGAGTGCGACCTTGTCGTCCGGCAGGGCGAAGCATGTGCCCGCGCCCAACTGGTGCAGCGCGGCGGCCGAACCGATGAACTCCAGGCCGTAGCTGCCCGAATACAGCTGCGGGCCGTGCTGGTGAAAGCTGTAGTCGGCCTGGATGCCGTCAGCCGTGGTGATGTAGATCTCGTCGGCCGCACGCTGGCAGACGTAGCGCAGCATGCCAGCGTCGTGCATCCACAGCGCCAGACGGATCGCGGTGTGCATGCGGTAGAACAGGTTGGCGCCGCGCCCCTTGCCGGAGCCCTCCGGCGGCGGCCACGCGCGATACAGGATGCGGGCCGCCGGCTTGCGCAACGCGGGATCCAGGCGATCGCCGAGCAGCAGCACGGTGTCGGCCAACGCCTTGGGCACCGCCACTTCGTTGACCCACCAGTTGGGGTCGCGGAAGTCGTGCTCGAACCAGTAGCGCAACGCGCGATGCACGGCCGCGAGACAAACCGCGTTGTCCTGGTCGGTCGCGTCGTCGGCATGCAGTCGCGCGGCCAGCTGGCGCGTGCGGTCGAAGTGCGTGGTGCCCACCGCCTCATAGTTGATGTCCGGCCACGAGCCATCGTCGCGCAACGAGGTGGCGAGCGAGGCGGGCCCGGGAGCGGCGCCCTGCGGGGCAGTGATGCGCCCGGCCAGCACCGCCATGTCGTGCAGCTCGGCCGGCGCCGCGGCCAGGGTTTCGATGTAGTCGAACGATGCGCAACTCGCGTTGGCGTTGAACGCCTGATCGTCCGGCTCGATGCGCAGCGTCACGCGGGTCGCAGCGGCCGGCATCGGCAGCAGCACGGTGGCGTAGCGGGTCCACGCGCCGGTCGGGCGGAATGTGGCCAGCATCGGCGGCGCATCGCCGAACCGCACGGTGCAACGGGCCTCGCCCGCGCGTCCCAGCGCGTAGCCGATTCGCAGCCAGCTGCCGGCGTCCACCGTCGCGAAGGTCAGCGAGTCGCCGACCGCATCCACGTGCGACACGCGCGAGCCACCCGAAGCCGACTTGTCCACGCTGATTTCGGCGCCATGCAGGGTGGCCGCTTCGGCTTCGTACACCCCGGCGGCGGCAAGGCGGACGTGCGCGAGCAGCAGCAGCAGGATCGCCGCGGTGAGAGAAGTTCGCATCGTGGTGTCGCCTCGCTCTCGTTGCGGAAACGTCGCATCTGGCCGGGCCGTGGTACCAAACGCGCACAATCCGGCGAAGGATTGCGTCGCCCGCCGACGACCAACCCGCAAAGAGAACAAAACCTCCATCACCTCATGTCCGAGAAAGCGAGTCCGTTGAACGACGAGCACTTCAGGTACATCGCCGAACACACGGCGGGCGACGACGAGTTCATGGCCAGCCTCAAGGCGGCCGCGCGCGAGGCCGGCATCCCGTCAATCGCGATCAACGCGACGCAGGCCAGCTTCATGCAGATCATCCTCAAGCTGCGTGGCGCCAGGCACGTCGTCGAGGTCGGCACCCTCGGCGGGTACAGCGCGATTGCCATGGCCCGCGCGCTGCCGGCCGACGGCCTCGTGCAGACGATCGAGCTGGAGCCGACGCACGCCGACTTCGCCGAGTCGTGGATCGCGAAGAGCGACGTGGCCGGGCGCGTGAAGGTGCTGCGCGGCGCGGGCGCCGATGTGCTGCGCACGCTGCCGGATGCGAGCGCCGACGCGTGCTTTCTGGATGCCGACAAGGAGAACTATCCGCTGTACCTCGAGGAGTGCCTGCGCATCCTGCGGCCCGGCGGCCTCGTGATGGCCGACAACGCGATGGGCTTTGGCCGGCTGCTCACGGCCGGCGATGACGATCGCGGGGTGGCGGCGATCCGGCGGTTCAACGACATCATGGCGGCCGACCAGCGGCTGCATGGCGTGATCGTGCCGCTGGGCGATGGCTGCTGGGTGGCGCAGAAGCGGTAGCTTGTGTGGGGGATGTGGAGTCGGTGACGCTGCGCGGTTACCCACGGGCAGCAGCCCGTGGGCTTGATGCCCGTTGTGGTGCGCGTCGCTTCGATTGGCGCAGGTTGTGCGCAACCGGTTACAGTTGTGTGCAATGCCCGCCGCCGTTGCTTCCGTCGCTCGCGCCATGACCCACCCCGCCCCTCGCCCGGCCGCTACTGTCCTTGCCGCCCTGCTGCTGCTCGCGCTGGCGGCCACGCTCCGGCCCGCCATGGCCGAGGGGCTGCGCGACGACATCGACTGGATGGACGACCTCGAGGCTGCAAAGGTCAAGGCGAAGGCCGAGGGCAAGCTGATCGGCGTGCTCGTGTGGCAGCCGAAGGTGCGCGCCGACAAGAAGTACGTCGAGGACACGATCGGCAACAGCGAGAACGTCGGGCCGCTGCGCGAGAGCTTCGTGATGGTCCGCCTCGACGCCGACTCGGCAGCCGGCAAGGCGTTCCTGCAGCGCCACTCCGGCTCCAAACTGCCGGTGCTGTGGTTCTTCACCTCCGACTACCGGCCGGTGAAGCAGATCGTCGGCGTGGTCCGGCAGAGCATCCTCAAGGCGCAGATCGCCGAGGTGATCGGCAAGTTCGCCGCAGCGGCTGGCGAGACCGCGCCCTCCACCGGTAGCCAGGGCCCGGCCGGCGAGGTGGACGAAACCGAAGGCGAGGCTGTCAAGGCGCACGAGTACCCTGCCACCTCGCCGTGGCAGTGCAGCACCACGCAGGCCGCGGTGGACAAGGCGCTGAAGTGGCTCGAGAGCGAGCAGGACCGCCGCGGCGGACTGAACCGCGAGAAGGTGCATGCCGATCCGAAGCAGCACTCCTCGCTCGACTACATCTCCACCGCGCTCACCGCCGTGGCCGGGCTCGCCTGGCTCGCATCGGGCAGCACCGCGAGCAAGGGCCCGTACAGCGGCGAGATCAGCTCGGCCGCGGCGTGGCTGCGCAAGCACCAGCGCGCGGACGGCATCATCTCGGACGAGGACGACGACGACATCGTCCACCAGACCTACACCTACTGGCAGCAGGCGCTGGCGCTGCTGTTCCTGGCCGAGCTGCTGCACGCCGACAAGGACAACGCCGACCTGCGCAAGGACATCGAGAAGGGGTGCGCCGCGCTGGGCAAGGAACAGTCGCGCACGGGCGGCTGGGGCTACGGCCTCGGCTTCCACGAGCGTGACCCCGGCGGCGAATGGGGCTGGACTGCGCTCGGGCCGGTCGCGCTGTGCGTGGCCGCGATGGGGCATGCGAAGGCGGCCGGCTGCGAGGTGGACAGCGCGCTGATCGACAAGGGCCTCTCGTACGTTGTCGCGTGCCAGCAAGCGGACGGCGGCGTGCGCTACCGCCTGGATGCGCCGTACGCGAGCTACCCGCAGGCCACCGCGATGGCGCTGCTGGCGATGGGCCTTGCGGGCAAGCACGACACCGCGCCGGCGCAACGCATGGGCGCGTTCCTGCGCACCTCGGCGCCGCACTTCGGTCGCGCCGGGCTCGGCAAGTACCGCTACCTCGGCCGGCTCGCGCTCGCGCTGGCGATGGCGCGCCAGGGCACCACGCCCACCTACGAAGGCGTCGGCACCGGCGCCGAGGATTGGCACAAGACCTTCCGCGACATCGCGCTCACCGGCCAGCAGGACGACGGCTCGTGGAAGGACGTGGAAGGCAAGGGCGGCCGCGTCTGGGCCACCGCGTGCAACGTGCTCTCACTGATGGTGCAGCAGGCCGGGACAAACCTCGTGCTCGCCCGCCCCGAGCCGCGGCCCGAAGCACCCGCCGTGGCGTCGCGCGTGAAGTACGTGGACCGGCCCGACGAGCGCTGCCGCTGGAAGGTGTTCGAAGTGCGC
>JBFWQT010000384.1:0-7101 GCA_050249295.1 Planctomycetota bacterium
CAGCGAGGAAGTGGCCGCGAGCAAGGCCCGGGCGCGCACCGGCTTCACGCTCGAGCAGTCTGTCGCCGGGTCCGGCCTCGAAGCGATCATGGGCCAGACCGAGGAACTGATCCACGAGATCAAGATTGTGCTCAGCACCTTCGTGCAGCACGAGGACCAGTTGCTCGGCCGGATCAACAACCTGCTCAGCTCGACCACCTCGCTGTTGGACCGCGCTGACGAGAGCCTGCGCGACGGCCAGCTCGAGACCATCACGAACAACACCGCCGCGCTGACCAGCGAGATGCGCAAGCTGGTGGAGGCCAACCGCGAGCAGATCACCGAGTTGCTGGCCAGCGTCAACAAGACCGTCAACTCGGCCGACGAGCAACTCGTCGCGCGCTCCGAGGAGGTCGGCAGCCTGGTGCGCTCGATCCAGCAGAACCTCGACGACCGCATCAATCCGCTGCTGGCCACGCTCGACCGGCTGGCCAACGGCATCGACAGCATGATGGTCGACAACACCCACAACCTCGCCAGCATCATCCGCTCGTTGCGCACCACCATGGAAAACATGGAGGCGTTCACGGCGCGGATCCGCGCCAACCCCAGCCTGCTGATCTTCGGCGGCGACGAGGGCAAGGCCGACCGGCTGGCCGCGCAGGAGAAGCTCAATCGCGACCTGCGCGACATGGGCCGGCTGCCGATCTTCGACAAGCGCGAGGAATGACCGCTGCGGCGCTGGCCAGACTGCTGGCAAGAGCCTCGGCCGCCTCGGCGGGCGCCTTGCTGGCCGGCTTGCGCGACCTCGCGTGGCCACCCACCTGCACCTTCTGCAGTCGCGCGCTGATCGACATCCCGGCCTCGCGCGCGGCGATCTGCGACAGCTGCTGGCTGGAGTTGCCGGTCGTCGGCGAGAACCTCTGCGTGCGCTGTGGCACGCCGCAAGGGCCGCACATCGGTCGCGTTCCGTCGTGCGCGAACTGCCCGACCGACCTTGGCGGCATCCGCGAGACCGTCTGCGTGGGTCGCTACGTGGGCCGGATGACCGACGCGAAAGCCGGCGCGCCACAGGACACGCTCGACGTGCATGATCCGCGCTGGCAGGAGGACGACGGCAGCGCGCTCTTCACACCGCACGCCGAGCAGATGTTGCGCAACGCGGTGCTGCGACTGAAGCACCGCCGTGGCATCGACGCGGCCGCCACGCTCGGCCACCTGCTGGCTGGCGAGATCCTGGCGCGGCCATGGAGCGAGACGATCGACGGCATCGTGCCGGTGCCGCTGCACTGGCGGCGCTACGGCGAACGGCGCTTCAACCAGGCCGACGAGATCGGACGCGTCGTTGCGCGCCGGATCCGCCGCCCGATGCTGCCGTTGCTCGATCGCGTACGCTACACCGCCAACCAGACGTCGCTGCCGAAGATGGCGCGCGCGAGCAACGTGAAGGGCGCGTTCCAGCTGACCGGCCTGCGCGACCGCGCGGTGGCCTGGCTGCGGCTGCGAGGTCACGCCGGCATGTTCCGCCCGGCCAGCGCGGAGCCGGGACCACTCGCCGGCCTGCATCTGGTGGTGCTCGACGACGTGATGACCACCGGTGCCACGCTGGCCGAGTGTGCCCGCTGCCTGCGCGCGGCCGGCGCCGCCGAGGTGTGGTGCGCCGTGGTGGCGCGCGCGTGAGCTACACTGGACTCGCACTCGACATCGACACGGCGACTACACCTCCTCCACGGAGGCGGTTGCACGCTTGCACCGAATGACCGCAGCGCCGTCTGCGTCGTAGTACCTGCCAGAACCAGTCAGACCGCATCACCCCAACGCAACGACTCACGGCCGGAGGCCTCCATCGTGGCACGTCGTCCGAAAACCACGCAGAGTTACGACCCCTCGGCACAGCGTCCGATCACCGTTCGCCAGGATCGTGCACGCTGGGTCGGCCTTGGCTTCGGCCTGCTGGCCGTGCTGATCGTCTTCGGCGTCGGCATGCTCCTGATGGCGAAGATGGAGGTGCTCGACTCCGAGAGCAGCGCAATCACCGGCCTCGGCATCTGCGGCCTGGTGCTGCTCGGCTGCGGCATCTACGGCTGGACGCACGTGCGCTCGCTCGACGACGAGCACTACATGGTGCAGAAGGCCACGCCGATGCCGCTCAAGCTGGCCGGCGAACACGATGACATCTGGACCGAGGGCCGGATCCGCTGCCCGCGCCCACTGACGGCGCCGACGTTCGGCACGTCGTGCTCCTTCTATCACTACAAGGAGGAGGAGCACCGCGGCAGCGGCAAGCACTCGCACTGGGTGACGATCGCCGACGAGAAGCGCTACACGGCCGCGTGGATCGAGCAGGGCCCGATCGACATCCGCCTCGACATGCCGAAGGCTGACTTCCAGTACCTGCCGAGCGCGAACCGCAGCTCGGGGCGGCGTCGCTACACGCTCAGCTACCTGCCGTCGTTCGGGACAGTCAGCGCGTGCGGCGTGGTGACGGTGAACGAGCGCGCCGGCAGTCCGGCACGTGCAGACGGTCCGGGCCGGCCGCGGCGTGGCGACGGCACCGGCCTGCTGAGCAAGGCGAGCTGGGCGCGTCGCGCCGAGAAGCTCGACCGCAAGAAGGAGCAACGCGCCACGAAGATGCGCCCCCCGCGCGGCTCCGCGGCGGCGCGTCGTGGCTACAGCAACGCCAGCGATGCGCAGGGCGAGTTCGACGACGACCTCGACATCGCGCCGGTGACGAGCGACAGCGCGCGCGAGGCACAGTCGGACACCGAATGGCGACCGAGCAAGCCGTGGCTCCTCACGAAGCTCGGCACGGTGCCGCTGATGATCACGCCCGTGCCGCGCAACGAGTGGAACGACCGCGCCGAGGCCAGTGAGGTGCACTGGCGGATGGGCTCGGCCGTCGCGCTGCTGGTCGGCCTGACGACGTTCATCTGGATGGCGGGCGGCAAGGCCGGGTCGTTCCCGATGCACTTCGATGGCTGGCCGATCATCGTGTCGGGGATTGTCGCCGCGGCGATCCTGTTGCCGTTGCTGGCGATCGCCACCTACAACCGCGTCGTCATGTACCGCATCCGCGTGCAGAACGCGTGGTCGCAGATCGATGTCGATCTGAAGGCGCGGCACGATCTGCTGCCCAACGTGGTCGAGCTGGTGAAGGCCTACAGCGCGTACGAGGCCGAGACGCTCGAGCGGATCACGCAGATGCGCAATCAGGCCGCGGCGGTGGGGCGCGCCGCGCGCAACCTGCTGCAGGCCGAGGCCCAGCTCTCGTCGCTCGCCGGCCAGCTGATCGTGTCGATCGAGAACTACCCCGACCTGAAGGCGAACACCGTCTACCTCAATCTGCACCGCCAGCTGGTGGCCATCGAGGAGAAGATCTCGCACGGGCGCAGCTTCTATAACGAGGTCGTTCGCGAGTACAACACGCTCGTCGACAGCTTCCCCAACTCGATGGTCGCGCCGATGCTGGGGTTCCGGCAGATGCCGTGGTGGCAGGTCAGCGACCGTGCCGAGCGCGAGGTGCCGCGCGTCGGCTGATCGGCGCTACGCGGCGAGCGGCGCGGGCTGGGCAACCGCCGGCCTGCGGTGTACGCTCTCGTGTCACCGCCAACTCCGATTCACCGATTTGCACGGGGCGATTGCATGATCCTGTTCTTCAAGGCCATCACGAAGCTGTTCAGCCGCAAGAAGGGCGCCATCGCTGACCAGACCGGCTACTCCAACGCGAAGGCCGGACTCGTCGGCGAGCCGATCACCTGCCTCGGTTGCAAGAAGACGTTCGCGGTGAAGAAATTCCCCGGCACCAATGGCGTGTGCCCGAAGTGCCAGGGCGACGAGTTCAGCTTCAAGACTGACGAGGTGCCGGACGACGAACTGGCCGCCAACAAGGAGCTGTCCGAAGGCGCGAAGTTCGTGCTCGACGCCGACGACCAGCACGTGGACCGCATGAACGGCCGCAAGCTGATCACGTTCCTCAAGAACCAGGGCCTGCTCGGTTGAGCGAACGATGCCGCGCCGCGCCGCGTCACGCCGCGCGCGGCGCGGGTTGCAAGACACCACATGACGCACACTCCGATCCCGTTCGTCGATCTCGGCCGCCAGTACCGCGCAATCCGTGACGAGGTGCACGCCGCGATCGACGAGGTGCTCTCGCGCACCGCGTTCATCCGCGGCTTCGCGGCTGACGCATTCCAGAACGACTTTGCACGCTACCTCGGCGCGAAGCGCGTCGTCGGCTGCAACAGCGGCACCGATGCGCTGTGGCTGGCCGTCAAGGCGCTCGGCATCGGGCCCGGCGACGAGGTGCTGATCCCGGCCAACACGTTCTTTGCCACGCCCGAGGCGGTCGCGCAGGCCGGTGCCACGCCGGTGTTTGTCGACTGCGACGCGGCCACGTTCCTGATCGACCTGGCCGACGCGGAGAAGCGGATCACGCCGCGAACGAAGGCGATCATCCCGGTGCACCTCTATGGTCAGCCGTGCGACATGGACGCCGTGCAGGCGCTGTGCTCGCGCCACCGCCTCGTCTGCATCGACGACGCCGCGCAGGCGCATGGCGCCGAGTGGAAGGGCCACCGCATCGGCTCGTCGGCGTGCGGCGCCGCGATCACGGCGTTCTCGTTCTACCCCGGCAAGAACCTCGGCGCGTACGGCGACGCCGGCGCGATCTCGACCGACCGTGACGACCTCGCCGACGCGATACTGACGCTGGCCGACCACGGCCAGGCGCGCAAGTACGAGCACGCCGTGATCGGCTGGAACTCGCGCCTCGACGGCCTGCAGGCCGCGGTGCTCGGCGTGAAGCTGCGCCACCTCGATGCCTGGACCGACGGCAGGCGTCGCGCGGCCGCGCAGTACGGCGAGCTGCTGCACGGCGTGGCGGGCCTGGTGCTGCCGTCCGAAGCGCCGCACGCGAAGCACGTGTGGCACCTCTATGTGGTGCAGGTGCAGGGCAACGGCGGCGCCGCGGCCGTGTCCGACCGGCTGCGCGAGCGCGGCGTGCAGAGCGGATTCCACTATCCGGTGCCGTGCCACAAGCAGCCCGCGTTCGCGCACTTGCCCACGCCGCCGTGCCCCGTGGCCGAGCGCCAGGCGGCGACGCTGCTCTCGCTGCCGATGTTCGGCGAGATCACCGCAGACGAGGTGTCGGCCGTCTGTGAGGCGCTCAAGGCGTCGGTGTAGTGCTATCATCACGGCATGACGCACACGCCGCCCACGCCGCCCACGCCTTCGTCTCCTGAGCTGCCGTCAGCCGCCCACCTGGCCGCCACCACCACCGCGGGTAGCGCCGACCCCGGACGGCTCGTCGACAAGTTCGGCCGCGTGATGAACTACCTGCGGCTCGCGGTCAACGAGACCTGCAACCTGCGCTGCACGTACTGCATGCCGGCCGAGGGCCTGCCGTTCCGCACCGGGCCGGAGATCCTGCAGGCCGACGAGATCATCCGCGTCGTGCGCGTCTGCGCGTCGCTCGGCGTGCAGAAGGTGCGCTACACCGGCGGCGAACCCACGCTGCGCCGCGAACTGATCGACCTCGTGCGCGCCGCTGCGCAGACGCCCGGCATCCGCTCGGTGCATCTCACCACCAACGGCCTGCTGCTCGAGAAGCAGGCGCGCGCGCTGCGCGAAGCCGGCTGCACCGGCCTCAACATCAGCCTCGACACGCTCGACGCCGACCGCTTCCTGAAGATCACGCGTCGCGCGGCCCTGCCGCAGGTGCTCGGCGGCCTGCGCGCCGCGCTGGCCGAGGGCTTCCCGAGCATCAAGCTCAACGTCGTGGCGTTGCGCGGATTCAACGACGACGAGATCGGCGCGTTTGCCGCGATGACGCGAGACGAGCCGATCGGCGTGCGCTTCATCGAGCTCATGCCGTTCGACTCGAAGCAGATCTGGAAGACCGGCAAGTTCCTCTCGGCCGAGCGCATCTGCAAGGCGCTGGCCGAGGCGTACCCCGGCCTGGAGCCCGCCAGTGGCACATCGACCGAGCATCACTGCTTCCGCATTCCCGGCCACCGCGGCACGGTCTCGGTGATCCCGGCGTACACGCGCAGCCTGTGCGGCGCCTGCAATCGCCTGCGCATCACGGCCGACGGCAAGCTGCGCAACTGTCTCTACGCGCACGAGGAGTTCGACCTGCTCGCGCCGTTGCGTGAAGGTGCGAGTGACGACGTGTTGCGCGAGCGCTTGCAGGCGGCGGTGGGTGCCAAGCCCCGCGACGGGCGCGAGGCGCAGGCGCTGGGCAGCGCCCGTGCGCAGGGGACCGCGGCGGATCGCGGGAGCATGACGATGATCGGCGGGTGACGCGACGCGGTGTCGTCTGCGCACGACGTTCTTGTTCTGCCATTCAAGCCCACGGGCTGCTGCCCGTGGGTAGCCTTGCGGCAGTGGTACGTCGCGATCGTCGTCGCAGGGTCGTCTCACGGCGCCGCGTTACCCACGGGCAGCAGCCCGTGGGCTTGAAGCTGCAAGGAGCGGGCGTCGCCTCCTCGTCGTCAGCCTCGCGCCTTCCGTGCACGCGCGTTGCGATCCGCCAGCTCCTTGAGCTTCACCTGCAGGTCGTCGGGGTTCGACGCCTTGGCCAGCATCACGTCGTAGGTGATGAGGTTGCTGGTGAACAGATTGAAGAGGTGATCGTCGAGCAGCACCATGCCGTTCTTGCTGCCGGTCTGGATCGCCGACGTGATGTGATAGGTCTTGTTCTCGCGGATCATGTTCGCGATCGCGTCGGTCATGATCATGATCTCGAACCCGGCCACAATGCCGCTGCCGTCGGCCTTCGGCATCAGTTGCTGGCTGACCACGGCGAGCAGCGACACCGACAACTGCGAGCGCACCATCTCCTGCTGGTTCGTCGGGAACGCGTCGATGATGCGGTCGACCGTGCGCGCGGCCCCGGTGGTGTGCAGCGTGCCGAACACCAGGTGGCCGGTCTCGGCCGCCGTGATCGCCGCCGAGATCGTCTCGAGGTCGCGCATTTCGCCGACGAGGATCACGTCGGGGTCCATGCGCAACGCACGGCGCAGGCCCTCGGCGAAGCCCGGCACGTCCACGCCGATCTCGCGCTGCGTGATGATCGCCTTGTTGTGGTCGTGGTAGTACTCGATCGGGTCTTCGATCGTGATG
>JBFWQT010000385.1:0-7042 GCA_050249295.1 Planctomycetota bacterium
GCGCGAGCGCCAGCCCCTCGGCGCTGGCATCCCCGCCATCGTTCGCGCCGCGCACCCCGGCGGTGTCCCACCGCCGCATCGGCGGATCATCGAGTTCCGCGCAAGTCGCGTCGCGCGTCGTGCCGGCATGACGCGTGACCAGCGCGCGCGTCGCCCGCGACGACGCAACGAGCCGGTTGAACAGCGACGACTTGCCGGCGTTGGCCGGGCCCGCGAGCACCACGTCGGGCAGGCCGGTGTGCGGGCTGCCAGAGCCGGGCGTTGCAGACCCGGCGCCTGCGGCCTGCATCGCGGCCAGCATGTCGCGCAACGCAGCCTGCATGCCGGGCGGGTCGGCGACATACGTGAGGTCTTCGTCGTCGGAGAAGTCGAGCGCGAGCTCGGTGCGCGCGAGCATCTGCGCGAGCGCTTCGCGCCACGCGGCGGCGCGCGACGCCAACGAGGCCGAGTGCGCGGCGGCCGGCACCAGACCGGCCACGCAGCGAGCCGCGGCCACGGCGTCGGGCGCTGCCACCAGTTCACCGACCGCCTCGGCCTGCGCGACGTCGAGCCGGCCGTTGAGCACCGCGCGCCACGTGAATTCGCCGGGCCCGGCCGCGCGCACGCGGGTGCGAGCAACGCGCTCGCGCTCGTCGGTTGCCAGCAGCGCCTCCACCGTTGCCTCGAGCAACGGGCCGCAGCCCGGCAGGTGCAGTTCGACCAGGTCGTCGCCGGTGTAGCTGCGCGGCGCCACAAACAGCAGCGCGAGCACGTCCTCGACGAGCGGCCAGCCCGGCAGGTCGAGCCCGAGCGCCAGGTGCGCGCCCGCACGGGGCCGACCGTCGGGCAGTCCGCGCAGCACGCGCCGCGCGACGGCAAATGCATCGGCGCCGGTGATGCGCACAATGCCACGCGGCGCGGCGCCGGGCGGCGAGGAGATGGCCACCACGGTGTCGGCCGGGTTCATTGCAGATCGTCGTCCAGCGGGTCGCTGGCCTTCAGCTTGAGGTACGCCTGGTGCCGCTCGAGCGGGTCGGTCATGCCGCTGACCGAGAGCAGGCGCTGGACGTGCTGGCGTAGCACCTTGCCGGAGACGGGCTTGGTCAGGAAGTCGTCGCCGCCAGCCTTCATGGCCGTGTCGACGTGGAAGCGGCGGTCGAGCGCGGAGACAAACAGGATCGGCGCGACGGTCATCGCCGGGAAGCGCTGGCGGATCGCCACGGCCAGATCGAAGCCGCTCATGCCCGGCATCGTCACGTCGAGGATCACCAGGTCAAACGTGCGCGTGGCCAGCGTCTGCAGCGCCTCGTCCGGGCCGGGCGACATCACCAGCTCGGCCGACAGCGGACTGAGCAGCGCCTCGTACGCCAACAGCTGGTTGGCGTCGTCATCCACGCACAGGATCGACCTGGTCGTGGCGGCGGCTGGCGCGGTCTGGTCGGCGGGCTCGGGCATGCGTGTGGTCAGTCGGCGGCGGTCGTTGTTGCCATCGTGGTGATCATATCGGCGGTCATCATGGTCGGTCAGAACGCCATCTGCAGGTCGGCCGAGCAAGCGGCGCGGAACCCGACAAGGCGACTGACGAAACCGGGGTCACAGGGGAAGCGCGCGGCCGAGCGACAGGCCTGCGCGAGGTGCGTCCAGCTGCCGCCGCGAATCACGCGCTGCACAATGCCGGGCGCTTCGAGCGGCGAGCCGTCGATCGGGGCCGGGTCGTAGTTGCCGCAGTAGCAGTCGGCGACCCACTCGCAGACGTTGCCATGCATGTGGTGCAGGCCGAACGCGTTGGTGCCGAATTCGGCGACGCCGACCATGCGCTGGCGCCAGGTGCCGGTGTTGAGCGGCGTCGGCGGGGCCTGTCCGCTCCCGCCGTGGTACGGATAGTTGATGTCGTAGTTCGAGAACCCGGCGGGCAGGCTGTTGCCAGTGCAGAACGGCGTCGTCGTTCCGCCGCGGCACGCAAACTCCCACTCCGATTCGGACGGCAGGCGCAGACCCTGTCGGCGCAGCCAGTGCACCGCGGTAGTCCACGCGACGCTGCAGGCCGGCAGTTCGCCGGCGTCGGAAGCCAGTGTCGACGGACTGGACAGCGCCGCATACAGCCGTTGCGACACGGCCGTGCGCGCCATCAGGAACGGCCGCTGGAGGAACACCTCGTGCTGCACCTCGTCCGGCCCACGGTGCGGCTCGGTCAGCGGCGAGCCCATCACGTAGCGGCCCGTCTTGCCCGGCGGAGGCAGCAGCACAAACTCCACCTCGGGCGCCGTCACGCCGACCGCCAGACCGAGCGCGTCGGCAAAGGCGCGACAGCGGTACACCGCCATGCGCGACACCCGCTCGCCTTCCACGTTGTTCGGGCAGCGGAACTCCTGCATGCCGAGCAGCGTGAAGGCACCACTGTGCAGGTCGTCCGGCGGAACCACCGGCGTCATCGTGGCGCTCGACTCGTCGCGACTGCTGGCCCACGACACATGCGCGCTGGCGTTGGAGAGTGCGGCGAGGTCGGCGGCCGGGCCGGGCAGCGCGCTGAGCATGCCGGTGGAATCCGGGTCGACCACGTCGGTGTCGGACACGGCGCGGTGGGCGGCGGTCTCGCGCGTACGCGGCTTGATCGGCCGGACGGTGCCTTGCTCGAGCATCATCCGGAAGTGGCGCATGTCGGCGGGCCGCGCGCGGTCGTCCTTGGCCAAGCCGACCAGCAGCACCTCGTTGAGCCAGTCGGGCACGTCGGGCACCGGCGGCGGCGGCTGGTGCAGCAACTGGTACTGCAGGCTCGCACCACCGAACGGCGGCTTGCCGGCGAGCAGCGACCACATCGAACAGGCCAGCGAGTACACGTCGCTGCGACGCGAGAGCCGCAGGCCCATGTACTGCTCGGGGCTCATGTAGTTGATCGTGCCGGCCTGGATGCCGCCCAGCGAGTAGTGGCTGTACTGCTCGTCGAGCACGACCGACAGGCCGAAGTCGGCCAGTTTGATCTGCCCGCCCGCCGTGATCATGATGTTCGCGGGCTTGATGTCGGCGTGGATGATGTGCTGGTCGTGTGCGTAGGCGAGGCCGTCGCACGACTGCAGCATCCAGTCGAGCACGCGGTCGAGCGGGATCGGGCCTTCGCGACGCTGGATCTCGCGCAGCGTCTCGCCCTCGATCAGCTCCATCTTGATGAACAGCGTGCCGAGGTCATCGACCATGTCGTGCACAGCGATGATGTTCGGGTGGTGCAGGCCCTGCGCGGTCAGCACCTCGGCGAGCAGCGTGTCGAGCGCGCCGGGCTCGGCCGACATCGCCGGCGAGAGCGCCTTCAGTGCGAAGCGCTTGTCGCGCATGCGATGGTCGGTGATCTCGTAGACCACGCCCATGCCGCCGCGACCGAGCCGGCGCACCACCGAGTAGCGCCCCGCCAGCAGCGTATCGCCGGGCGAGAGGTTGGCCGCGTCGGGTGGCGGGAAGGCGGACTGCCCGGCCGCGCCGCCGGCCGCAGGCCCCGGACTGTTGCCGAAGCTCGCCGGATGCCGGTCCGATCCGCGCGGGATGTCGAGCGTCTTCGTCGGATCCGCTTCGGTCGGCGGTGGAAGGCGGACCGTCGGATCGTCGGGCCCTGCTTCACGCCGCGGCGCAACGAGCGACACCGGCCGGAGGTTCACGCCGCAGATGGCGCAGAACCTCGCCGAGTTGTCGACCTCGGAGCCACAGTTGAAGCAGTACACGTGCGGTCCCACTGTGTGAAAGACGAGTCAATCTACGTGACTAGACACCTGTGTGCAAGGTGGCGCATTGCTCGCCGCGCTCATGGGCAGCGCCCCGGGGGCGTGCGGGGGTCGAGTGGGTCGAGTGGTTGATCCACGGCTCACTCCCGGGTCTCGACAGGTCGACAGATCGGTACGACACGTTCACGCTGGCTTCTCGACGCTTCACTCGATTTCACTCCAAAAGAGCCCTGTGTTTATGGGGCTCTCCGGGCGACGAACGCCGGGATGGCGGTTGCGATTGACAGACGTCGAGGCATGCATGCTAGGTGTTGTAAGATATGTGGAGGACTTGTTTATCATCTGATCAGCTCCGGGATGCGGGCTTGGCTGTGGTGCAGGCTTCCAGCCTGCATCCGGAGTTCCTGCAAGGGATGCAGGCTTGGCTGTGGTGCAGGCTTCCAGCCTGCATCCGGAGTTCCTGCAAAGGGATGCAGGCTTGGCTGTGGTGCAGGCTTCCAGCCTGCATCCGGAGTTCCTGCAAAGGGGATGCAGGCTTGGCTGTGGTGCAGGCTTCCAGCCTGCATCCGGAGTTCCTGCAAAGGGGATGCAGGCTTGGCTGTGGTGCAGGCTTCCAGCCTGCATCCGGAGTTGCTGCAAAGGGGATGCAGGCTGGAAGCCTGGCGATCCCGTCGTGGGGTCGGGCGTTTTTCACGGTTGCCCACGGGCGGCAGCCCGTGGGCTTCAAGGGGCAAGGGTCAACGTCGCAGTAACTGCGCGCGCAGGCAGGAAGCCCGCACCACCAGGGCTCGACATCAACCGACAGGCACCACACTGAAAAAATCATCACGGCAACAAACAATTTCGACGACACGCAACACCTCGCAGACGAAGCCGGATCAGGCCCACAGCAAGAAACACTCCTCCCTCTGTATTGAGGAATGTCCTACCTTTGGCCCCGAAATCAGCACCTAACGTCTTCTGCGAAAGCCAGTTAAGTGCAATGTTAGCTAGATTGGACCGATGTCTGAGGTTTTTATCGGTAGTTTCCTCCTGTTATTCAATTTCAGGTTGGCCAAACGCCAGGTTCGCGCCGCCATCGCCGGGCGCCTGCAGCCGTCGGCGCGCACACCTCGAACCGCAATCCGCGGAACCACGCGGTCGCGATTCCGTCCGGCGACATGCACGACCAGCCGACGGCGGACTGGCGTGGACTCGCCCCGCAAGCCACAATGCGCCGGTCTCCGCCTGAATCTCAACTCAGTCCAAGCGACGCGCACGCCATGCAAGCCACTTTCAAGTTCGCCAACGGACAGCCCTACACGCCGTCGCCGTTCAGTGTCGTCGTCGTCGGCCACTTCAGCGGCAGCGCCGTCGGCAAGGGCGACACGCCCGACCCGCTGACCACTGCCACCATCGACGACGCGCTGGCCCGCACCGTCGGCACGCTGCAGTTCGCATGCCCCAACCATCTCGGCAGCGGCAAGGACCTCGACGTCAGCCTCACGGTCAAGGCGTTCAAGGACCTCTCGCCCGGCGGCGTCGCGGCTGGCGTGCCCGAACTCGCGAAGATCAACGAGATGGTCGGCAAGATCGACGACGTCGGCCGTGGCAAGCTCACGCGCGAAGCCTTCGGGCAGTGGGTCGACGCCAACCTCGGCGGCATGAAGGCGCTGGACGAGGCTGTGCGCCTGACGATGGGTGCCGATGTCGGCGGCGCTGGTGGCAGCGCGGCGGGTGGTGATGCGTCTGGCGGCGCGGCCGCGGGCGGCAGCCTGCTCGACCAGATTGTGGATGCCGGCCCGGCCAAACCCGCCACGGGCGGCGGCTCGGCGCTGGGCGGCATCATCTCGGCGATCGGCAGCGGCGGCGCCGCGGTGTCGGCCGAGTTCAAGCGCGCGAAGGAGAGCGCCGCGAAGGTGCTCTCGGCGCAGCTCGACGCGATCATCCGCCACGAGACCTTCCGCGGCGTCGAGCGCCGCTGGCGCAGCCTGAAGTGGCTGGCCGGCAAGATGGACTTCCGCGAGGGCAACGTCGCGCTGAAGATCGTCGACGCGCCGCGCGCCGACCTGCTCGCGCGCTTCGACAAGGTGCTGCACAAGCCGGTCTACACGGGCCACCACCCCACGCCCGGCCTCGTGCTCGTTGACGCCGACTTCACGACGTCGCCCGCCGACATGGAACTGCTGCAGACCCTGGCCGAGCGCGGCGAGTCGGTGCAGACGGCCGTGCTGACCGGCATCGGCGACGGGTTCTTCCCCGGCAAGTCGCTCGCGCAGGTGGCGAAGCTGCCCGACCCCGGCACGCTGTTCCGCGAGACCGCCTTCGAGAAGTGGCGCAGCATCCGCGAGAAGGAATGCGCGCGCTGGCTGGCCGTCGCGGCCAACCGCTTCCTGCTGCGCGACCCGTGGACGCCGGAGTCGGCGCGCGGCGTGGAGTACACCGAGAAGGTCTCGTCGGCCGACGACCTGCTGTGGGGCAGCGCGGCCCACGTGATTGCCGCCGCCTGCTGCCGGTCGTTCGCGAAGGAGCACTGGCCGACGGAGATCACCGGCTACGAGGCCGGCCGCTTCGACAGCATGAGCCTGCGCGACAGCGACGGTGCGGGCTCGGCGAAGATCCCGACCGAGGCCATGTTCGGCGAGGACCAGGCGAAGGGCCTGTACGATGCCGGCCTGATCACGCTGGTGGTCGAGCCGAACCGCGACTCGGTGTTCGTCATGCGCGCGCCGACGGTGCTGCTGCCGGCGAAGACCGACGACGATCACCTCAACGTGGTCAACCGTCGCATGGCGCAGCTGCCCTACCAGCTGCTGGCGGCGCGCCTCGGCGAGGAGGTGTTCCACCACAAGAACGACCTCACCGGCGACGGCGAGATCAAGACGGTGCACGACAACTGGGAGAAGTTCCTGGGTTCGATCTTTGCCAGCACCGGTGACGGCGCGGGCGTGGCGGTGAGCGTGGACAAGGACCCCGAGAACCCCGACAGCGGCCGCCTGCTGGTCCAGTTGCGCGTGCGCACCGGCAAGAAGATCCTCAAGAGCGTCGACGTGCAGTTCGGCTTCTACCTGGGCTAGGCCGCGCGCTCGGCCGCCGTGGAATGGTCCGGTCAGAGCCGCGACCGACAGGGAGCGGGGGCAATCGTCGAAGGCTGGCAAATGGTTGCCCGCCTCGCGATTGCCCCCGCTCCTTTTTTGGGCTTGTCCGCGGCTCTTGCCGGACCCCCACTCGCAGCCCGCTCAGTCGGTGAACTCTTCCATCGACTGGCGGCGCTCGTGGGCGATCTTCGCAGCCAGGATCGGCGTGCTCGGGCCCTGGTACAGGCGGTTGTTCTTGAAGAACCAGTCGTCACTCTCGGCCGTGATCAGGCGGCCGTC
>JBFWQT010000386.1:0-7028 GCA_050249295.1 Planctomycetota bacterium
GGGCATCATCGCAGCGGCGGCGAGAAGGTGCGTCGTGGCGACAACGTGTCGGGCAGCGACTTCCGCAATGTGTCGTTCGCGGGGCGCGACCTGTCCGGCGTCGACTTCACGTCGTGCAACCTGTCGGGCGCGTCGTTCGATGATTGCGTGCTGCAGGGCGCGTCGTTCCGCTCGGCCAACCTGGCGCGCGCGACGTTCCGCGGTGCGTCCGCGACCGGCGTGGACATGCGCAGCGCGAACCTGCAGGGGGCCGACCTGGCCGGCAGCGTGCTGGAAGGTGCGCTGCTCTCGGCGGCCAACCTGCGCGACGCGCGGCTGGAGAACTGCCGACTGGCGGGTGCGCGGATGATGGCCGCGAACCTGCACGGCGCGCGCCTCAACCAGAGCAACGCGACCGGGGCCGACCTGACCGGCGCGAACTTCTCGCAGGCGGACCTGGGGCAGTGCGTGCTGACCGGCGCGGTGTTGCACGGCGCGAATTTCCAGGGTGCGCGGATGGATGGCGCGGCGCTGCCGGCCGGGTGGGATGCGATTTCCGTCGGTGGGCCGCATGCGCCGCAGGCGCCGCATCACGGGCACGCGCAAGCTGTGGCACCGACGGCCGCCGCCTCCACGCAGCGTGCCGCTGTGGCCGCTGTGGCCAGCGCTGCCGCCGCCAATGCCGAGCCGCGTCGTGGCACGCTGATCTTCCCGATCATTGTGTTCATCCTCGCGCTGCTGGATGCGGTGCTGATCTCGAACGCCGAGTTCCGCCGCAGCGAGTGGCTGATGTGGCTGTTCTCGATGCCGCACGAGCGGATGATGCACTTCCTCACGCAGGCCTGGTACATCGGCCTGTTCATCCAGTGCGGCCTGCTGTTCCTCGTCTTCTCGGCGGCCGGGTCGCGCGCCAGGCTGCGCGGGCTGACGCTGTTCTCGCTGGCGATCATCGTGCCGGGCATCCTCTACTGGATCAGCATCAACGAGCAGGTCAGCCACGAGGCCCGCTACTGGGACAGCGTGGAGCACAGCGACCAGCTCGTCGACACGCTGCAGTCGCTGATCAACGAGCCGTCGCAGCGCCAGTGGATGCCCGAGGTGGTCACGCGCGCCCGCGCCATCCAGCTGCTGTTCGCGCTGCCCCCGGCCGAGGCGAGCGCGGCCGTCGCGGCGCTGACCGAACACCCGGACCCGTCGGTGCGCGCCCTCGCGGCCCGGCAGATCGGCGTGCTCGGCGACATTTCGCGCATCGCGGTGCTCGGCGGACTGACCGTCGACGACAACCGCGACGTCTCGCTGGCGGCGATCAACGCGCTGGCCAGCCCGCGCTTTGCCGACGGTGACCGCACCTCGCGCGAACTGCTCGACCGCCTGCCCGGGGTGCTGCGCATTCACCCGGCCAACGCGCTCGAACTGATCGCCCGCGTCGGCGACCTCGGCCGGCCGTCGGCCCTCACCGGCGTCGGCGGGCTCGACGAGCTGACCACGCGCAGCGACCTGAACGTGGCGCAGGCGGCGCGCCGGGCGATCGCGAGCTACCGCAACCCGGGTGCGCTGCCGTACATCGCCAAGCTGCTCGACGACACGTCGGCGCCGATCCGCGCGGCCGCGCTGAATGCGCTGCGCGACATCAGCCGGGGGTCGTTCAGCGCCGTCAGCGGCTACCTGGTGGCCGGTCTGTCGAGCGACAAGCTCGACGTGCGCGGCAACTGCTACGCGATATTGCTGGCCGAGACGCACCTGACGAACGGCTACAACCCGGCCACGCCGGCGGGCAACGCGGGCTCGATCAAGCAGTGGGAGGCATGGCTCGACACGTCGCGCGCGAACGAGGCTGGCACGATCAGCCAGCTTGCCGGCGACATGGACAACGCCTGGGGTGCGGCCAACACGCAGGCCGGGATCGCGCGCGACGACGGGAAGTCCGACGCCGATCGCGCGCGCGCCGCCGCCGCCTCGTTGGTCAAGCGTTACACGGCCCGCCGTCTGGTGGCCGATGTGCGGCTGCGTGCCGAGAAGAACGGTATCGCGATCACGCCGGACTACACGATCACCACGGCAACCAACTCCGTGAAGTTGCCGACCGGGCTGGAGTTCACGGCGGCGATCACGCAGATGGAGTCGCGCTTCGCCAGCCTGCGCGACTCGCTGGCCGCCGACGAGCTGGCGGCGCTTCAGGGCCGGATCGACGCCGCGCGCGCCGAGTGCGAGCGCATGGAAGCCACCGCCCGTCAGTGGCGCGACACGCCGGTGCAGTGACGAGAGGGATCGTGTGCAGCCCATGCCCATCGCGCCGATCCTGCTGTTCACTTTCGCACTCGCCGGCTTCGTGCTGGTCTGGTTGTGCCTGTTCTGGTTCGTGTCGCACCTCTGCGCGTGGACCGGCGGCTGGTCGAGGCTGGCGCGCTACTACGCGGACGAGGCGGCAGCCGCGAACAGGCGGCGCCCTTCACGGTCAGCCGCTGGCAGGGCGTGTCGTTCGATCACCATGTGCCGGTGGCGGCTCCTGCCCGTGTCCTACGATGGCACCGTCATGGCGCAGAGCGGCGGCAGCGACCTGCTGCTCTCCTCGCGGTGGATGGCGGGCCATCGGCCGTTGCGCATCCCGCTTTCCGGATTGGCACTGCAGGCGCGCCGTGGCTGGGTGGGCGGCGTGCGGACCGTTGCACACGTGCCACTTGCCGGCGTGTGGATCGAGTTCGACGATACGAGTGGTTTGTTCTGGCCTTGTGGCGACCGTGCACTCCGCGTCCCGATCGGCACTCCGGTGACTTCCGTCCCCGGCTCGCCTCGCGCCAACCATCCAGGGGCATCCGCTTGAGTTGGCGCCACTAGCCTGCACGCCCGGCTCGCCCGGAACAGGCAGTCCCGGACAGGCTCGGACGGTCGCGGCTCGTGTGCATGACGGACGGCCGGCGACGATCTGTCCGCTCCCCTCGGTGCCACCTACGGAGCCATCACGGCCGGCAGGATCAGCAACCACACCGACACCACGATGCCCATCACAATGCAGATCACGGCGGTGTAGCCGATGATGTCCTTCGCGCGCAGGCCCATGATGCCCAGCAACGGCAGCGCCCAGAACGGCTGCAGCATGTTGGTCCACGCATCGCCGTATGAGAACGCCATGATCGTCACGGCCGGGTCGACGCCGAGGTCGTGCCCGGCACGCAACAGCACATCGGCCTGCACGGCCCACTGCCCGCCGCCCGACGGCACGAACATGTTGACGAGCCCGGCCGACAGGAACGTGAGCACCGGGAACGTGCCCGGCGACGCGATCTGCGCGAACCACGTGCTGATCAGCACGATCAGGCCGCTCGCGCTCATCACGCCGAGGATCGCGTAGTAGAAGGGGAACTGCAGGATGATGCCGGCGGCACCCTTCGCGCCGTCGCCGACCGCGTCGATGTATGCGCGGATCCTGGGCTGCAACGCGAGGCCGAGGAACAGGAAGATCGCGTTGACGTAGTTGAGGTCGAGCTTGAAGTCGCCGGCCGCGTACGATGCCTGCGCGAGCAACGTGCTGACGCCGAGCAGGCCGAGCACGCCGACCGCACGACCGACGACCGGGCCCTCCTGGATCATGCGCAGCACGCGGCCCTCCGGTTCGGCGCTCTCGACGGCGACCGGCGGCGTCGGCGGGTCGAGCACGCCGGCCGGCGCGGCAACCATGTCGGCCTCGTCGCGCGGCGTGAGCAGGCGGTAGAGCACCGGGATGAGGATCAGCAGCGAGCCGGTGATGATCAGGTTGAGCGGGCTGCCGAGCGTGCGCGAGACGCCGACCGTGCCGATGACATCGAACGCGAACTTGTGCGCGGTCTGCGCGACGCCGAGCGGCGCCGACCCGCTGAAGCCGCCGTGCCACACCGCGAGGCCCGAGTACGCGGCCGCGCCGAGCAGCGGGTAGTGCACCTTCATGCCGCGCGCCTTCGCGGCGCGTCCGACCTCGCGTGCGACGAGCGCGCCGGCGATCGCGCCGAGGCCCCAGTTGATCACGCCGGCCACGCAGGCAACGGCCGCGACCACCAGCGTGGCACCGCCGGCACTGCGCGGGATGCGCGACACGGCCGCGATGAACCGCTGCACCGCCGGCGTGAGTGCCAGCGCGTGGCCGGTGATCAGCACGAGGCACATCTGCAGCGCGAACGCCAGGCCGCCGGGATTGATGAAGCCCTGGTACCAGCCGCTGAGGATCATCCACGGCGCGCTGCTGCCGGCCGGGTCGGCCTTCATCAGTGCCGCGCCAACCTCCGTCGTGCCGAGCGCGATCCAGCCGCAGACCATCACCACCAACGTGAGGAACAGCGCCAGCACGAACGGGTCGGGCACGGCGCGAGCGGCGATGCGCGAGAGGGTACGGCCGAGAGGAACGATCATGGCAACCTCCGGTTTGGATGGTTCCGGGCAAGAGCCGCGACCGAAAGGGAGCGGGGGAACCGCGGGGCGCGTGAGGTTGCCAGCCTTCGGCGATGTCCCCGCTTCCTCTCGGTCGCGGCTCCTGGCCAGGCAATCTCGTGTCGGCTCCCTGACCCCCCCGGCACCCCCGGCTCGTCCGGAGCGGCGTCACTCAGATCAGCATGTCCTGGAACTCGGCGAGGCGGCGCTCGACGTCGGCGCGGCTCAGCGTTTTCAGCCGGCTGATCGAGAAGTCCTCGCAGTTGTAGCTGCTCATCACGGTGCCGTACTTCAGCGCGCGCTTCTGTGAGCGGATCGAGATGTCGTCCACGAACGACAGGTAGCCCATCACGCCGCCGGCAAAGCTGTCGCCCGCGCCGGTCGGGTCTTTCACGGTCTCGAGCGGGTAGGCCGGGCAGACCAGCTCGTAGTCGCGCGCGAGAATCACGGCGCCGTGCTCGCCCTTCTTGATGATCACCAGCATCGGGCCGAGGTCGAGGATGCGCTTGCCGGCCACGACGGTGCTCGACTCGTCGGTCAGCATCTTCGCCTCGCCGTCATTCAGGATCAGCGCGTCCACGCGCTTCAGCAGGTCGAGCAGGCTGGCGTGCTGCGTGCTGATCCACAGGTTCATCGTGTCGGCCATCACGAACTTCGGGCTGTCCAGCTGGCCGAGCACGTGCTTCTGCGTGTCCGGGCTGCCGTTGGCGAGGAACACATACGGCGACTTGCGGTACGACTCGGGGATCGTCGGCAGGTAGTTGCCGAACACGTTGAGGTTGACCTCGAGTGTCTGCGCCTCGTTCATGTCGCCTTCGTAGCGGCCGGTCCAGTTGAAGGTCTCGCCTTCGCGCCGCTCCACGCCGTCGCAGCTGATGCCGCGCGCGCGCAGGAAGTCGAGGTGCGCTTCGGGGAAATCCTGGCCGACCACGCCCACCAGGTTGATCTTCGTCAGCAGGCTCGCCGCCAGCGAGAAGTAGTTGGCCGAGCCGCCCAGCACGCGTTCGGCGCGGCCGTGCGGGGTTTCGATGGTGTCGAATGCGATCGATCCAACAACAAGGAGTTCGGACATGGTGGCCACGGGCTGGCGGTCGGCGTGATGATGAGGAGGGGAGGAGCCGCACGGTACCAATCCGGCTGCGCATCGGCGAGCGTCGGTCTATACTCGGCAACGGCGGCGGGGTTGCGAACCGGAGCGAGCATCATGAGCGACTACACCTTTGCGCCCGAACGGCTGGACGACGAGGTGTTCGGCGGCGCACCGAAGCGGCCGGCGGCGCAGATTGCGTTCGGCCTGCTGCTGCTCGGCGGTGCGATCGGCGGCTACTGGCTCTACACCAGCTACTCGACGCGACCCGACGACCGCCCCGCGAAGCCGACGGCTGGCGCGCACGAGGTCGACCCGGCGAAGGTGACCCGCGATGTCGCGCGCGTGGTGGCACGCGTGATGGCGCCGCCGGACATGACCGCCGAACAGCGCGCGGCGATTGCGCGCGAGGAAGAACGGCTCGCGAAGCGGCGCGCGGAGATCACCGCGCGACTGCGCGGCGAGGGCTTTGTGGAGGGTGCCGAGCAGGCGGCCAACGAGCGCGTGCAGCTCGAGGCCGGGTTCACGCATCCGTGGCCGCGCGCCGGCGCGGTGTCGGAGGAGAGCCTGGCCAACCACGTGCTGGACGCACCGGGCGACTACCGCCGCCTCGCCGAGCAGTTGGGCAGCCTCGGCGAGCGCCTCTCGGGTACGCGCGTCGGCGACGACGTGTCGGCCGATGCGGCGCTGCTGACCGATGCGATGGCACTGGCGCGCAAGCAGCGGCTCGAGGAGTTGCGCGGCGAGGCCGACCGGCTGATCGCGGCGGGCGAATTCGCGAAGGCGCTGGCGGTGTACACGCGCGAGCGGTTTCCGATCGAGCTGATTCCGCGCGTCGATTACTTCGATGACGACGCGCAGGCGGCCTACGAGGCCGGGTTCCATCAGTCGTTGCAGGCCGCGCTGGTGTATCCGATTGCGCTGAAGCACTTCACGCCGGCGGCGACGGCGCTGCAGGCGGCGTGGAAGGGCGGCGACATCGTGCGCCTGGTGACGGCCGACGCGCTGCAGTCGGCGATCGGGCCGCTGGCGTTGCCGGCCGATGCCGTGACGCAACAGATCGAACGCGCGCGGCAACACTTCCTGGCGCCGTTCTCGCAGCGCTTCCTCGACCTCGTGCGCGAGACCAACCGCTACCGCCCGTCGGCAGCGGCAGGTGTGCCGGACGCGATCGCGAAGATCGAGGCGCAACTGGCGCCGGTGCTGGAGTGGGGCCTGCCGGAGTACGCGACGCGCGTGCGCGGGATTGTCGACGGCTACCGCGAGGAGTTTGCCGACCGCTTCGGCCACGAGTGACGCGCAGCCGCGCGCGCGGTGGTGACGATCGCTGACAAGAGCCGCGACCGTCAGGGAGGATGTACGAGTGTGAGCCTCACAACCCTTGGGGCCGTGCGGCCGTGCGGCCGTGCGGCAAGAGCCGCGAGATCGTTGAAGGCCGCGACGCTGCCTGCCGTCGACAATTCCGATTCCGGGCGAGCAGGAGGTGTAAGCCACTACGCGCCAAGATAACGGCATGGGCGCTAAACAAGAGCCGCGAGCGCAAGCGATCGGGCCCCGGTGGGGG
>JBFWQT010000387.1:0-7016 GCA_050249295.1 Planctomycetota bacterium
CTCGCGGTGGCTCGAAGCCTCGAAGACGGGTGCGACAACCAGGAACGCGGGTCGCGTCCTTGCGCAGGTCTTCGGCTTCGCGGGTCACCCGTCCGCCGTGCAGCCCGGCCGGCGTCTTGCGGGTCATCCACTGACCGCGCCTCGCTGGCGGGGTCGTGCATAGTACGACCCGTTTCGCCCCGGTCAACACCCTTCCGACGATTTTCTCGCAATCCCTCCCGATGGCGGTAAATGCTTGCCCGGAAGGCGGTCGCGGGTGCTCGTGGCGGTCGCTGCGGGGCTGGCGGCGAGAAGCGACGATGCGATCCGGATGCAGGCTGGAAGCCTGCACCACAGGCTGGCGGCGAGAAGCGACGAAGCGATCCGGATGCAGGCTGGAAGCCTGCACCACCCGGGTGCTCTGCCGCTGCGGGGCCGGGAAGCGTCCCTCGCTCCGGCTTCGCCTGCCCGTCGGGCTGGCTGCGAGAAGCGACGTAGCGATAGGCATCAACCCAGCGCACGATCAACGATCGCCGGCCATGTCTCACCCAACCCCGCGCGAATCCGCACGTGAGCCTCATCATCCATCGGCGTGTCGCCCATGTTGATGATCACCAGCCTGGCGCCGTGCTCGAGGGCCGCTTCGGGCAGCGCGTTGGCCGGCGACACCTGCAGCGACGAGCCGAGCACGATGAACGCATCGGCATGCTGACTGTGCCGGAACGACTCACGCAACTCACGCTCCGGCAGTGGATCGCCGAAGTTCACGATCGACGAGATCAGCCGGCCGTCGCACGCGGGGCACGGCGGCTGGCCGCTTCGCACGGCATCGGTGCGGTAACCGTTGCCCCACTCCTTGCGCGACCAACCCACCGCATCGCGCTCGAACTGGCGATCGCACGCGAGGCAGCGCATCAGGTTCTTGTTGCCGTGCAGCTCGGCAAGCCGGTCGGCGGCGATGCCGGACTCGAGGTGCAGGTTGTCGACGTTCTGCGAAATGAGGTACGCGAGTCGGCCGGCCGACTGCAGCGCGACGAGTGCCATGTGTGCCGCGTTGGGCCGGATCTCGGCGTCGGGCCGTCGCGACGGCGGCGGCAGGCCCTTGTCACGGCGCGTCCACACGCCATCGGGGCCGCGGAAGTCGGGCAGTCCGCTATCGGTGGAGATGCCGGCGCCGGTGAAGATCACGAGGTGCGTCGCGTCGCGCACGATGCGGGCGGCGGCTTCAATCTGCTGTTCGATCGACACGGTTCGGTTCATCCAGAGTGGGTGTCGTGGGGTACACTCGATACGGCAGCGATCGACCTAACGGAATGATTGCGGCGGGAGGCACAGATGGCGACGGCGACACGCGGCAAGGTCGAACGGCTCCTCACGGCGGACCAGCAGCAGGCGGCCGTCCTGGCGGCATGCGCCACCGACCGGCTGACGCGGCGCGCGAGACGCATGTTCGGCGCGATCGCGATCGTCGCGATGATCTGGTTCCTCGCGCAGGTTGCCATCGCGTTGATCAATTCGCTGCCGGTAGATGAACCGGCGCCGGTGCCGTTCAGCATGCCGAACGCGCCGGCAGAGTAGCGGGGGGTGCGTGGTCGTCGGCCTTGGTCGCGACGACGAACAGGACTCGCACTCGCGCACCGGCGGCCTCCCCGGTTACAATCGTCGCCCCGGTTTTCACGACCCCGCGGCGACACGAAACGCAGGCAGGAACAGATGGCGAAGAAGCAGAAGGGCAAGGTCCACCGCGTCGTCTCCGACGAGAAGAAGCAGGCGATCGTGCTGGCCGCGGGCAGTGCGCACAAGCAATTGCGCAAGGCCAACCTCGTGTTCGCCGGCATCTTCCTGCTCGCCATCGTCTACCTCGGCGGGCGCGTTGCGTTCGCCCTGATCAGCGACGTGAAGATCAGCGACGACGTCGTGCCGGTGCCGTTCAGCATGCCGACCGCCCCCGGGACCGAGACCGCCAGCATCACGCCGCAACTCGATGCGCCGATCAGCGCGACCGAACTCGACACGATGCGAGCGGCCGGGCTGACCGTGGCGCGCGACGAAGACCTGCAGCGCGCGACCGGCTCGGCGTCGTCGTCGCAGCAACCGACGCGTGACGCCACGGCCGACGAGAAGGCCGCGTTCGCCGCGGCACTGGCCAACGGCGAGAAGCTGCTCAACGAACAGTTCGACTACACCGGCGCGGTCAAGGCATTCGATCGCGCGCGCGCCATCGCGAACATCCCGCGCTTCGACGTCGAGCGCGCCGAGCGCGGACTGAATCGCGCGCGCGTGTACCTCGACGTGACCGAAGGCGTGGTGCCGGTTCGCGACACCAACCGCTTCGTGAAGTTCCAGCCGCCGGGCGGCCAGCAGGCGCTGATCGGCATGGTGGCGAAGAGCGAGCCGTGGCGCAGCGGCCGCGTGATGATGACGCCGATGAACGACGACTCGCTGGTCGAGCTGAACGTCGAACGCACCTGGACTGTGACCGAACTGCAGCGCGCCGAGGTCGACGCGGCCCTCGCGGCGCGCCTCAAGCAGCGGCTGCAGTGGCTGCAGGCGCGCAAGGCGGACGGCAGTGTCACGCCGCTCGATCTGTGCGGCGCGGCCGTCGTGATCCTGCAGTCGGGCGACGTGGTCGAGAACGGCCGCACGCTGCCGACGCGGCCCCTGACGCACGCCTGCCTCGGCGAGGCATTCGACATGTGCGAGGCCGCCGGGTGCAGCCTGTCGGACACGCTGATGCTGCGGCGCGACCCCGAGAACCAGTTGCTGCTCGGCGCGCTGACGATGCTGATCTCCGACGACAACCTCCTGCTGAGCGCCTCCGACGCCGAGAAGACGGTGATCAACTCGCGGATGCAACGCAACCTGCAGGCGGCGCAGGACTCGCTGGCCAACCTGCTGCGCCGCTACCCGGCCGCGTGGGACTTCCGCGACCACAAGTCGGAGGAGATGCTCGACGAGTTCCGCAAGCGGATCCGCGACGACATGGGCAGGGTCGACCCCGGCCCCGATGGCGGTTCCCCCCGTCCGCCGGTGGATCCGCCGCCGCCGACGCTGCCCGACAAGGCGAAGTGGTACGTCGACAAGGCGAAGGAGTTGACGGAGCGCGCCGACGGCATCGTGCGTCGCACGCGCGAGCCCGACTACGACTACGGCGACAGCTACCGCGATCTGTCGCAAGCCGCCGACCTGTACGAGCAGGCGCGCGAGAACCTGCGCATGGCGCTGAAGGAATCGCCCGACAACCGGAAGTACATCGACAACATGATCGTCGAGGTGAACGGCAAGCTCTACGCGGCGAACAAGTCGCGCCCGCTGCGCGGCAAGTAGCGCGGTGCCGCGAACGCGAGCGCCGCGAGCGCGAGCCAGCCGGGTTGGCGGGCCGGTCCCGGAATCAGACTCCGGGACTTCCGTCCATTGGCGCCAACATAAGAGCCGCGAGCGCAAGCGAGTCGGGCCCGAGGGCGTTCCGACTGCGAATCCGCGCCAGGCAATGCGATGAACGCTCCGTGGATTCGTGATCGCAAGGCCCTCGGGCCCGACTCGCTTGTGCTCGCGGCGCGTATGTGGCGCCCAAATGACTTCCGTCCCCGGCTCGCCCGGAAGTTGCTTCGGACACACTCGCGAACGAGCGAGCTTGCGACTCTCCACCCCAGCTCCAACCCGTTTTCGCGGCAACCCTTGTGGCAATTTCGCCACATTCACCAACAGTTGGGTGTTTGTTTGCGGGAAATGCGCGGGCTCACGGTATTACATCTTGCCGGGAGGCAGGCTCCCCGGCATCGCGGTGCGTAAGCTCAAACCTGCCAACACGATTCGGACGACAGAACGACAGGCAACGAAAACACAGCTGACGTGACGCAACTGGATTCCCGCGGCCCCGATGACCTCCTGCCGGAGGGTGTGACCGACGAATGGGTCGGCCAGGCGCTGGGCTATTTGTCGGGCGAGATGGCGGCCGCCGACGAGCGGGCTGCCTTCGAAGCTGCCGTGGCGGCTGATCCGCGCCTGCGCGATGCGCTGGACGAATTGCGGGCTGTGCACGAGGCGACCGCGACGGCTGGCGACGCGGCGGGCGCGGCGGGCGCAGGCCGCGACCTGTGGCCGGCCTTGCGCGAGCAGATCGCGGCCGAGCAGGCCAGCGAGCAGCAGTTTGCGCAGGCCGTGCGGATCGCCGTGGGTGAGGCGTCGTCGTCGTTCGACTCGCCCGCGCTCCCCGCCGACGCCGCTGCCGTGCTGGACGCGGCGGCAGCCGCCGACTTCGCGCAGCCGGGTGATGCCGTGTGGGCCGCCGTGCGTCGCGCGGTCGATGACGAGCCGCTGGTCGCCGAGGCCCTGCGCGGCGAGGCCGCACATGCCAACCCGCTGCAGGCCGACGTCAACGCCATCGTCGCCGCCACCAATGACGCCGGGTTGCTCGCACCGTCGCGCGACCTCTGGGCCGGCATGCGCGAGCGTCTCGCCGCCGAGGACCGCTTTGCCGCGGACGTGCGCGCGCAGCTCGACGGGCACGCCACGGCTGCCGACTCCGACCTTGCCGCGCTGTTCGATGCCGCCGACGCCGCCGGTCTGCTCGCGCCGTCGCGCGACCTGTGGGCCGACATGCACAACCACATCGCCAACGACCACACCTTCGTGGAGGCGATTCACGCCCACGTCGGCGAGCGCGGCAAGCCGGTCAGCGCGACCACGTCGTCTTCCGCCGATGCGCAGCACGCCGGGTTCGTGCTCGACGCTGCCGCGAGTGCCGGGTTGCACGCGCCCTCGCGTGACCTCTGGCCGACCGTGCGCGACCGCGCCATCGCCACGCAGATGCAGGCCGTCGCGGCTGCCTCTACGGCTCGCGCGCCGCAACCGATGGTGATGGCCCGCATCCTGCGCCTCGTGCCGATCGCTGCCGGCGTCGCCGCGGCCGCGACCCTGCTGCTCGCGCTGCTCCCCGGCCTGCTCGGCCCTGGCAGCGGCGGCGGCACCAACACGAATGCCGGCACCGCGCTCGTCAACCACGACGCGAACAAGCACAGCAACGGCAACGGCAACATCAACGAACACGTCGCGCCGCCCAACAATGCGGTCGTCGAGGCCAACACCAACTCGCATCACAGCACGCCCGACCTCGACCTGCCGCTGCCGACCTACCTCGTCGGCAACAACTACGCCGACGTCGCCTCCACGATCGCCGCGCCGACGATCAGCGGCGTCGCGCTGACCAGCCTCGACCCGGCCCCCGAGATCGTGTTCTGCAGCCTGGAGCAGCGCGACTTCATCCAGGTGCCGTTCGACCTGCCGCGCGATCTGCGCAAGCGCCTGCTCGACCGCAACGAGCGCTACACCGAACTCGACTTCCGCCTCTGGCGCAGCAACTCCCGCGTCGTGGCGATCCGCGGCCCGAACCAGACGCTCGAGCTCGACTTCAACTTCGACGCCAATGACGGCCCCGAAGCCGTCGCCGCGTCCGGCCACACCGTGGCGTTCCCGGTGCGCTCCGGCCGCCACCAGCTCATCTACCCGGTGCGCTTCGAGTTCGATTCGTCCACCGACGAGTGGTACGGCACGCCGTGCACCGCGATGGTTGCGCTGCGCAGTGTCGGCGGTCGCACGCCGGTGCTGATCGACGGCAACCTCAACGGCCGCTTCGACGACTTCGGCGTGGACTTCATCGCAATGCACGGCGAAGAGATGGCCGTCACGCTCACGCGCGTGGTGCGCATCGGCGACGAGCTGTACGACATCGCGCTCAACTGCTCGGGCACCGTCGCGACGTTCACGACGTATACCGGGCCGGTCGGTCGCGTGCTGGTCAACACCAACTACCGCCGCGGCGCCGAGCTCGAACTGCTGCGCCTGCAACGGCGCGACGCCGACAACGAGATCGACTCCGAGGTGCTGCTGACCAGCGCCGACGTGGGCCGCGAGGTGCGCGTGCCGGCCGGCAAGTGGGAACTCGTCGACGGTCATGTGCGCGAGATCGGCGGCTCGGATGGCATGCGCGTGTCGTTCACGCCGTGCCGTCGTCGCCTCGAGCTGGCGTCCACCGAGGTGCTCGATGCGTCGCCGCAGGTGCTCGCGCCGTGGCCTGACAAGGCCGTTCTCGTGAACTGCCCCGCACATGGCCCGACCGGCGAACTGACGCTCGGCGGCCCGCTGCGCCTCGTCGTGGAGATGCCGGAGCCCTACTTCTCGCAGCCGCGTCTCGAGATCTCGCTCGATCATCTGTTCCTGATCGGTGCGGCCGGCGAGCGCTATTCGAGCGAGGTGATGCAGCCGACGGCGATGTTGATGGTGATGCTGGCGGTGGATCAGAAGCCCCTGTGGCTGCCGCACTACATGGCCCGCCTCGACGACGCGTGGGAGCCTCCGGCCCTCGTGATGGACATTCCGCGCGGCATCAACAACCTCTCGATGGCCTTGCGCATCTCCGAGTCGGCGCTCTCCGTCTTCCTCTCCGGCGACGAAGTGATGATCACCGTCCGCGTCTACTGAACCGCATTCCCCGTTGAAGTTGAAGTTGAAGTTGAAGTTGAAGTTGAAGTTGAAGCCCACGGGCTGCTGCCCGTGGGCAACCCCGCGCCCTCACCCCGCGCCCGGATCAAACAAACGCCGCGACACTCCACGTCGCACCGGGACTGCGGCGAAGATCTAGATTCACCACGGAGGACACGGAGGACACGGAGAGGAGATGAACCGGGGCGGCACTCGCTTCAGATCCCTCTCCGTGTCCTCTGTGTTCTCCGTGGTCAATTCTCTCTGGATGCAACCCGAGAACGCAGCGAGCTCGAAAATTTCGCACGCTGCTTCGTGGTCCTTCGTGTCCTTCGTGCCTTTGTGGCCAGCCATTCAGCGCGCTCTCGATCTACACCCGCCTCGCGTCTCTCCACGTCGCGCACGCGCTCTCGTCGACGTCAGCTGCGCGCCTTGACGACGTTTCACGCGACTTCACGATCGCCGTCCGATCCTGACATCGGTCCAATTTAGCTGATGTAGCGGCAACCCTTTTACTCAGCTCGCGTTGCGGCGAAAAAACGGGTCGAACTTCGGAC
>JBFWQT010000388.1:0-6987 GCA_050249295.1 Planctomycetota bacterium
CTGCTGGTGTGCACCGGGTACGGACCCTTCGTCCAGCCGCTGCGATGCTGCACAAGCGGGAAGAAGTCGAACTTCTCGCTGGTCTCGTCGCGCTCGTAGCGGATCAACGGACCGAGCGCGTTCCACTTCTCGCGACGGCCGTCTCCGCTGCGCTCCCAGTAGAACAGCCGCCAGAACACGGCCCAGTTGTTCTCGAAGTCGGGCACCCTCGCGTCGGGCAACGGCGACAGGAACTCGACGCGCTCGGTGCCGTCGCGCTCGCGCACGTAGCCGAACACGGGCCAGAGCTTGGTCACCTGCTCGTGGCCGATCACGCTGCCGTCGGCCGGGTCGAGGTGGTCGATCGTGGTGTTCCAGAAGATCGGGATGATCTTGAAGCTGGTCTCGACGCGGCCGTACGTGCGCTGCTGCTCGTACCAGATGATCGGCCAGAGCAGGTTGAGCAGGTACTCCTCCGAGCCGTCGGTGCCCACCTTGCGGTATTGGTGGAACAGCGGCCAGATGCGCAGCTCCTGCTCGCCGATGCCGCTGGCGTAGCGGAAGATCGGCCATGGCGCGTCGATCGACACGTACTCGCGCTCCTTGTCCTCCTGCACATTGAACAGCGGCCAGAGGATGCTCGTCGTCGTGCGGTTGCGCGTGCGTAATCGGTTCCAGAACGGGAAGACCATCTCGGAGTGGAAGATGTTCTGCCGTTCGAAACGCGGATGCCGCGGATCGTCGGAGACGTTGACCTCGCCGTAGATGTTCTGCCACTGGATGATCGGCCAGAGCACGCTGCGGCGCTCCGAGCGGATCTCGCCGTCGACCATCTCGCCGGTGGCCTCGTCGCGCACCTGCTCGCGCGTCACGTCGGTGGCGTAGAACGGCAGGATGTGGAACGAACTGCGACCGCCGCCGCTGCCCCAGTGGATGATCGGCCACGGCAGGTACCAGCTCTCGAACTTGTCCTGGCGCGTGTGGAGGAAGATCGGGAACAGGTAGAACTCGAGCCAGTCGTTGAGCAGGAAGCCGCGCAGCGTGCCGCCGAACGGCACGGCCGCGAAGTAGCTCTCGGTGCGGGCCGGCTTCGCAAGGCGCGCGACGGCTTCGTCGCGCGAGATGTAGCCGTCGCGATCGCTGTCGATGTCCTCGAAGTCCTTGCCGGGCAGCAGGCGCAGCTCTTCGCGGTCGAGCCGGTTGTCGTGGTTGCGGTCGTGCCAGAACAGCCGGTCGACGTCGCGCATGTCGGCCGGGAACGACTCCTCGCCGAAGAAGATGAACGGGAAGATGAACACGTCGAGGTCGTCGCGGCCGTCGGCGTGCTTGAAGCGGTTGAACCAGAACAACGGGATGACCTGCAGCCGTTCGTTGTTCTCGCTGCGGCGGTACTGCACCAGCGGCCAGAGCAGGTCGAACGCGGTCTCGTTGAGGGCCGGGTCGTTGAGGTAGCGGAACAGCGGGTTGAAGGCGACCTCGTCGCGGCCGCTGATCTGGTCGGATCGCACGCGGATGATGTTGCCGAGCGCGTCGACCTTCGTGCGGCTGTCGGCGCGTTCGAGATCGACGTAGCGGTCGATCGGCCAGAACGCCGAGGCCGAGACGTCGGGCGACATGCGGCGCGGCGGCAGTCCGGTGACGGAGTCGTGCAGCGGGTCGGTGCTGCCGCCCTGCGGGAAGTACTTGTCGGGCGCGCCTTCGGAGGTGCCGCGCACGGGCCGTAGCCAGGGGCCGGAGGCGTCCGGCACGCGGTTGGGTCGCGGCTGGTCGACGTCGATGAACGGGTAGCCGGAGACGGAGTCGCGGTCGCCGAGCGAGCGGCAGCCGGTGGCGAGTGTGAGGGCGAGCAGCGCGAGGATGATGAGGGAACGTGTTCCAGGCGAGCCGGGGGTGTCAACCCCCGGAGGGGAGAACGCACGGAATCGGTTCGCCCTGTTCGTGGTACTCGATGGACCCGTCCCGGCTCGTGGACACGAGGCGACGTACTCCCCTCCGGGGGTTGACACCCCCGGCTCGCCTGAGCGTGCATCAACCGTCACGGCTTGCTCGCTTCCCGGAATCACCTGCCCGCCTTGAGCATCAGCGTGTCACTCACCGACGCGTAGTGGTCGCTCTCGGTGCGGAACTGCGGGAACAGGTCCTTCAGGTACTTCTGCAGCGTCTGGTACGTCGGACCGAAGCTGCTGCGATAGAGGTAGTTCGCCTGCAGGTCGTAGCCGAACTCGTCGGCCGTCTGGTAGCGCGCGTCCTTGTCGCGATTCATCGCCTTGCTGAGGAACTCCAGCACCGGCGCCGGCACATCCGGGTTGTACTTCGTCACCGGCGGGATCGGCGCCTTGCAGACGTTCTCGATCGTCTTCATCGTGTCGTCGTCGTCGAAGATGTTCTCGCCGGCGAGCAGCTCGTACATCACGGTGCCGAGCGAGAAGATGTCGCTGCGCGCGTCGGTCGGCTCGAAGCGTGCCTGCTCCGGGCTCATGTACGGGATCTTGCCCATCAGGATCTCGCCCTCGCGGTCGCGCATCAGGTGCGCGGCCTTGGCGATGCCGAAGTCGGTGACCTTCGGCACGCCCTGCGAGTCGATCATGATGTTCTTCGGGCTGATGTCGCGGTGCACGACGCCGAGCTTCTTGCCGTCCGGGCCCGGCTTCTCGTGGGCGTAGTAGAGGCCCATGCAGCAGCGCGCGATGATGAACACGACGAGGTCGACGGGGATCTTCTTGCCGAGCTTCTTGTGGCGCTCGATGAAGCCTTCGAGGTTCACGCCGTGGACGTACTCCATGGAGATGAAGTACGTGTCGGAGGCTTTGCCGAACTGATAGACCTGGACGATGTTCTGGTGGATCAGGTCGGCCACGAGGCGCGCTTCGCCGACGAACATCTCGACGAACTCCTGGTCGGCGATCAGCTCGGGCAGAATCATCTTGATCGCGACCTGCTTGTCGAAGCCGTCCGACCCGCACTGCCGGCCTTCGAAGACCACTCCCATGCCGCCGGCGGCGAGCTTGCGCACGATCTTCAGGTCGTAGTTGTCGAGAATGCGATCCATGGAATGGCAGCGGGGCTGGGCCGACGGCTGACTGATCGGGAGCGGCGGCAATCATATGCCGGGCGGGGGAGGTGGGCAACCAGGGTGTGGTGGAGGAGGAGGTGGTGTTGTGGTGTGTTGTGGTGCAGGCTTCCAGCCTGCATCCGGCGGTGTCCCTCTCACCCGCCGGACCGGGCAAGGGCAAGGGCAAGGGCAAGGGCAAGGGCAAGGGCAAGGGCAAGGGCAAGGGGTAAGACGGGCGACAAGTGGGTCTGGACTATCAGCCCGCCAGGCCCTCCACAAACTCGCGGATCGCCTCGTTCACAAACTGCGGATTCTCGATCGCCGAGCTGTGCCCGGCCTGCGGTATCCGCACCAGCTTCGAACCCGCAATCGCAGCGTGCATGCGCTCGCTCTTCGCCGGTACCGTCGCCACATCTTCCTCACCCACCATCACCAGCGTCGCCGTACGGATCGCCGCCAACTCCGCCGCCGTCACCGGCTCGCGCTCGATCACGCCGTTCACCGCCTTGTAGATCTGGCGCGGATTGTGGCGCAGCCGGCGGTGCCACTCCTCACGCTCCTCCGCGCGCGCGGCCGACGCCATGAACGTCCGGCCGAACAGGATCTTCATCACCTTCCGGCTGACCATGCCAAGGCCGATGAAGCGCGCGATCAGGTTCAGCAGGCGGTACTGCAGCCGGTTGGGCTCCGGCTCGGCCGACGAATCGAGCACGATGCAACTGCGCAGCAGCTCCGGCCGGCGCGCGGCAATGCGCAGCGCCACGAACCCGCCCATCGACAGGCCCACGAAGTGGCACGGCGCGAGGCCCAGCGCGTCGATCAACGCGATCGCGTCGGCCGTGCATTGCTCGATTGTGGCGATGCGGCCGGGCGGGATGTCGCTCTGCCCCTGGCCGCGATGGTCGTAGCGCACGACGCGGAACGTGTCGCGGAACGCTTGCAGCTGCGCATCGAACTGGCGCACATCGAAGAGCAGGCCGTGCGAGAAGAGCATCGCCGGGCGGGTCGTGTCGCCGGGCGCGCTGTCGTCGTACCAGATCCGCGTGTCGTTGACGGTGAGGTGCGGCATCAGTTGACAGTGGTGGAGGCGAGCGACTTTCTCGCGGGCCCCACCTCTACCACACCACCCCGGTCGCGCCCCGGTTCCTCCAGCCTTGCCAGCCCGAGCGCAGTCGAAGCCGGAGCGAGGGAGCGGTCCGGCGGTTCCGGACGGCCGGAACGTGCCGCTGGGCATCAGATGTCCGGGGCCGCGCTGACTGGCGGGCGCGCCACGTGCCGGATATACTCGCCCGAACCTGACGACGCCCCGCCTCTCGCGGTACCGCCGATGCCCGAGTCCGAGCCACAGTCCGGCGAAGTTGCCGTTGAAATCCCGGAAGCCCGGCTCGACGAATGGTTCGAGCAGGGCCGGGAAGCGTTGCGCGACGGCCAGATCACGAAGGCGCACCAGGTGTTCGGCCAGGTCGCCGCGGTGCATCCGGCTTACCCGCTGCTCGGCCACGCGATGGCGTGCTCGCTTGCCAACTCGTTCCTCGTCAAGCCCGAGGGGCAGATCGACGCGCGCAACGCGCCGCTGGTGCGCGAACGCTTCAACGCGCTGCGCACCGAGTACCGCGATGTGCGCCTGCTGCTGATCGACTTCGCCTCGAACAGCTACCTGACGTCGCCGGGCATCGACGTGCTGGTCGAGTTGCAGAAGTGGCCGCACGTCATCGTCAAGCTGATCGAAGTGCATCCGCGCCCGGCGCAGATCCTCAAGACGCTGAAGATGGATCACCTGCTGTGGGACGACTACTCGTGCCCGATCTGCGGCCCCGACCGCGCCTGCCCGTCGCGCTTTGCGCGCCGCCGCCGGTTCAGCATTGCGTTGACCTGAACGTGCACACGCACACCTTTGCCAGCCCGCTGCTCGGCAACACCCGCACCGTGTGGACCGCCACCGTCGGAGACTTGCCCGCCCGTGCAGACGCGACGCGACCCCTGCTCGTGCTCTTCGACGGCGACTGGTATCGCAACACCGACACCGTGAACGCGCCCGGCACCCTCACCCGGCTCGTCGCCGACGGCACGCTGCCGCCGCTGGCCGTGGCGTACGTGTCGTTCATCGACATCCCGACCCGCGCGGTCGAGTGCCCGATGCACGAGCACGTCCCGGCGTTCGTCGCCGACGAGCTGTTGCCGTGGTTACGCACCGACGCGTTTGCGCCCGCCGACCGCGTGGCACCCGACGCGGCCGGCACGGTACTCGGCGGGCTGAGCTACAGCGGCCTGCTCGTCTGGTGGGTGATGCTGCAGCGGCCGGAGATTGCCGACCGCGCGCTCTGCCAGTCGGCGTCGTTCTGGTCGCAGGAGAACCGCCCGCTTCGCGAGGTCGCGGCTCGCAGGCCGGCACCGAAGCGCTGGTGGATCGACGTCGGCCGCGGGGAGACCGCCACCGATGTGCAGCACTCGATCGGCGTGTTGCAGCGCGATTCGCAGCTCGACGTGAACCGGCGGATGCGCGACGCACTGCGCGACGGCGGCCACGATGTGACGTATCACGAGTTCGATGGCGGCCACGATTTCCTGTGCTGGGGCCGGACACTGCCGATGGCATTGACCGCACTGATGAGTGGCTCTCGGAACACACTTCACGTTCGGGGCGAGCCCGGCAAGCGGGTGCGTGACGAATGACGATCGACGCCAACCAGTTCCTGCCGGCCGACCCGGTGCGCCGCGCGGCGTTGCTTGCGCGGATTGACGCGCTCTACGCGCAGCTCGGCGAGGAGGTGCGCGCTACCGGTGTCACCTGCGCTCTGAGCGGTAACTGCTGTGACTTCGAGAAGGTTGATCACCGGCTCTACGCGACCGGCGCCGAGATCGAGCGTGCCGCCGCGCTGTTGGCCGAGCCGGCTCGTCAGGCGGCCGCGGCGGAGTTGTCGCCGGCCTTGTGTCCGTTCTGGATCAATCGTCGCTGCACGGCTCGCGAGGCCCGTCCGCTGGGTTGTCGCATCTACTTCTGCGACCCGGCCTACGAGGCTGCGCACGCGCCGCAACTGTACGAGCGCTATCACAGGTTGATGGCCGCGTTGCTCGCCGAGTTCGGCGTGCCGTACCGGTACACGGCCTTTGTTGACGCCTTGCGCGCGAGTGTGGCGAGCACCGGTGGCCGCGACGTGTCGTCTCAGGGCTAGCAGCGCGGCAAGAGGCCGCAGTCATCGACGCAAGACAAGAGCCGCGACCGCAAGGGCGCGGGCACGGGGGCTGCGCGATCACGACTCCGCCGCTCGCTGAGTGCGTTGAGTGGATTCGCAGGCGCAACGCCCGCAGGCCCGGAGGCTGCACCCTTCTCTCCGGGGCCCGGGCGCGTTCCCTCTCACCGCAGGCGATACAGCAGCGCGCTCCGCTCGGCCGTTGCCACCACCAGCTGTCGACCATCCTCGCCGACGACCAGTTGGTAGATCTCAGCAGCGCCCTTCAGCGCCGCCACAAACTCGGCGACATAACTGGTGTTGACCTTGCGGATCACCAACTTCTGGCGCGACGACTCGATGATGAACCGGCCGTCGTAGCCGTTCTCCATGCGGTACGCCTGATCCACCGGCAACGTCGGCACCATCGAGATCGACTCCTCGCCGCTCTCGGCATCCAGCACACGGATGCGATCGGGCGTCACGAGGTACACCGACCGGCAACGCAGGCCGATGTACGCGTGATCGAACTCCGGCGATTCCTTCCAGAGCACGCGCGCCTCCTTGTCCCGGCCGACAAACGCCACGCGCACGGGCCCATCACCGACGAACAACGCGAGGCTGCCGTCCCACGCCATGCGCATCGTCGTGAAGTGCCCGGCCGCGACCGTGCCCTTGAGCGACCCCTTCTGCAGATCGACAAACGCCACGTTGCCGTCGGTGTCGAGCCGGATCGCGGCGACGTGGTCCTTCGTGCCGACCGCAATCTTCTCGGCCGTGAGCCCC
>JBFWQT010000389.1:0-6986 GCA_050249295.1 Planctomycetota bacterium
CCGTTGGGGTCACGCCTGCACGCCCGCCGTTTGAATGCTGACAAGCGCGTTCACGAAACTTCCGACGGTTGATCCGTAGACCCGGGGCCCTCGAGGCCCGCTCGCTTGCGCTCGCGGCTCTTGTTTAGCGCCAATCGGGCTTACGCCCCCCGGCTCGCCCGGAGGGCTGCTTTGATGGGACGAGGACTTGTGATTCGCTGCAGCAAGCGGCCACGTGACCTGTCCACCGCTGGGTCGCCGCAGCATGAGCGCCAGGCTCACGGTGGCCGCTTGCGGCGCGCGCGGCTCTGACCGGGAGCGCGCCTGGCCAATCATGCTCGCGGCTCCACTGTTGGCGTGCCCCGGGTTGCGCGCGCACCATCGTGTGTGGCACTGATGACGTTCCGAGTAGCCGGAGATCGGCACCGCACCGCACCGCACCGCACCGCACTGCACTGCACTCATGCAGCCTCGCTACACCGAGATCCGCCGACAGATTGACGAGCCGATTCCGCGCGTGCTCGATCCGGATCATCCCGGCGCGGCCGACTCCAGCGACGATCTTCCGCCGGACGACGAGTGGCCCGCGCCGACCGACTACGCCTCGTGCGTCGCGCTGCTGCGGCGCTTCCCGGCCGACTCGGTGCAACGCGTGCTCTGCGCGCTGACCGCAGTCGAAGCGGTGCTGCCGGTCTGGGAGTCGCGCATCGACGAGCAGGCGCACGACGACGAACACGCGGGTGATGTGCGCCGCGCGATCGTTGCGCTCGAGAACTGGGTGCGGTTCCGCAATCCGGACGATGTGCGCGCCGCGGCCCAGTGCGCGTCGCGCGCCGTCGCCACGGCCTCGCGCCTCACCTCCGACCCGGCGTTGCGCGAGACCGCGCTGAACGCGGCCGACGCGATGGACCAGGCGGCCGAGGCAGCCCACCACGCGGCGCACGGAGATCGCGACTCGAGCGCGTCGGCTGGTGCCGTGTGGCGTGCCGCGCTGGCGTGCTGCGGCGGAGCGGTGGCCGACCCGGCGGTGGTCGCGACGTTCTTGCGGCGCTGGTGGTCGCATTGCCGGCGCCGCCTCGCGTGGGCCAACGCCGCCAGCACCGAGATCCGTCCGGAGTCGGTCCGGCGCACCGCGGTGCCGGACGAGCGACTGCGCAGATGATGATCCGCGCGTCGCACCTGCTGGCCATGCTCGCGCTGCTGCTGCTCTGGCTGCCGGCCGGCGTGCTGCTCGTGGAGTGCCTCGGCCATCCGCCCGCGGATGACTCGGCCGTCGCGGTGGTGGTGGTGCGCGGTCCGAATCTGTCGTCGCAGCCCGACCCGCTGGCGGGCTCGTTGTGGCTCACGGCCGCGGCGGTGTTGATCACGCTGGCGCTCGGTCTGCCGGTGGGCATCGCGCTCGGACGCCTGCGGGTGGCCGGTGCGCGGACGGCGTCGATCCTGCTGCTCGTGCCGCTCGTGGTGCCGTCGTACGTCGTTGCGCGCAGCTGGCAACAGATGCAGGTGCCGGCCGCCGATGGTCTGTTCGCCGCGGCGTGGGCGCTCGCCAGTTGCCTGTGGCCGATCGTCGCGCTGTTCACCGCGGCTGGCGTGGCCCGTCGCGACCCGGCCGGCGAGGACGCGGCGTTGCTGGCCGGCGGCCGGATGGCGGTGTGGCGCGTGGTGGTCTGGCCGCGCGCATGGTCGTCGATCGCAGCGGGCGCGGTGCTGGTCGCGCTGTTCGCGCTGCGCGATTTCGGCGTCGCTGCGCTGTTCCGCGTCAACACCGTCGCGCTCGCCGTCTCGTCTGCGTTCGAGTCGCGCGCCGACGCGGGACGCTTCGCCGCGGCGATGTGGCACGCGTTGCCATTGCTCGCGGCCGGCCTGGTGCTCGTCTCCGCGCTGCTCGCGCTCGAACGCCACGGCGGTCTGTCGTCGCAACCGCGGCTCGACTGGCCGGCGCGGCGCGACGCGGCGAGGCACCACGTGGCCGGCAGCATCGTCGTCTGGCTGATGCTCGCGATCTCGCCCGGCGTGCCGCTCTGCCAGCTGCTGCGCGACGCCAACGCGTCGGGCAACCTGCCGTCGCGATTCCTCGCCACCATCCTGCAGCCGTATGCAGCGGCGAGCATCCTGCACACAATCGAGGTGTCGGCGCTGGCCGCGCTGCTGGCCGTTGTGCTGGTCGCGCTGCCCGTGTGGTGGCTGGCACGCGCGCGCACGGTGCGGCGCCCCGCTCGCTGGCTGCTTGCATCGGCGGTGTTGCCGCTGGCGTTGCCCGGCGCGCTGATCGGCATCGGCATGTTGCGGCTCGTCGTTCCGCGCGAAGCGCCGGCGGTGCTCATCGACATCGCGCTCGTCGCGCTTCCGTTGCTCGTCGCGCTCGTTGCCCGCGCAGCGCGCTGCTCCCGCGGCATTACCCTGGCCGCGGCCGCGATCCCGCTCGGCATCCTGCTCGCTGTCCGCAGCGAGTTGGTGACGCCGATGCGCGATCTGATCGAGGGCCCGCTGATCGTCTCGCTCGTGCATGTGCTGCTGTTCGCGCCGTTCGTCGTTCGCCTCGTGGCCCCGGCCACGGTCGCCATTCCGCCGGCCTGGCGCGACTCGGCCGCGCTGCTGACCACGCCCGCGCGCGCCGCCCTGCTGCTCGACCTGCGGCTGCTCTGGCCGTCACTGCTCACAGCGGCTGCGCTGGTCTTCCTGTTCAGCGCCGGCGAGGTGGCGGCCACTGCGCTGGTCGCCCCGCCCGGCACCGTGCTGATGGCGCCGCGCATCTACAACCTGGTGCACTACGGCCGTGGCGACCAGGTGGCGCTGTATTGCCTCGCGTTCACCGTGATCACGCTCCTGCCGCTGGCCCTGGTCGCGTCGATCACCGGCCGGCACCTGCGCGGGCTCTGATGCACCTTGCGCAACGGCAGCCGGCGTCGCACCATGGGGGCTCGCCCATCGGACAACCACCTCCTTACGTCTCGCGGAGACAGGCCAATGAGTTTCGCCTACCAGCCCGGCGCGCCGCGCCCCACCACCATCCAGGCCAGTGTCGGGTTCGGCACGTACCTCCTGCTGCTGCTTGTGGTGGCCATTGTGGCCGGGCTCGTGGCGGCCGGCGTGATGTTCTTCGCGGTGGGCATGGCGCCGCCGTCGATGCCGGGCCTGTCGGCGGAAGACGAAGTGCGCAATGTGGCGCGGGAGTTCTTCGAGTTCGCACTGGCGAATGACCTCGACGGCGCGAGCCGCCTCGCGGTGCCCGAAGACCGCGAGCTCGTGAAGAAGATGGGCACGCCGCCTCCGGGCATGATGGTGATCGTCCAGGGTGTCACGCTGCGCGGCAACGAGGCGAGCGCCGACGTGATGATGCTCCGCGAGGGCGAGAGTGATTCGCGGGTGCAGCCGCTGGCGTTGCGGCGCGAGGCCGACGGCAAGTGGTACGTGTGGCTCTCGAAGCCGGGCGGCCCGGTCGAGCGGGCGATCGAGGATTCGAAGAAGACCGTGGACGCGGTCAACCTCAAGCGCCTCGTCGAGATCTACATGGCGGGTCAGGCGCAAGCGAGGGCGAAGCGCACGCCGCGCAGCAAGGGTCGCCTGTTCTGGATTGCGCTGTGCGTGGGCGATGGGCCGGGCGCGGGCAACCTCGAGGTGATGGGCATGGACGACCCCGACATGTACGTGAGCCCGCGGGACATCGCGCACCTGCTGGTCTCACCGAATGACCCCGACGTGCTGAGCTACGACGAGATCGTGCGCGCGCTCGAGGGCGCGATCGAAGCCGGCACCGGCGTTGTCGGCCTGGAACATCCCGAGCTCCTCTGCTCGTACGCCGGCCCGACCGACGGCCGCAAGGCCATGTTGAGTCGTGCGATTGTCGGCGTGACCGGGACGCGCGACGGCATTTCGGTGTTCCACGATGGGTTCAACGCGGTGACCTCGTCCGGCGAAGCGATGTGGTACTCCTACGAGGAGATGATCCGCGACCACGGCTGGCCGGAGGGGACGGACCGGCCGCTGTACGGCACGGCGCCGCTCGATCAGGTGAGCGAGTAGCGAGGGCGTGCGGGGATCGCGGGGATCGCGGAGTGGTCAGCTCACGTGGCCGCTTGCTGCGCGCGCGGTTCTGAGTCGCCCATCGGGGGCGGGCGGTCGGCTCGCGGCCGCGCCGCAGGATACCCCACGCATCTCATCTGCGGTCAGCGGGCCAGCTCGACACGCAGCGGCTCGGTCACGTCGGCGGTGGCCTGCACAATCAGCGTGCGCGTGGCGTAGCCGTCGCAGCGGACCTCGACCTCGTACGTGCTGCCGAGGCGCAGGTTGTCGAAGGTGACCACACTGCCGAGCAGGCCGGCGCGCGTGCGCGTGGCCGACGGGTCGCCGCCCTGCAGGCGTGCCTCGACCACCACCGGCGGCGCTGCGCCAGACGGCATGCCACCGATCGGCACGATCTGCAGCGCGGCGTGGCCGGCGATCGACAGCGCGTAGCTGCGGTCGGTCGCGGTGCCAGCCGCGAGGTCCAGGTCTTCCACCTCGAGTGCGCGCGTCGCGGCGCTGACCTCGACGCGGTAGGTGCCGGGCGGTGCGTTGTCGATGCGCGCGGTGCCGTCGATGCCGGTGCGCACCTGACGGCGGAATGTGGCGCTGTCGTCCTTCGTGGTGCGCGTGACAATCACGGTCGCGCCGGGCAGGGGCTGCGCATCGGTGTCGGTGACTGTGACCGCCAGCGCCGCGCCCGCCTGCAACGCCGCCGGCGGCGGGAGGCGCAGGGTGCGCGTCAGCTCGCTGTCGCTGCCGTCGAGGTCGAGCCGGAAGACGTGGCGCGCGCCATCCTCGCTGGTGATCTGCGCGCCGATCTGCTGGCCACTGCGGATCGAATCGAACTTCACCTGGCCGTTGGGGTCGGTGTAGCCGTCCTTCATCGGCCAGTCGATCGAGTAGCCGCCGTCGCCGCCGACCTGCATCCAGCCGAGCACCACCGGGCGGCCGGCCGCGGGCGAGCCGTCATGGTTGAGCACGGTGAGGTGCAGCGCGGTGGCGGCAGGCTCGACGAACGTCGTGGTGGTCGTCTGGCCGTCGCGCACCGTAACCGACGTGGTCGAGCCGCCGAGACGCATGCCGTCCGTGCTCAGGTCGTACTCGCCGGCCGCGACGTGCTCGAACACGAACTTGCCCTGCGCATCGGCGCGAGCCGACTCCAGCGGCATGAGCGACGGCCCCTGCGCGTAGAGGTTGATCTGCGCACCGGCCCACGGCGAACCGTCGCGCCGCTTGGCGGTGCCTTCGAGGCGGCCGCCCGAGCCGAGGATGAGCGTGGCGCTGGCGGTCTCGCCGGGCGCGACCATGACCTCGGCCGTGGCGGCGGCAAAGCCCGACTTGCGTGCGCGCACGGTCACCTTGCCGGGATTCACGCGCTCGAGCGTGGCCATGCCGTCGGCGTTGGTCGTCGTGGGCGAGGCGTCGCCGACCACGAAGTTGCTGCCTTCATCGTCGTCGTCCGACGATTCGAACGCCATCATCACGGCCCCGGTCTGGCCGGCGTCGACCGTGGCCCCGGCGACCGGCTTGCCGTCGGCATCCACGACCTTGACCGTGACCTTGCCGACCGGCGTGAGGCGGATATCGCCGGCATCCACCTGGCCGCCCGCGCTGACCGAATACGGCCCGGCCTCGGTCTGCGCGTACTCGGGATGATTGGCGATGACCTTCCACGAGCCCGGCTGCAGGCCGCTGAACTCGAACCGGCCGTCCTCGCCGGTCGGGTGCATGCCGCCCATCGGACCCTCGAACATCCCGCCGTTGCGTTCGCCGATCGGCTGCAGGTGCAGCATCGCGTTGCGCAGCGGCGTGCCGTCGCTGCCCACCGCACGGCCGACAATCCGGCAGCCGGGCTGCAGCGTGAATTCGCGGCGCGTCTCGCCGGTGTCGTCGAGGCGGATCTGCTCGCTGAGCGTCGCGTAGCCGTCGGCCGTGATGCGCAGTTGCACGTCGATGCTGGTCAGCTTGTCGAGCAGCGCGCGACCGGTGGCGTCGGTCAGCACGCCGGTGGGCGGGCGATTGCCGCGCGGGCCGGGCATGTCGTCCATCATGAGCATGCCGCCGATGCCGCCCGCCGCGGCCGCGTTGACGCGCGCGCCCTCGATCGGGAAGCCCTGCGGATCGCGCACCGTCACGAGCAGCGAGAGCGCGGCGCCGAGTTGCAGATCGACGTGCGTCTCGGCGTTCTCCTGCACATCCACCGGGTTGACGATCGCATCGCGGTGGCCCTGCTTGCGCGCCGACACCATCTGCTTGCCGGGGCGCACGCGCTCGAGCGTGTACTGGCCGTTCGCGTCGGTGGTTGTCACGCCGGGCATCTTCATCATCATGGCGGGCGGCGGGTCGCTTCCGTTGCCATTGCTGCCGTCCGGGTTGCCGCTGCCGTCACCATTGCCGTCACCATTGTTGGTCTCGGTGCGCATCACGGTGATGCCCATGCGCGCGCCACTGCCGTCGGTGCCGCGGAAGACCTGCATGCCGTCGGGCATCGGCTCGCCGAGGCGGACGGTGGCGCCGGCCACCGGAGCGCCGTTGGCGTCGCGCACCACGCCGGTGATCGTGCCGGCGCGATCGATGCGCAGCGTCCCGGCATCGACAAACTTGCCGTCCTGCAGCGCCGGCGCCGCGCAGCGCGTGACCAGGAAGTCGGGCGTGCCGCCGCGCAGTTGCAGACGGTAGCGGTTGGCCGCGTCGAGGCCGCCGATCGCGAACGTTCCGTCGGCACCGCTGACCCCCGAGTGCGCCTTGCCGCCGGGGCGGACCATGCCGGGCGCTCCGGGCATGCCGTCGAGTTCGAACCCGAGATCCTCCATGCCGGGCATGTTGATCCCGCCGCCTCCGGTCATGGTGGCCGTGACTGTCACACCGGCGACCGGCGCGCCGGCCGAGTCGACCACGGTGCCACGGATGCCGGTGCCGACCTCGTCGACGGGCTCGACCGGCGGCGGCTCCACCTTGCCGGGCGTCGGTTCGCCGTCGCTGAGGTCGGTGCGTGGGCCAGC
>JBFWQT010000390.1:0-6983 GCA_050249295.1 Planctomycetota bacterium
TTGCCCGTTGCCGAGGGCGTGCCGGAGAGTACGCCCGTGCTGGTGTTCAGCGACAGGCCCGGCGGCAGCGTGCCGATCGGCTGCGACCACACGTACGTCGGGATGCCGCCGACCACCGTGAACGTCTTGTTGTAGGGGCTGCCGTTGTAGGCCTCGGGCGTCAGCGCCCCGGCCGCCGGCGAATTGATGATCGGCAGGTCGTAGACCGTGATCGAGTACGCGCGCGTCTTGAACTGCGAGTTGGCGTCCTGCACGCGCACCGTGAAGTTGAACGTGCCGGTGGACGTCGGTGTGCCGCTCAGCGCGCCGGTGCTGGTGTTCTGCGTGACGCCCGGCGGCAGCGCCCCGGCCGAGATGCTCCAGACCAGCGTCGGCTTGCCGCCCGTCGCCGTGATCGCGACCGGCCCGTACGGATTGTTGAGTGTGGCGTCCGGCAGCGCACCGGCGGCCGGCGTGGTGATCAACAGCTCGTCGTAGATCGTGATGTTGTAGTCGCGCGTGTCGGTGTCGTTGTTGTTGTCCTCGAGCTGCACCGTGAAGGTGAAGTTGCCGGCGGCCGTCGGGTTGCCCGCAATCTCGCCGGTGGTCGAGTTGATCGACAGCCCGGTGGGCAGGCTGCCCGCGCTGATCGTCCACGTGTACGGCGTGGCACCGCCCGAGCCGACGACGGTCTGGCTGTAGGCCGTGTTGGTGTAGCCGTCGGGCAATGCACCGGCTGCCGGGGTGTTGATCTGCGGCAGCGGGTTGGCGACCCACACGCAGGCCTGCGCGATGCAGAGATCGACGTCGGTGCTGGCCGCGTTCCAGCCGATGCCGGCGTCGACGGCGGTGGTGTAGCCGAAGATGTTCACCGCGGCGATGCGACCGGCGAAGCTCTCGTTGACGGCGGCCGCGACGGAGTTGTCGTTGTAGCGCAGCAGGATGCGGGCGCCGTTGTTGACCGTGCCGTCGAGTACGCGGGCGAAGCCGCCGGTGAAGACGTTGACGTTGGTGATCACCGGGTGGGCCTCGACCACGGCGCCGATCGTGGCGTTGTTCTGGGACGACCAGTTGGCCGAGATGGCGATGCAGGTGTGCGTGGTCCAGTTGCCGGTCAGGCCGTAGGTCGTGAGCGAGGTGCCGCTCATCTCGACCACGCCACCGCCAGCATCGCAGTAGGCAGCGAGGTTGCTGCCCATCGTCGCGGCACTGAGCGGGATGTTGTTGCTGTAGACGAGCACGCAGTCGTAGCCCTGCAGCGTCGCGACCGTGGGCGTCGTGGAGGAGGTGTCGACGATGTCGACGGTGCCGAGCAGGCCGGTTGCGTCGAGCGCGGTCTTGAGCGCGGCCGGGCCGCCGCTGGAGTCACTGCAGGCGAGCAGCACGTTGGGCTGCGCATCGGCCTGCGAAGGCATCAGGAGGCCGGGCACGATGCTGGCCAGAATCGTAAGGAGCAGCGAAACCACGGAAGAGAAGTTCTGCTGTTGCATCATCAGGCCGGGGAAAAAGTGTCAGAGAAACCGGACGGATCGACTTGCGGAACACGACTCACCACCGCGCGTTGTGATCCACGCGTGGCACAGGAAGAGAACATCGGCAGAGCGTGTCGAGCATCGGTCCGAGCCGCGACCGTCGTCGAGCCCGCACAACCAGCCAGCGAATCCGGTCACTGTCCGGTGCTTGCTGGGTCGCGCGGCCACACTAGACGACTGCGCGGCGGCGGAACGCGAGCGTGACCAGCAGCATGGTCGGCAGCAGCAACGCAAGCCACCCGCCGAACGCCGCGTCGGCGTCCGTCGCCCGGCTGTTGCAGCCGCAGTTGGCGGCGGTGCCACCACCGGGCAGGCTGACCAGCAGGTTGAGCGGCTTGTTGACCGTACCGCCGAGCGAGTCGGTGATCGTCACCGTCACCGTGTAGTTGCCGCCCGAATCGACCGGCGGCGTGCCAGAGATCAGGCCGGTCGCGGGGTCCATGCTCAGTTCGGGCAGCGACGGGTTGATGATCATCGACCACGTGTACGGCGCGGTGCCGCCGGTGCGGGTCGGCGTCGCGCTGTAGGCGACATCCTCCTCACCGTTGGGCAGCGACGAGCCGCTGATGCCGACCGCGGCGTTGACCAGCAGGGAGTTGGCCTGGACGGCGGTCTTGCCGTTGGAGTCGGTCAGCGTGACGTTGATGTTGAAGTTGCCGGCGGCGGTGGGCGTACCGCTGATCAGGCCGCTGCTGGCGTTCATCGTCAGGCCGGCGGGCAGGCCGGTGGCGCTCCAGGCGTACGGCGACTTGCCGTTGGCGCCGCTGAAGGTCTGCTGCCAGTTGGGCGCGTTCTGGGTGGCCGGGGGCAGGGCGCCGGCAGCAGGCGACGTGATCGTCGGCGCGTCGAGCACCTGCAGCGTGTACGCCTTCGTGTCGGTGTCGTTGTTGCCATCGGTCACGCGGATGCTGAACGAGTAGTTGCCCGACGCCGTGGGCGTACCCGACAGCACGCCCGACCCGGAGTTGATCGACAACCCCGGCGGCAGCGTGCCGATCGGCTGCGACCAGACGAACGCGGCCACGCCGCCGACCACCGTGAACGTCTTGTTGTAGGACGTGCCGACGTAGGCCTCGGGTGTCAGCGCGCCCGCGGCCGGCGAGTTGATCACCGGCAGGTCGTAGACCGTGATCGAGTACGCGCGCGTGGCGAACTGCGAGTTGGCGTCCTGCACGCGCACCGTGAAGTTGAACGTGCCGGTGGATGTGGGCGTGCCGCTCAGCGCGCCGGTGCTGGTGTTCTGCGTGATGCCCGGCGGCAGCGACCCGGCCGAGATGCTCCAGACCAGCGTCGGCTTTCCGCCGCTCGAGGTGATCGCGACCGGCCCGTACGGATTGTTGAGCGTGGCGTCCGGCAGCGCACCGGCCGCTGGCGAGGCGATCAGCATCTGGCCGTAGATCACGATCGAGTACGCGCGCGTGTCGGTGTCGTTGTTGTTGTCCGTCAGCTGCACCGTGAAGTTGAAGGTGCCCGTGGCCGAGGGGTTGCCCGAAATCTGGCCGGTGGTCGAGTTGATCGAGAGGCCGGTCGGCAGGCTGCCGGCGCTGATCGACCACGTGTAGGGCGTCGCGCCGCCCGAGCCGACCACGGTCTGGCTGTAGGCCACGTTGGTGTAGCCGTCGGGCAACGCACCGGCGGCCGGCGTGCTGATCTGCGGCAGCGGGTTGGCGACCCACACGCAGGCCTGCGCGATGCACAGGTCGACGTCATTGCCGGCCGTCGCCCAGCCGATGTCCGGGTCCACGGTGTCGGTCCAGGCAAACACGTTCACCGCGGCAATGCGCCCGGCGAAGCTCTCGTTGACCGCCGCGAGCACCGAGTTGTCGGAGTAGCGGCGCAGGATGCGCGCGCCGTTGACCACGGTCTGGTCGAGGAGGCGCAGCACGCCGGCGTTGAACGTGTTCACGTTGGTGATGACCGGATGCGCCTCGACGAGCGTGCCGATGGTGGACGCGTTGACGTCCCAGTTGTCGGACGCCTGGAGGCAGGTGTGCGACGTCCAGTTGCCGGCCACATGGAAGCCGTTGACCGAGGTCGCGCTGATCTCCACCACGCCGCCGCCATTGTTGACGTAGGTCGCCAGGTTGTTGCCGAGCGTCACGGTGTCGAGCGGTTGCGAGTTGGTGTAGACGATGACCGCGTCATAGTTGCTGAGCGTGGCGACGGTCGGCGTGGTCTGCGAGATGTCCATGCCGTCGATCGTGGTGATCAGACCGGTGGCGCCGAGCGCGTTGGCCAGCTCCTGGGGGCCCGCGCCCGATTCGCCCGAGCAGATGAGCACCACCGGCTGAGCGCTCGCCGTCGCGGTGGCGAACAGGCCGAGCAACACCAGTGCGACTACCGTGAGAACAACGTGTGCGGCGTGGACGCGGATCTTCATGGTCGGCCGGGGCTCGAAAAAATACCGATATTGTCAGCGCGGGTGCGAAATGCGTGCGCTGCCACGACCCGAAGGGGAAGCCCAAAAAGGATAAGCGGCGACCCGCGAACGAGGCAAGCCTCAAACCAAACGGCCGAACCGGTCAGTTTGTGAATAAGTATATTTGACCCGAAAGGGAACAAGGGACCGATGGTCCTGTATAGTTTGTTTGGGTCGGGTATTTCCGTCTGATCCTCGCCGCGGCCGGCCCGGGCCGAACCTTCAGGCCGGGGTTCCGTTGAAGCCGTTTGACAGCGTGTCTGTCCGGAGGACAATGCGCCCCACCACCAGACCCATGACTGACAACCACACGGAGTCAATCCGGATGAAACTGATCGTTCCGTCCCGCCTCTTCCGGGGCCCGCGGGTGGCCCTGCTGGCCCTCGCGATGGCAACTGCCGGTGTGATCGCACTCACGCCGGCCTGCAGCCCGCCCGCCGACAATGCACCCAAACCCGGCAAGCCCGGCGACAACGGCAATGCCAGCGGCAAGAACGGCGGAACCCCCGCTGGCGGCGCCAACATGGCCGCGCTCAAGGCCGCTGCCGCCAAGGGCCGCGCCTACCTGATGTCGCTCTACAACAGTGAAGACCCCCGCATGGCCTGGGGCCCCAAGGGCAACGTCGGCGCGACCGGCATGGTGCTCAACGCCCTGCTCCGCACGATCGACCCGGTCAGCCCGAAGGACGAGAAGATCAAGGCCTCGCTCGACTTCCTGATCAGCAAGCAGGAGAAGGACGGCGTGTGGATGTCGCCCCAGTACGGCGAGGCCGTGTACGAGACGGCCGTCGTGCTGCGCGCGCTGGTCGAGGCCGCCAAGGCCGACGCCGACTTCAAGAAGCGCGAGGACGTGATGGCCGCGATCGTCAAGGGTCGCGACTACCTGCTGCTCGCGCAGGTCGACGAGAACCCCGAGCAGCCCGGCTTCACCGCGCCGACCGGCCCGGACGACCCCGACAGCGGCTGGTGGTACGGCGGCTGGGGCTACGGCCGCGTGGACAAGAGCAACCGCGCCGCCGCCAACATGAGCACCACGCACTTCGCGATGGACGCGCTCGATTCGACCAGCGCCGTGCTCAACAGCGCCGAGGATCAGGCCAAACTCGAGGCCGCGCGCGGCAAGCTGCAGAACTTCCTGCGTCACTGCCACAACCTCAAGGAATACAACGGCAAGCCGTACAACGCCGAGGGCATCGCCGGCCGCGACTCGCGCGACCCGGGCGAGGGCAAGGAGAAGGTGATGCCGAGCAACGACGGCGGTGGCGTGTACTCGCCGGGCAGCAGCAAGGCCGGCTACGACGTCGGCGAGGGCGGCGTGAAGATCGCGCGCAGCTACGGCTCGATGAGCTACGCGCTGCTCAAGCTCTATCACATGGCGCACGTGCCGAAGACCGACATGCGCGTGCTCAAGGTCACCGAGTGGCTGACGCAGGCCGGGCACTACGGCTTCGCGGCCAACCCCGGCTTCGATGACGACAAGGCCAAGGCCGGCCTCTACTACTACCTGTTCACCGCCGCGTGGGCGCTCGAAGCGCAGTTCGGCAACGACATGGTGGAGGACTCGAAGGGTGCGAAGCACGACTGGAAGGCCGAGCTGGGTGCCGCCATCGCGTCGTTGCAGACGCCGGACGGCTTCTGGATCAACTCGTCGGGCGAGTTCGAGGAGAAGAGCCCGATGATCTGCACCGCGTACGTGCTGATCGCGCTCGGCAGCCTGAAGTGAGTATCGCCGACGCGTGAACGACTGAATGAGACCGGCCGCGCCGAGCACATGCTCGACGCGGCCGGTGTCGTTGGTGTCGTGGGTGCCCGACAATCACGGCACTCGCAGCGAATTGGCGAAGGTCTTGCGGGTCGTCGCCGGCTTTCGTATTAGATGGGCGTTGCCGCGCCGGGCGCAAACTCCGGGGCAGCAGCGTCGGGCGAGACCCACGACCAGAACGCTCTCCCGAGTGGTACCCGGTGGTGTAATGGTAACACTGAAGATTCTGGTTCTTCCATTCCTGGTTCGAGTCCAGGCCGGGTAGTCGAATCGAGATCAAAGCACGGCGACCCCGCGGTCGCCGTCTTTGTTGCCGGACGCCACATCCACGGAGGAGGCCGACATGCCGACGAGCCCGTACCCGAAGGCGGTTCGCATCGCCGTGCTGGTGGTTGGCGTGCTGGTCGGGCTGGTTTTGATGGGCGGCGCGCCGGACGGGGGGTCGCGCATCGACGAGGTGCTCGGGTTCGTGGCGCTGGCGACGATGGTCGGTGCATGGTTGTTTGCCAGCTGGACGCCGCTGTCGAACAGCCTGGCGATGGCCGCGCAGGCGGCCAACCAGGCGGAGTTGCGAGAGCTCGACGCGAAGCTCGTACACTTCGAGACCCCGGCCCTGCTGATGAAGAAGGGCGAGACGCTGATTGCGTCCAACCAGGCGCGCAAGGCCATCGCGCCGCTCGAGCGGGCGCTGGAGCTCGATGACAGCGACATCCACGCGCACTACCTGCTGGGCCAGGCCTACTACGCGGCTGCGCGCTACACCGACGCGTGGCGCTGCTTCGATCGCGTGTATCGCGCCGACGCCGAGCACGACTATGCGTCGATCCGGCTGTGGGCGGCGCGTACGTACCTGCAGATGGACGAGCCGGCGCACGCCGTGATGCTGGCCGAGAGCTACCTCGGCAAGGAAAAGGGCCACCTCGGCGCGATTGCGTTGCGCGCCGACGCGCTGTGGGCGCAGGGCAAGACGGCCGAGGCGGTGGCCGGCTACCAGGAGTTCCTTCGAGGCTATGCCACGACGACTCCGTTCAGCCAGAATCGCTACAAGCGGGAAGCGGCGGTGGCGAAGCGCCGGGCCAGATAGTCGCTCAAGTCATTCCATGCCAAAGCCTTAAAATGGAAAGTATTCATCGAAAGATGTTTACTTGACAAAGTCGACGGAATTGACTAGCATTCATCTGAAGCGAATCAATCCCGGCCACCAACCCATGGTTAGTACACAGACCGCTACGCAGTACAGTGCAGCCTCGATTTCGGCCACAACCCGCCTGACCACCCAGCACACCCGGGC
>JBFWQT010000391.1:0-6970 GCA_050249295.1 Planctomycetota bacterium
CAGCTAAAATGGACCGATGTCAGGATTGGCTTGCCGTCGTGAAAGCTCGTGAAGCGTCGTGGAGGTCCGCAGGTGTCACCCAGCGCACCGTATCGAGGGTGCATTGCATGCCACAAAGGCACGAAGGACACGAAGGACCACAAAGGGCTGGAGAGTCACGCCGCTATCCACCTCGCGAACCACAATCAATCCACCAGGCGAGCCGGGGACGTCAGTCCCCGGGGGGGTGACCCATGGTCACGCTGTGGAACTGTGCCGGGGACTGCTTGCTGAGTACGACGCAAAGAGAGATTCACCACAGAGAGCACAGAGAACACAGAGAAGAAGTGGAGAGGTGAGACGCGCCTCGTTTCCTCTTCGCTGTGTTCTCTGTGTTCTCTGTGTTGAGACTCTTCCTGCAGCGAGCCGGAGACATCGCGCAGCAGGTGTCGCCGGCGCAAGCGCGCGAGTCAGTCGGGATTCAACTCGAGTGCGCCAGAACAAGAGCCGCGAGCGCAATCGAGCGGGCCCAGTGGGCGTTGCGACTACGAATCCGCCGATCGGCGATCACCAGCGACCGCACGCACCAGCGGAAGAACGATTCACCACGGAGGACGCGGAAGACACGGAGAAGAGGGGAGCGGGCAGAGCGACCGTTCATCCCTCTGTGGTCTCTGTGCTCTCTGTGGTGAACCTTTCTACGAGGCCGGTACCGGTACGCGCGGACCGTCAATCGTTGCCGAGCACGCGCGACACGCCCTGATGCTCGCGGCCGCCGTCGCGGCCGCCGTCGAGCGCGGCCTCGGCCCGCACCACCACCACGTGCGACACGTCGGCCGAGCTGATCTCGATGCCGAGTGTGTCCGGGCAGAGCAGCACGAACTGCGGCGCGAAGAACGAGCGCGAATGCGCGCGCGCCCACGCGACCGCGTCCAGCGCCATGCGGAACGCCGCCGACTTGAACTGCACGTCGAGCTTCTGCGTGAACTCGTCGAGCGCGTGCACCGGCGAGTCGGTCAGGCAGTGCAGCGCGAAGATCAGGCCCTCGACGACCAGCACCTTTTCGCCGCCGCACAGGCCGCTGAGGTTGAGCAGCCGGTTGTTGCGACGCTGCACACGGAAGTCGAGCGCGCCGCCGCCGGTCAGGTCGTCTGCCGGGTTCTTGCGACCACGGCGGATCGCATCGCGCACGCCGAGGCGCACGTCCTCGAAGTCGTCGCGCAGCAGATGCTTGAGCACGCGCTGCGCGCCGGTGAGCCGTTCGGTCAGCTCGCGGTCCCACTCGGCCAGCCGCGACTCGAGGTCGCCCTGCAGCGACTCGAGGTGGCCGCGAGCCTGCTCGACTTCCTTCTGCAGCTGGTCGACGTGCGCCTTCTGCAGCTCGTACTCCTCGCGCGTGCGGGTCACGCGGCGCAGGCCCTCGAGCGTGCCGAGCGTCTGGTTGAGATCCTGCTCGATCAGGTGCGACGCGCGCTTCTCGCCGCCGGGCGCGGCACCGAGGGCCGAGGCGGCGAGCTTGGCATCCTGCACCTCCTGCATGCGCGCCGTGAGCTGCACCTCCAGGTCGCTCGCGCGGCGCGACGCGCCCTCGATGTCGCGCTGGCACGCGGCCTCGCGACTCTCCAGGTCGGCGCGCTTGCTGCGGGCCTTGTCGAGCTTCGCGGCGGTGTCCTTGCGTTTCGTGTCGTCTCGTTCGCGCGCTTCGAGCTCCTCGATCCCCTTGCCGAGCTTCAGCTGCAGCTTGCGCGACTTCTCCAGCGACTGCTCGAGCTGGGCGCGCTCCTCGCGCAGCCCGTCCGCCTGGCGCAGCGTGGTCTCCAGGCGGTCGAGCTTGCCGCGCAGGTCCTGGTGCTTCACGGCCGCGGCGGTCTGTTGTGCAGCCAGCTCGTCCTTGCGCGGCAGCAACTCCTGCACCTTGCCGAGCGCGGTGGCGGCGGCAGAGAGCGCATCGATGCCGGCCGTGAGGTGGTCGGCGACTTCGGTCGACGCGCTGTCGGGCCATTGCAGCGAGGTGGCCGTGACGACGCAGCCGTCCGGCAACCACAGCGTGCGGCCGGTTTGCGCAGCGAGTTGCTGCGCGGCGGCGTGGTCGAGTTTCGGGTCGGTGATCATCGCGGCCGGGCGCGAGCGCACGAGCGCCAGCACGGCGTCGGGTGCGACGAGCAGGTCTTCCAGCGCGACGGCCGTGTCCTTCAGCTGCTTCGGAAGCTCACTGGCGGCGGTGGCGTCGGGTGCGAGGTGCATGCGCACCGGCGGCGGTTTGCGGAACGTCTTCGTGACGAGCTTCAACAGCTTGTCGTGTGCCGTCTTGCTGGCCGCGAGGAAGTCGGCCAGCAGGTCGCTGAGCAGGGCGGGCACGGCGCGCGACGCGAGGTCCTTCACGTCCTTGTTGAGGCGCGGCTTCAACGACCACTCGACGACCAGCGGACCGAAGCACGTGCCGCCCTCGCCGAACAGGCCCGCCGCCTCGCCCGCCGTCCGCAGTTGCAGGCACTGGATCAGCGTCTGCAGGCCGCGACCGCTGAGCACGCTGCCGGGCAGGCCATCGCGCAGCGAGCGCATGCTGGCCGCGCGCTGTGTCGCAATCTCCTTGTCGAGCGCGCGCAGGTCGGCGGCCAGCTGCTCCGACTCGTGCGCCGCGGCATCGGTCGCGGCCGACACATGCTGGATGTGCGCCGGGTCCACGTCGTCGATCAGCTTTGCGATCTGCGCGCCGAGCTTCTCGATGCCGCGCGTGATGCCGGCCGCACTGTCGCTGGCCGCGTCGAGTCGCGCCTTCGTGTCGCCGAGCTGCATCGCGCGGTTCTTCGACTGCACCTGCTGGTGCTCGAGTGCGTCGCTGAGTTCTTCGATCTGCTTGCGCACATCCTCGATCTGCTTCGTCGTCCGGTCGCGCGCCTCGGTCTGCACCTTCTCGCGCTCGCGCTGCGCGTCGCGCATCGCCGTGGTGTCCTCGGCTTCCTTCGAGAGCGCATGCACCTTCGACCAGGCCAGCTCGCACTGCAGCGCCCGCGCCCGCGCCTCCAGCTCGTCGCGTTTGTCGAGGTTGTCGAGGTCGGACCGCATGTGCTCGAGCATCGTGCGGTGCATCATGTACTGCTGCTGCACCGGGTCGAGCCGGCCCTGGCAGTTGCCGACCTCGCCGTGCACATTGACCAGCGTGCGCCGCAGGTCGAGCAGCGAGGTGGTCTCGAGGAACTGCTCGAACTGCTTCTGCGGCGAGTCGGACGTGAAGTTGCCGATCGTGCCTTCCTCGGTGAACGCGAGGCTGTTGCGCGGCGAGACTCCGGCCTGGCTGAACAGGCGCTCGACGGTGCCGGCCGTGACGTTGCGTTCCTTGCCGGGCGGACCGAGGCGGTACTTCAGCGCGTCGGAGTCGCGGCTCATCTCGATGATCACGTGGATCACGTCGTCGTCGGTGAGCCGGTCGGTGTCGCGGTGGCCGGTGGTGAGGGGCCGGAAGCGCAGCGTGGCGGTCTTGCCTTCGCCGGGGCCGTCGGATTCGGTGGCGACGCGGCCGTCGGCGCGCACCTGCGGATTGTTGAGTGCCAGCGTGACGCGCGCGGTGTCGCCGGCCGGGCCGACGAGTTCGCCGATGCCCTGGCGGCGGATGCGCTGCGAGCGCGCGCCGAGGCAGAGCAACAGCGCGTCGAGAATCTGCGTCTTGCCGCTGCCGTTGGCGCCGGTGATCAGCGTGATCGGCGCCGAGAAGTCCACGCGCGAGACCTCATGCAGCATGAAGTTCTCGAGCCGCAGGTCGCGCATCAGGTTGTGTAGCACGCGCCCCGACGCCGCCGACGGGGCCGACGGGGCCGGTGGAGCGGCGTCGGCGTGTGTCGACGATGCGGATGGAGGAGGCGGCGTCATGATGGATAGCCCGGGGCGACCTGCACGATCCCCGCGAGGCGGCCTGGCAGGCTGGCTCGCGGCAGACACCATCATAGCGTGTGAATCAGCTGTTCACCACCGCCGCCACCGCCGAGTCGGCCGTGGCCTCCACCAGTTGCTTGCGCAGCAGCCCGAACTCGCGCGCGCCAAAGGTGTAGCGCGGGAATCCGGCCAGCAGCGTCGTCGTCACACGCAGCGAGGCATCCACCACCGTGGCCATCAGCGAGCCCGATGTGGTGCGCGCCCGGCCGGCGAGATTGGCGCTCTCGTCGGGTGGCGCGAGGCGGAACCGCGGCACGATCTGCACGAGCTCGGAGCCGATGCGGTAGCTCTCGCGCATCAGCGTCGCCAGCGTGCGGCGCAGGCCCAGCGCCTGGTTGAGTTGCCGGGCGACCAGCGGCGCATCCGGCGCGGCGAAGGTCGGCAACCCGGCCGGCCCGACTGGACCAGCCAGCGCCACCGGCGCGCCGAGCCGCAGTCGCACGATCGTGCTGAACGTCACCTCGCGCACATGCACGGCACGGCCCATGCCGATCGTCACGCGGCACTCGGTGGGCGCGCCGTGCTGGCTGTAGCTGCAGGCGATGACGTGCAGGTCGGGCGGTCGGCCCGTGGCCGCCAGTGTGTCGCGCATGGTCACCAGCGCCTCGACCGCGGGCTGCCAGTGCTGGCCCAGCGGCTCGACACGCGTGTCGATCGGCCCCGGAATGCCGGCGCGATCCTCGCGACGCAGACTCGCCGAGATCAGCGCCTCGTGACGGACCGGAATGGCGTTGAACAGGTACATGCAGGCCGATCGAGGAGACGAGGTGCGCGCGCGGTGACGTGGAGTGTAGCCAGATCGATCGCGCGCGGGGCGCCCGACTTGCCGTGGTGTGCTCGTGGGCATTATCGTCTGATGACCATGCCGCCGTCGATCGGGCATCGGATGTCGTCGCGTGTTGCCGTGCCCGGTGCCGTCACGCAGCCACACGAGTGGCGGCGCCTGACGTTCGCGTTCGTGGCGCTGCTCAACGTCGGTGTTGCAGTTGCCACGCGCAACGACTTCCGCGGCGCGTTGCCGGCGCTCAACCTCATCGTCGGCCTGGTGATACTGCTGACCGCCGTCGGCCTTGGCATCTCGCGTCGCCGCCGTCTGCTGCCAGTGGCGTTGCGCCGGGTGCTGATTGCGCTGCCGCTGCTCGTCGTCGTCGCGTGCATCGGCTCGATGCTGTTCACGCGCGACTTCGTGCACATGGTGATGCCCGTTGCCACGCCGCCGCCACCGTCGCCGCCGGGCGACTCCTGTGGCAACCATCGGCTGGTGCCGGTCACCGTGTATCCGGACGCGCTGTGGCAGTTGTTCGTGCTGGACGTGGTCCTTGCCTTGCTGGTGTGGAACGAGACGCCGCGCCCGACGAAGCCGAAGGAGGCCGTGCAGATGGATCGTCGCAATGCGTTCGCAACGCCGCGCAAGGGCTCGCGTGTCGTCGCCCCCACGATCGACGTTCAACCCGACGCGTCGTCAGCCGGGCACGCCCCTGTGGTGGACAACAACTCATAGCCGCAGTGCGACTTCTGCAGGCAGGAGGAAGCAGGCTGGAAGCCTGCACCACACCGGAAGCAGGCTGGAAGCCTGCACCACACCCGGATGCAGGCTGGAGGCCTGCACCACACCAGGAAGCAGGCTGGAGGCCTGCACCACACCAGGAAGCAGGCTGGAGGCCTGCACCACACAATGGGAGCGGGAGTCAGTTGGAGCGCAGGAACGCGATCAGCGCGTCGCGGTCCGTCAGGTTCAGCGTGCGGAAGCGCTCGCGCGACGCAGCGGCCTCGCCGTCGTGCCACAGGATGGCCTCGGCGATGGTGCGCGCCCGGCCGTCGTGCAGCAGGTTGGAGTGGCCGTTGACCACCGGCAACAAGCCGATGCCCCACAACGGCGGCGTGCGCCACTCCGTGCCGGTCGCGTCGAACGCCGGGCGGTCGTCGGCGAGACCGGCACCCATGTCGTGCAACAACAGATCGGTGAAGGCGTGGATCGTCTGGTTGCGAAGCTCGACCAGCGGATGCGAGTTGCCGGTGACCAGCGCGGCGCGATGACACGACTCGCAGCCGATCTGGAAGAACACCTGCTCGCCACGCAGCACGCTCGCCGCGGGCAGGTCGGCGCGCCTTCGCGGCACGCCGAGGGTCTGCACGTAGGCGGTCGTCGCGTCGAGCGTCGCGTCGCTGATCTCCGGGTCGTCGGCCAGGCCGTCGTCCTGCGCCTGCCCGGCCACCGACTCGGTGTCGAACACCGACGACGTGACGCCCATGTCCTGGTTGTACGCGCCGGCCGACTGCTGGCGCAGCGTGGGTTGCTCGGCCTTCCAGCCGAAGCGACCCGGCCGCAGGGCGCCAGCGGCGGTGTCCCACACCACATTGAGCTTGCCCGAAATGCCGTCGCCGTTCGCGTCTGTCGGATCGGCCATCGCCAGCAGCGTGGCCTCGTCGAGCGCTTCGAGCAGGCCGAGACCGAACACCGGCGGCGCGATGCGCGGCGAGAGGAGCAGGCCCGGCGGCAGCGCGGTGTACGGGTCGGTGATCGTGTACGTGGGCTTGCGCAGGCTGAACGGCGTGCCGTCGCCGTACTGGCCGGGTAGTTCGGTCCACGTGGTGATCACCTTGCCCTCCGGCAGCACGCTGAAGATCGCGCGCTCCTGCAGCTGGCTGCCGAAGTCGGGCGCGGGCAGCGGGGAGCCGTCCGGGTTCGCGCCGGGCACGCTGAGGCGGAACAGCAGGGCATCGGTGCCCGGCTTGCCGCGGCCGTCGCGCGCGTGGCAGCTCGCACACGAGAGCGCGTTGAAGCACGGACCGAGGCCGGGCTCGAACGGCGACGACGCGCTCTGGAACACGGTCTCGAACGTCACGTCGCCGGCGTCGTGCAGCGCCTGAGTGGCCGGCAGCAGGTTGGGCGCGGGTTGCTCGAACGCGTGGCTGGAGGCGATGTCGACGGTGGTGTCGCCGCCGGCGTCGAGCGAGAGCTGCGATGTGTAGGGCGCGTCCTCGTTGCAGGCGACGAGAGTGCAGGCGAGGGCGAGGTGCAACAGGGCGACGAGCGTGAAGGCGGCTCGCCCGGAATGCT
>JBFWQT010000392.1:0-6970 GCA_050249295.1 Planctomycetota bacterium
AGTAGCGGACGATATCTGCGTCACGCCCGCGACGACGTCGCCAGCAGATCCGCGTACAACGCCAGCGTCGCGTCGAACATGTGACGTGGCAGGAATCCGCCGCGCACAATCCCGGGACCGCGCGCGGCTATCTGGTCGCGCACCTCACCAGCGGTCAGCAGCTTCACAATCGCCATGCCCAGCTGCGCGACGTCCTCGCGCGGCACGATCAGGCCGGTGCGACCGTGGTCGATCAACTCCTCGGTGCCGGGGCAGTCGGTGGCCACGCACGGCAGACCAGTGAGCATCGCTTCGAGCAGCGCGCCGGGCATGCCCTCGATCAGGCTCGGCAGCACAAACAGATCGAGCGCCGCCAGCACGCCCGCGACATCGCTGCGATGGCCGGGCAGGAACACGCGATGCGCAACGCCGAGCGCGCGCGCCTGCTCGCGCAACGTCTCGTGCAACGGCCCGCCGCCGACGATCACCAGCGCGGCATCGGGCAATTCCTGCAACACACCCGGCCACGCATCGATCAACGTGTGGTGCCCCTTGTGGCGCTCGAGCGAGCCAACCGTGCCGACCAGCCGGGTGCCGGCCGGCAACGAAAACTCGCCGCGCAGGTCGATCGCGTCGGCCGTGGCGAACCGGCTGTCGTCGATCACCGCGGGGATCACACGCGTGCGCGACTCCGGCACGCCGATGGCCAGCACGTTGCGTTGCACGCCACGACTGACGGCAATCACGCAGTCGCAACCCCAGCGGTACTTGCCGGCGCTGAGCGGGTTGGGCTTGATCGGAAAGCCGGCGTGGCGATGCGCGATGTGCACGCCGCGCATGCCGGCCATCCGCGCGAGCCACATCAGGCCGTGCGCATGCGGCGCGTGGGCATGGATGATGCCGGCGCGCAGCTGGTGCGCGAGTCGATGCAGACGCGCCGCCGACCACAGGTCGAACTCGCTGCGCAGCGGCAGGTGCAGCACCTCGAGGCCGCGCTCCGTGGCCGCGCCGGCCAGCGGGGAGCGGCGCTTGCAGACAATCCGGTACGGCCAGTCGCGATCACGCAGTCCGCCAGCAAGGAGCATCAACTGCTGCTGACCGCCGCCGAGGATCGAGCGGTCGTCCAGCAGCAGGACCATCGGTTTGGCGTCGCTCGCGGCGGCCTGCGTGGGCATCGGCGGAGGTCAGCGTCGGCCGGGTTTGCGGGCCTTGCGATTGTCGGAGGAAGCCGGCGGCGGCTTGCGCAGGCGGGCGGTACGGCGGTTGGCGCGTGCGTCCTGGTCGATCGCGTCGTCGACGTCGTCCGCCTCGTCGATGGTCTCGCGACGGCGGCGGCTCGGCACGGTGCCTTCATCAAGGTCAGCCGCGCTGCCGATCACCTCGGCGTCGATTTCTTCGACTTCGACTTCCTGGATGCCATCGTCGAGGTCGTCATCCACCTCTTCGACTTCGTCGTTGACGTCATCCTCTTCTGGCTCCTCGTCAGCCGGTCGGCCGCGGGTGGGCCTTGATCGTTCCGGCCGTTCGGGCCGTTCGGGCCGTTCGGGCCGTTCCGGCCGTTCGTCGCGCGCACCGGGCCGCTTGCGGGCGGCGGTCTTGCCGGTGGCCGGACCACCGCGATCACGGTCGGCGAGCTTGCGCGTCTTGGCCCGATCGGCGCCGCCGGTGGCCTTGCGACGATCGCGGTCGGCGGTGGCCGATTTGCGCGCGCCACCGTCCCGGCCGTCGCGACCGCCATCGCGTCCACCGCGTGCCGGCAAACGACCCGTGCCACGGCTGGCTGGCGGCGGATTGCCGCCCGAGCGCTTGCCTGCCGCACCTGCGCCAGGGCGCGCCACAGGCGGCGGCGCCTTCACGCGAGGCGGCGGCACCACGTTGGCGACGTCGCCGCTGCCGCTCGCGCCGGCCGCGCCGTTCTCACCGCCGAGCCAGCGGTTCTTGTCCATCCAGCGCTGTACGCGGTCCTGCAAGGCCTTCGCCGCCTGCTCCGGAATCGACCCCGGCTGCCACGCACCCTGGAACGTGTACGGCTGCAGTTCGTAGCCCTCGCCGTCGAACAGCGTGAAGGTGACCACCAGCAGGCCCGGCCCGACCGGCGTCGGCGGCCGGTTCTCGACCTGCAGGTCGAAGCCGTCCGGCATGCAGATCACGACCTCGCCCGACACCGAGTCGTAGAGCAGCACCCACTCGGCCGTGAAGAACAGCGCCGTGAAGCTGCCGGCCGGCTTCGTGCCGTCGGTGTTGAGGAAGTAGACGACCAGCTTCAGCGGGCGGCCCTCGGGCGGCACACCCTTGACGCCGAAGCCGAGACCCATGTCGGCGCGCATGCCATCGCGAGCGGTGCGCACAGCCTCGACCGAAATGGTGACCAGCGTGTCGTCGTCGATGTCCTCGGCCTCGGCCGGTACCTCGGGCCCCTCGTGGAAGCGCAACTGCGGATCGGCGGCGACAATGTTGGCCACCGGTGGCGGAGCGGCCAGCTGCGGGGGCGCGGCGGCTACCGGCTGCTGCGGCGGCTGCTGCTGGTGCTGCGGGTACGGATAGCCGGGCGGCGACGGGTAACCCTGCGGCGGATACTGCGGATAACCTTGTGGCGGCGGGTAGCCCTGCGGCGGCGGATACGGATACCCGTACGGAGCCGCCGCGCCAGGCGGCGGCGCGGCCTGACCCTGCTGCGGCGGCGGCGCCTGGCCAGGCGGCGGATAGTAGCCGGGCGGGTAGCCATAACCGGGCGGCGGGTAGCCGGGCCACCCCTGTTGTTGCGGTGGCGGCTGCTGTTGCGGCGGGTAGCCGGGCCACTGCGCGTCGGCCGGCATGGCCTGGCCGTGCACCGCATGACCGGCGAACGGGTCGGCCGGGTCGGCGGCCAGTGCGTCGAGCAAGTGCGGCTCCTGCGCGCCGTCGGCCGGCAGCGCCATCGGCACTTCGGCATCGGACGACGAGGCCGGCCGCGAGGCGGGCATGCCGTCGCGGCTCATCGGCGGCTCGTTGGTGACGACGTCGTCGACACGCTGCATGCGGTGCGACTTCGACTCCTCCCAGTCTTCCTCGGGGAAGGCGACGTAGTCGGACTTGAAGGAGCGGACTTCCTCGCTCGGGAAGGCGACATAGTTGTCGGCTTCGCCGGCTGCCGGTTCGGGCCTTGCGTTGGCCGGAACACCAGGTGGCGGTGCGGTGCGGGCCGGCGGTTTGGAGGATGCTGCCGCGGCGGGCGACGGCTTCGGGGCACCGGCCTTCGGACGCGCGGCCACGTCGGGCTTCGCGCTGCCGGTCTTCGGACGGGGCGGCAACTTGCTGGTGGCGGCACGCGGAGCAGCCGGTGCAGCCGATCCGGTCTTGCGCTTCGGGTCGGTGCCACCGCTGGCGGCCGGACGCACGACGTTGGCGCCGCCGGTGGCCGGACGCGCGGCGACCTTGTTGTTGGCGGGCGCTGGCGATGCGGCAGGCCTGGCGGCAGCAGCGGCCGGTGCCGTTGCGCCGCCGCCGCCGGTCGCAGCGGTCGTACCGGTCGTACCGGTCTTGGCGGGTGTACCAGTCGCACCGGTCTTCGGCCGATTCGCGGTCGGCTTCTTCGATTGCTTTCCGGTCGGTCGCTTCTCGGCCGGTGCAGCGCTCGCCGAACCTGCGGCGGCGGCGGCGGCGGCAGCAGGTGCCGGCTTCGCGCTTGCGGCCGGCGCAGCAGCCGCCGCCGTCGCCACGCTGGTCGGACCGCTCTTGTTGGCCGACGCGGCGATCGCGTCGGTCACCTGCTTGACTTGCTCCACCGACATCCACTGCATCTCGATCAGGAAGTCCTGCATCGAGAGGTCAGCGCGCGTCTTGCGGTGATGGCGGATGTTCGCCAGCGCCCAGCGCGAATGCTCGGCGCCAAGAAATCCGGACGCCTCCGCGGCGGCGAGGAACTTTCGGTCGTCAATCATGGCGATGCCGGGCGGCCAGCGCTCCGGGGGGAAGGCGCATCTTACTCGACACGGCCCTGGAGCCGCAACCGATCGGAACCCGCGGTGCGGGCCGCGCTCGTGATAAAACGCCACACCACGCGCCCGCAACCGACCCATCGCCATGGCGCTGACCCGCGAACAAGCCGACGCCATCACCGCCAGTGGCGGCGACATCTGCGTGGCGGCCGGCGCGGGGTCGGGCAAGACGCGCGTGCTCACCGAGCGTTACGTGCACCTGCTCAGCACGGCGCGCGTTCGGCCCGACCAGATCGTGACGATCACGTTCACCGAAGCCGCGGCCGCCGAGATGCGCGACCGCATCGGCCGGTTGTTGCTCGATCGGGGCGAGGTGCGGCTGCTGCGCGAAGTGGAAGGCGGCTACATCAGCACGATCCATGCGTTCTGCCTGCGCATGCTGAAGGAGTATGCGCTCGACGCCGACATCGACCCCAACGCGCGGCTGCTCTCCACCGTGGAGGAGGCGCGCTACCGCGTGCGCCGGCGCGAGGAGATGCTGGCCGGCCATCGCGACCTGCAGTTCATCGTCGACCGCTACCGCGTCAACGAGACGTTCCACGCGATCTTCGAGCTGATCCGCCACGGCCGCGAGCACAGCCTCACGCCGGCCGGGCTGGTAAGCACGTATGCGCCCGACGAGGCGGCGTACGTCGCGCTGCTGCAACGCCGCTGCACCGAGCAGGCGCTGCGCAACCAGCGCTGGATGTTCGACCAGATCCTGCGACTCGACGAATATGTCGTGCGCCCGGGAAGTCGCGCCGCCGAGAAGCTGCCGCTGGCGATCGCCGAGGCGAAGGCGTTGCAGCCGGCGCACGACGAGAAACTATTGCCGGTGCACGTGTTGCAGCAGCTGCGTGAGAGCCTGCTCGGCTGGACGGCCGAGGGCTCTCTGGAGAAGGCGCGCAAGCGGATCACCGACCGGACGCGCGAGGGCTCGCTGGCATTCTGGAAGTGGTTCGCGCCGGACCTCGAGGCCGACCTGGAGTTCGCGTCGCACCGCAGGATTGTGCTGGAGGCGGCGGCCGACGAGTGGATGCGCTTCAGCGACTGGAAGTCGGGCGAGGGCCGGGTGGACTTCCTCGACATGCTGACGGCCGCGCGCGACCTGATCCTCAAGGAGCGTGTGCGGTTTGTCGAGCGCTTCCGGTATGTGCTGGTCGACGAGTACCAGGACACGAACCCGCTGCAGAACCACATCATCCAGCTGCTGACGCGCCATGAGGAAGAAGGCATGGCCGCGCGGCAGGTGTACGTGGTCGGCGACGCGCGCCAGTCGATCTACCGCTTCCGGCAGGCCGATGTGGCCGAGTTCCGGCGGTTCGAGGAGCATTGCCGCAAGGGCGAGAACGGCGCGCGCCGGCTGACGCTGAGTGCGAACTTCCGCTCGGTGTCGCCGATCCTGTCGTTTGTGAACACGTTCTTCGCGGATGTGTGGAGCACCCGCGACGCCGACCTGGCAGCCGATCCGTTGGTGCCGGGCCGCGATCCGGCTGCCGAGGCCGCCACGCTTCCCGAGTTGCGGGAGTGGGACGCGATCACTGGTTCCGGTTCCGGGCGAGCAGGGGGTGTAAGCCCCCGGAGTCTGATTCCGGAGCCTTCCTTCGATCGTCACGGAAGCACTCGCGAGATTGATGACACGTCCCGGAACCAGACTCCGGGGGCTCACACCCCCGGCTCGCCCGGAACCGGAACCGGAACCGGAACCGGAAGCAGCGACGCCGGCCCATCCGAAGCCGCCGTGCTCGCCGCCGGTATTGCCGGGCCGCGGGTGGAACTGCTGGTCTACGATCCGGAAGATGTCGCACAGGAAATCGGCAAACCGGGTGCGCCGCAGAAGCGCTTCGGACGGGCCAGCGAAGCCGACTACGAGTCGGCGCGCGTCGAGCAGTGCGTGGCGTGGGAAGCCGACCAGATCGCGCGACGCATGCGCCGGCTGGTCGAGGAAGACAAGCCGCGGTTCTACGACCCGGCGACGAAAGCCTGGCGCGCGGTGCGCTACCGCGACATCGCGCTACTGCTGTTCGCGCGAACCCACCTGCCGATCTTCGAGATCGTGTTCGACCATCATCACCTGCCGTACCTCTCGCTCGGCGGCCGGCAGTTCTTCTCGCGCGACGAGATCGTCGACCTGACCAACGCGTTGTCCGTCACCGTCGATCCGCGACGCGATATCGACATGGCTGCGCTGTGGCGGTCGCCGATGGTGGGGCTCGATGACGACACGTTGTTCTGGATTGTGCGCGCGCTGTCCGACGACGACCGCGCAACCACCAGCGCCACCAGTGCCGCGAGCGACGAGGCCGACGACGATGGCGATCACGACAAGGCGCCGAAGCCCGCGGTGCGCGGCGTGAAGCGATCACACCGTCCGCTCGTCGAGATTCTCGACCTGCCGGCCGAGCAGCTTCCGCCGGCGGTCAGCGCCGACCAGCGCGCACGCTATGCGCGCTTCCGCAGCACGTGGCAGCAGGTGATGCAGCATCGCACCTCGGCTTCGTGCGCCGGCCTCGTCGACATGTGGATCCACGGAACCGATCTGCGCGCGCGACTGCAGACCCGCGACACGGCCGCGCAGGCCATCGCCAACGTCGACAAGCTGGTGGAGATGGCCGCGTCGTTCGAGAGCGACAGCCGGCAACCACTCTCCGCGTTCGTCGAGTCGCTGCGCGAATGCCGCGAGGCCGACGTGCAGGAACCCGACGCGCCGCCCGCGCCCGAGCCCGGCGAAGGCACGCCGGATGCCGTGCGGATCATGACGATCCATGGCGCAAAGGGCCTCGAGTTCCCGGTCGTGATCGTTCCGCAACTCGGCCGCGAGATGTCGATCATCGGCGGCACATCGGACGAGAAGGGCCGTTACATGCGCAACGTCTGGCGCACCTCCGAGGAGTTCGGCGCCGTCGCACGGCTCAGCTCCGACCCCGGCTCGTACGACACCGAAGAGACGCTGGCGCTCGAGCTCGATCGCTTCGCCACGCAGGACGCGGATCGCGACGAGACCAAGCGCGTGTTCTATGTGGCGTGCACGCGCG
>JBFWQT010000393.1:0-6944 GCA_050249295.1 Planctomycetota bacterium
AGAGGTCACGGACGGTGTTGCGCACCGAGTTCTCGGCGGTGGCTTCCTCGCGACGACCGAGACGCGGCGGCGCGGCCGGCATGTCCATCGGGCTGGTGAGCAGCTCGTTCTCGGCCACCGACGAGCGCACTTCGAGCGCGGGCTTCTTCGGGGCCACGCCCGGCGGCGGCGCGGGAGCCGGCGCGGCGCGGTGCGCCGACGGCAGTTGCTGCTCGTGGGGCACATGCTCGCGGTCGTGACCGGCGAGCGGATTGATCCGCGCGTCGGCGATGATCGAGACGTCGGTCTTGTTGTTGTCCTTCGTCACTTTGAGCACGGCCTGGCAGCACGGGCACGACAGCTCGATGTCGACGCGGTCCGGCTTCGGCGGGATCTTCGCGGTGTCCTTGCCGGCCTTGCCACCGCCGCCGGGCGCGGGCGCGGGGGCGGGGGCCGGTGCATGCGAGTGCGATCCGTTGCTGCCCGCCGCGCTGATGACTTCCTCGTCTTCGTCCACCGCTGCGAACAGCACGCGCACGTCGGGACGCGCCGGCCAGTTCACCTTCGGCAGATCGTCGGCATCACGCTGCGTGATGCGGAAGTCGAGCCCGGCGCGCGAGAGCTCCACCAGGTGCTCGCGGAGGAAGTCGACGTCCTCCTGCGGCAGATCGCGGAAGAGCGTGATCGGCGCCTTGCGCAGAATCACCTCGGCCACGGCGGCCTCGAGCCCGATGGCGCCCGCGAGCACGCTGGCGGCGTGCTGGCGGTCAGCTCCCTCCTGGAGGGAGGCAATGATCACGTTGTAGATTCCATTGGAGATTGCCGTCATCGCTGATCTCTCCTGTCCCCTCTGCGTGCGGATGGTGCCAGGCGCAGAGCCGGCTGCCGGGTGGGTGATGGCAACCAGATGACGCGATTGTCAGGGTCGGACCACCGGGGTATCAAGAGCCTGGGTCACGAATTGTGTGAATGTGACTGCCGGGCCGACAGTCGCTTTCCGACTGCACACCGCCCGGTCAACTGTCTGCACGGACAAAAACTTGCGGCCGCGATGGTGGGCATCGGTAGCGGATCCGGGGGCGGTGGCTGTAAGAGTGAGATGCAGATGCAGGAGGATGGTACCGGATGGTGACAGATGGCGTGGACCGCCTGCCTCCGGCCTGTTACATCTTCGAAACATTTTACGGTGAGGTATCAGAAAACCAAACGGAAAGTTGGCCGACAGGGCCCTCACGGCGGCGTCCGTCCGTTGCAAGTCGTTGGCAGACAAGCGACACGAATGAGACCGGAGTTGGTTGGATGATTCTCGGGATCGGAACCGACATCGTCGCCGTCGAGCGCGTGCGCGGCATGCTCGAGCGTCATGGCGAGCACTTCTGCGTGCGCCACTTCACCGAGCGGGAGCGCGAGTGGTGTGATGCCGGTCGGGGCAATGCGCGGGCCGAGCGCTATGCCGCGCGGTTCGCGGCGAAAGAGGCGGTGTCGAAGGCTCTGGGGTGCGGCATTGGTGCCGATGCGGGGTTTCTGGAGATCGAGGTGCTGCGTGATCCATCGCCGCAAGGCGCGCCGCCGGAGCTGGTGCTGAGCGGTCGCGCGAAGGCAACGGCGGATCGCAAGGGCGTAACGCGGATGCACCTGAGCCTGGCGCACGAACGCGAGATGGCGGTGGCGATGGTGGTGCTGGAAGGCGATTGAGCCGGCGACTTGCCCCTCTCACCCCTTGCCCTTGCCCTTGCCCTTGCCCTTGCCCTTGCCCTTGCCCTTGCCCTTGCCCTTGCCCTTGCCCGCAGTTCGCGCTGCCAGATTATTGAGAGCACGGAGATAGTGCGGTCCGCATCAACCGTCTTCCATTCGCTCTGCTTGCGCGTGGTGGATCCCTTCCGTTGTGCAAGGTCAACAAGCGCCGACCGGCTGGCTTCGTCGACAGTCGCGCATGCGAGCTCAGGCGCGCGCTTCGTTCGACGTTGCAGTCCGGGCTTGCGCAAACGCGTCGAGCGGCCGATGTCATCGCCTCCAGATCAGCGAGGCGGCTCGCCATATGCCCAGCGCACTGATGATCGTGGTGACGGCAACGAAGGGAACCAGTTCGACCATCGGGTCCCAGCCCTGGTGAAACCGCCCCTGCAGGATCACGATCAGCCAGCAGAACAGGCCGGTTGCCACCACGCCGCACGCCAGACCGGCTGACTCGACAGGACGTCGTCGCAACAGAACGCCCGCGATCAGCAGGAAGCACGATGCAATCAACGCCAACCCGACAAGGCTCGCCGGAAGCTGCAAGTCGCGCGAGCCGGGCCACTCGCACATGCCCAGGGCGATCGAACGAAAAAACGCGGCACCGGCTGGCGTGCTCTGCTCGATGCCGGCCGCCATGCCGAGGCCGCTTTGGTATGCCGTGATCGTGGCAATAATGCCGTCCCGGCCATATCCGATCCACGGGCAGCAGTACCACCAGAGGGCCAGCACCGACGCCGCGGCGGCGACCATGCCTGCTGTGCTCGGGCGGCGCGACGCTACGGTTGGAGCAGCAGCGGGTGCCACGCTCAGCTGCCCACGGCCTCGGCCTGCGCACGCAACGCATCCGCGCGCTCCGGAATACCGCACGCGCGGAAGATCTCCGCACCACGAGTGAAGTGCGCCTTCGCCGCGGCGTTGTCGCCACGCTCGCGCGCAATCTCGCCGAGCCAGTCCAGCGTGTCGGCCATGCCGAGCTGATCACCGGCCGCCTCGCGCAGCTTCAGCGCGGCGTCAAAATTCCAGCCGGCCAGGTCCACGTCGCCGGTTTCAAACGACACGATGCCGAGGTTGTGGCAGCACGACGCCATGCCGGCCTTGTCCTGCAGGCCCTCGGCGATCTCCTTCGCCTGACGGAAGTGCTCGCGCGCCTTCTCGTAGTCCTGCCGTTCGAGGTGCACGAGGCCGATCGCCGAGAGCGTGGGTGCGAGGCCGCGCTTGATGCCAAGCTCGTGCTCGAGCTTCTTCGCGCGCTCGAAGTATGCCAGCGCCTCGTCGTGCTTCTCCTGCGCGTGATACGCGAGGCCGGTCTGGTGCAGCGTGGCCGCCATGCTCTCGTGGTCGCCAGCCGCCTCCTGGAGTTTTATCGCCTGGCCGTAGCACTGCAGCGCCTGGTCGAGCTCGCCGAGCTCGTGATGGATCGAGCCGATCTGGTGCAGCACGGCGGCGCGCGGACCGCTGCCGTCGCCGGTGGCAAGAATCTCCAGCGCCTGGTTGTAGTACTCGAGCGCCTTCGGGAACTCGGCCCGCGCCTGATAGAGGTGGCCGATCTGGTGCAGCGTCTCCGCCTGCGCGGCCCTGTCGTCCTGCGATTCGTGCAGCACCAGCGCGCGGCTGTAGCTGTCGAGCGCCTCGTGGAACTCGCCGCGGTCGGCCGCGAGCCGGCCGAGGTTGTGCAGGCTGATCGCGCGGCGCTTCGGGTCGATGCTCTGCGTGTTGGGGTTGTTGCGCACCTTGCCCTGCAGCTCGTAGCACATCTTGGCGTCTTCGAGCTTGCCGGCGTGGTGCAGCAACTCGCCCATCACGCGGAAATGCTCGGGCGGCAGCTTGGCGGCCCAGCGCTTCATGGTGGTGGCCAGCTGCGAGCCCGACACCTGCGCCGTGAGATCAACCAGCAGGTCGGGCAGCACGTGCTCGATCTTGTGCGCGCGCTCGCTGCCGTAGTCCTTCACAAGGCTCTCGACCACCGGGTTGCTCTCGCCCGGCCGGAAGTTCCAGAAGAACCCGCGCGCGACCGACTGCGCATCGCGCATCGCGATCTTGTTGTCGTCGAGGTTGAAGTCGTTGCCCGAATAGCCGAGGAACAGGAAGACGTAGCGCTTGAGCAGCTCCGCCAGCGCGGTCTTCTTGGCCGTGGCGAGGCCGCGGCCGGTGTCCTTCAGGGTGGCGATGATCGTGTCCTTGGCGTCGATGCAGCCGTGGATCTTGATCAGCGTGACCGTGCCCTGCGGCGGCGGGTTCTTCACCCAGTCGGCGAACTCCTCGTCGCGCCGGTACACCTTGTGCGGCACTTCCAGCGCGCGCAGCGCCTTTTCGATGAAGGTGTCGAAATTGGCGGTGACGATCGCCGGCACGCGGCCGGTCTTGGCGAGGGCGGCGAGGTAGAGGTGGTTGAGGTTCGGCTCGCCGGTCTTCAGCACGTCGAGCGAGTCGAAGAACTCGTTGCCGAACACGTCGTGCAGCTTCTGCGCGATCATCTCGGGCGGCAGCCAGGCTTCCTTGAGCATGCGCGCATACGACTGCCCGGCCGCTTCCTGGCTGGCCTCGGCGATGGCGTCGAGCATGCCGTTGGTCAGCTCGCGCCAGCTCGGCAGTGACGTGGGCCGGTCCATCGAGATACCGGCGCCGCAGAAGACCGCGAGTTCGCGGCGGTGCAGATGGTCGGCAAGTTTCTGGAAGGCCGGGTCGGCGTGCTGGCTCATGGAGTGGTCGGGTGGCTCGATGGCGCGTCGGGCGGATGCATGCATGCGGACGGGCAGTGTAGCGGGCCCGCAACCGGCTTGCACGGTGTGTCGGCAGTGGCGGTAACGCGAGCGCGGATTCTGCTTTGTGTGTGCGATCAGCGCGATGGGTGACATTCCCAGCTGTTCAGCACACCGCTGTAGAACACCAGGTGGATTACGAGGTGGTCGTCGTCGAACTCACGCGTCCACTGCCAGTCCTCGCGGTCGTACATGCTCGACTTCTCGGGGTCTTCCGCAAGCAGGACGTCGCCGCCGGCGGTGTGCAGGCGAGCGATCGCATCGCGTGTGGCGGCGACCGTCATGCCGGCACCGAGGACACCGGAGAGTTCAATCTTGATGCGGCAGCACTCGCGCCAGACCGACTCTCGCCGGCTCCACTCCTGCTGCAGGTACGACCGCGATTCAATGAGTTTACCGTCCGAAACATGGAACGTCATGACGACGCGAGTCACGCCGTTGAAGCGCGACGCGAGCCAGATGTCGATCACGCCGCAATGGGTCGTGGCGCCCCATTGGATGTCGTCGCCGTACAGCTTGCGCAGCGCGCGTGGCGGATCAAACGGCTGGCCATGCTGCGGCTTGATCCGGTACTCGAGATCGATCCGCGCGTCGGAGCCGATCGATCGGAGGTAGTGGTCGCGCGCGGCATCGTCCTCCTGCTGGAAACACACCGTCCGCTCGTCGTTGGTCATCAGGGTCAGGGCACGCGCGTAGTAGACCTGGTGTTCCCAGTCGCGACTCGGCCGTTCGCCGAAGGTCGTGTCGAACCCCGGATGGCCGAGCCCATCGTCGGAATGGTGCGCGACGGGCTTGCTGACGCAGCCCGTGGCAAAGAGGGTCGCCAGGCCAGCGAGAAGCGCAATGGTGCAGGTGCGCATGCCTTTTCGATGCGGACTACGCTGCATGTGGCGTCGCCTGACGAGGAAGCCAGCCGCGCGCAGCAGTGTAGCGGGTCCGTATCCGGCTTGCACGGTGTGTCGGCGGTGTCGGTAACGGCTGTGCGCTTGTGGCGGCAGATGCCCGTTGGAGTCCGCGCTGACGATCCGCCAATCGGCGAAGCGGGTGCCGCACGCAGAATGGAAGAGGATTGGACACAGAGGACACGGAGATCACAGAGGACGAGGCAACGCGAGCGCGGTGACCTCTCCAGTCTCCTCCGTGTCCTGCGTGGCTCTGTGTCCAGTCCTCTTGCTTCCTCACCTGCGGCGCACGCGCTCAGCCGCCGGCTTCCTGCGCTTCCAGCCAGCGCTCGGCGTCGATCGCCGCGGCACAACCGGTGCCCGCCGCGGTGATCGCCTGGCGATACACGTGGTCAGCGGCGTCGCCGCAGACGAACACGCCGGGCACATTCGTGTAGGTGGTCGGCGGATTGGCCAGCTTGATGTAGCCGGTCTCGTCCATGTCGATCACGCCCTTGAACAGGTCGGTGTTCGGCTTGTGGCCGATGCCCATGAACACACCGCCGACCTCGTGCTCGGTGATCGCGCCGGTCTTCACGTCGCGCAACACGGCGTGCGTCACGCCGTCCTTCGGGTTGCCCTTGATCTCGTCGAGCACGCTGTTCCAGATGATGTCGATCTTCGGATGCTCGTGCGCGCGCTTCGCCATGATCTTGCTCGCGCGCAGCTCGTCGCGGCGGTGCACGATCATCACCTTGCTCGCGTACTTCGTCAGGAACGACGCCTCCTCGACGGCCGTGTCACCACCGCCGACGACCACCAGCGGCCGATCGCGGAAGCGCGGCAACGCGCCGTCGCAGGTCGCGCAGGCCGACGCGCCGCGGTTCATGTACTCGGCCTCGCCCTTGCAGCCGAGCCACTTGGCGGTCGCGCCGGTGGCGATGATCAGCGTCTTCGCCTTGATCACCGGGCCGCTGTCGTCGATCACCTTCGTCTTGTCCTGCTGGTCGTACCAGCCGGTGCGGATGGTGTACGGCCGCGTCGACAGGTCCACGCTGGTCACGTCATAGCCGTCGAGGAACTCGGCGTGGAAGCGCTCCACTTGCTTGCGCAGGTCGGCCATCATGTGCGGGCCTTCGACGCCTTCGGGGTAGCCCGGGTAGTTCTCCACTTCGGTGGTGGTCATCAGCTGGCCGCCCGCCTGGCCGCCAACGATGAAGCCGCTGATGACCAGCGGGTGCAGCATCGCGCGCGAGGTGTAGAGCGCGGCCGTGAGGCCGGCCGGGCCGGAGCCGATGATCACCACATTGCGGACGTCGGTCGTCGTCGTCTCGGTCATGAGTCTGTTGCGGGCGGGCGTGCAGCGGAGTGTGCGAGCGAGGTTGTAACTCGCTGACGGAACGTCCGCAGGGTGCAGTTCGATTCCCTTTGCCGCGCCTTGCCCTTGCCCTTGCCCCCTTGCCGTCCGGGACAAGAGACGCGACCGCACGTAGCTGCCAGGGTACTCGGGTCGGAGGCGAGCCGGGGACGTAAGTCCCCGGAGGGGAGCGTGCAATCGTCGCTCGCTTCGTCGGTGTAACCCACCCGG
>JBFWQT010000394.1:0-6926 GCA_050249295.1 Planctomycetota bacterium
ATGAGAGCAAGGGTGTGTGAGAAACTCGGCGTGTGTGTGAGTCCTGGCGGAGAGGCCGAGGCAGGTAGCCTGCTCCAGACAAATTGTCGTCCAGCCATGCATTCACTGCAAGCCAATTCGGGCCTCACACAGGCACGTAACCCGTGCTGCGGCCGACAAATGCGCGACGCCGCCCCCGGCAGGCAGGGACGGCGTCGCGGGTAGGCTGCCAGCGGTGCCGGGCTTACGCCGTGCGACGGCGGGCCACGATCAGCAGCAGCGGCAGGAGCAGGAACAGCCAGCCCATGAAGGCGCTGTCCTGCGCGGTCGCCCGGCTGTTGCAGCCGCAGTTCGCGGCCGTGCCGCCACCCGGCTGCGTCACGTAGAAGGTGTAGTTCTTGTTGGCCGTGCCGCCCAGCGAGTCGGTCAACGTGACGGTCACGTTGTAGTTGTTGCTCGTCCCCGCCGAGGGCGTGCCGGTGATCAGGCCGGTGCTCACGTCCATGCTCAGGTCCGGCAGCGACGGCGAGATCAACATCGACCAGGTGTAGGGCGCGGTACCGCCCGAGTTGCCCGGCGTCTGGCTGTAGGCGAGATCTTCCTCAGCGTCCGGCAGGCTGCTGCCGGTGAGCGCGACGGCCGCGGCCACCAGCAAGGTGTACGCCTTGACGTCGGTCTTGCCGTTGGCATCGGTCACGGTCACGTTGATGTTGAACGAGCCCGCCGCGGTGGGCGTGCCGCTGAGTACGCCGGTGCCGGAGTTGAGCGACATGCCCGCGGGCAGGCCGGTGGCGCTCCAGGCCAGCGGCGCCTTGCCGTTGCTGCCCGTGAACGTCTGCGTGTAGTTCGGGGCGTTGCGCGTCGCCTGCGGCAACGGGCCCGCGGCCGGCGACGAGATGGTCGGCAACGCCAGGATCTGCAGCGTGTACGCCTCGGTGTCGGTGTCGTTGTTCGTGTCGGTCACGCGGATCGAGAACGACGAGTTGCCCGCAGTCGTCGGGTTGCCGCTGATCTGGCCGGTGCCGGTGTTCAGCGAGAGGCCGGCAGGCAGGCTGCCCGACACCACCGACCACGTGTAGGCCGGCACACCACCGGCCGCGGTCCACGTGCGCGAATACGCGTCGCCGACGTAGCCCTCCGGCGTCAGCGCGCCGGTCGCGGGCGAGGTGATCGTCGGCAGGTCGTAGACCGTGATCGAGTACGCGCGCTCGACGAACACCCCGTTCGCGTCGGTGACGCGCACGGTGAAGTTGGAGAGGCCGGTGCCGGTCGGCGTGCCGGAAATCGCGCCGGTGCCGGAGTTGATCGACAACCCGGTCGGCAGCGTGCCAGCCGGGATGCTCCACACCAGCGCGGCCTTGCCGCCGCTCGCATTGATGTTGAGGGGCCCGTACGGCACGTTCTGCACGCCGTCGGCCAGCGCGCCCGCGCCGGGCGACGTGATCTGCAGCGCGCTGTAGACCTGGATCGTGTAGTCGCGCGTGTCAGTCTTGGCGGCGTTGTCCGTCACGCGCACCGTGAATGCGTAGTTGCCCGGCGTGGTCGGATTGCCGCTGATGATGCCGGTGGTCGAGTTGATGTTCAGGCCCGGCGGCAGCGAGCCGGCGCTGATGTCGAACGCCAGCGGAGCCTGGCCGCCGGTCGCGTCGACATCCACGTTGTAGCCCGTGCCGACGTAGCCGTCGGTCATCGCACCGGCACCCGGCGACGAGATCTTGGGCGTGTCGAGCAGCACCAGGCGAATCGAGTTGGCGTTGCCGGCCTTGCCGCTGGAGGTCGCGGTCACGGTCGCGTCGTGCGTCCAGCAGCGGGCGTTCAGCGCGTTGGCGCTGGTGAACTCGACGAACACGTCGAGGTTCTGGGTGTTGGTGCCGTAGAGCGTCCACTCGATCGTCAGCGCGTTGCTGCCGGAATAGACGTACGGGGTCTGGAACGTGATGTTGTTGAACCACACCAGCGCGCCTGCGGCGTTGAAGTTCATGGCGCCGTCGTAAACGGTGAACGGGCCGTTCGCGTCGAAGTTCTGGTCCCAGGTCTGGCTGAAGGTGCCCGAGGTCTTCGTCGTCTCGCCGATGCGGATCACCACGCGCGGGTAGTTGAGCGCGGGGTAGGCGTTGGCGGCGCGCACCGCGAACTCGGTGATCGTGCCGCCGCCTCCGATCTGCGACGCGTCGTAGCGCTTGGCGACGCGGCCCTCCGGCGTGCCCGAGCCCCACGGGAACATGTTGTTCGAGCCGGAGAGGATGATGTCGACGGTCGGGTCGATCGCCACCGGGTACACGGCCGCGCGCATGTCACTGGCCGGCACCTCGACGCTCACCAGGTAGCCATCGCCGTCTGGCGCGATGCGCAGGCGCCCGGCAAAGCGGTTGCCGTTGGCGTCCACCGCCTCGACCATGCTGATGCTGTAGAGCAGGCAGCCTTCCGGGTTGGCCACCTGCAGCGGGCCGATCGTGACCTGCTCGCTGGTGACGGCGGGCGTGAAGGCCAGGCCGGCGGGTATGCGAACGTGCCACGACGTGCCGAACCACGCGGCGTCGGCGTGCAGCGAGGGCTTCGTGAGCACCATCGTGTCGTGCTTGACGCGGCCGGGCAGCGGCGTGAAGACGTCATCGACATTCGGCCACGTGCCGGTGTAACGCACGGTGCCGTTGCTCGACGCGCTCTGCGGGTTGGCGGCGGCCTGCGAGCTGATGATCTGTCCGTCGGCATCGCGCTGATACAGGCTGCGCGGCGCGGCGGTCAGCGGCTGCACGCCGTCCGACCAGTAGCGGAACTCGCTGCCCGCGAACTGCTCGGGGAAGTCCGCCACCAGGCAGCTGCCGACGGCGCGATGCGAGTAGCCAGCTTCGGTGGACGGCGCGAGTTCGGGTTGCGTGCGCGGTGCCGGTTCGTCACCGATCTCGACAATCCGGCGGCCCGGGTTGTCGGGGTCCATGGTGATGCGCGACTGGGCGAACACGTCGCTGGCCGACCATGCGAGCAGGAGCGTGGCGATGAGAGCGGGCGCGAGCGCGCGATGCAGCTTGAACATGAAAGTGCGGGGAGCGGGGGTGTGTGTGATACGGGGTCGAGGGAAAGATGGATCGACCCACAAGGATCATGTTCAAGGCGGGCAGGTCGTGCAAGCCAATTCGACCCGGCCGCGGTCGGGTTGCCGGCACGCCACCCACGGCAACGCGCACGGCAACGCGGCACGGCAACGCGCACGGCGCGGTGGACCGGTTGGTCGCACCGCGCCGTCGCGTGATAGTCGGTCAGGCGGCATCGCCCCGCGGATTCACTTGACCTCGCAGGTGGCGCCGACTTCCTCGAGCTTCTTCTTGCCTTCCTCGACCTCGGCCTTGGGCTTCTTCTCGAGGATCGCCTTCGGGGCGGCATCCACGAGGGCCTTGGCTTCCTTCAGGCCGAGGTTGGTCAGCTCGCGCACCACCTTGATGACCGGGATCTTGCTGTCGCCGGCCGAGGTCATGACGAGGTCGAACTCGGTCTTCTCGACTTCCTCGGCGGCGACCGGCGCGGCCATCATCACGCCGCCGGCGGCGGGCTTGATGCCGTGGTCGTTCTCGAGGATGTCGCTGAGCTGCTTCGTTTCCTTCAGGGTCAGCCCCACGATGCTTTCTGCGAGGGCCTTCAGATCGGTTGCCATTGTCCTGCTCCTTCAGTTCGTCAGTTCGGTCGATGGTTAATACGTTGATGCTTGTGTTGATCGATCGCGGGCTCAGCCTTCAGTGGCCGGAGGAGCGTCGCCGCCCTCCGCAGGGGCCGCGGCGGGTGCGTCGGCCGCACCGTCACCACCGCCTTCGCCACCGTCGCCGTCGCCACCCTTCGAGAACTCCTCGATCTGGCTGGCGATCCGGCCTGCCATGGCCATGATCTGACCGGCGATGATCGACAGCTGCTCGTCGCGGGTCGGCAGGTCCTTCCAGGTGCCTGCCTCGTTCGCGTCGGCGATCGCCCCTTCGAGCAAGCCGCCGAGCACAGCCGAGTTCTTCTTCTTCTTGTTCCAGTCGGCCACGATCCGGGCCGCGCGCATCGCGCCGCCTTCCTCTTCCGAGTACAGCACCGCGATCTGACCGTTGACGGTCTTGCGGAAGCCGCTGATGCCGTGCTTCTCGAGCACCTTGTCGAACACCTTGTTGGCGACGACCAGCATCAGCACCTTCTGCTCGCGCAGCCGGGTACGCAGCGCCCGCACGTCTTCCGCCGGGATCTTCGCGGAGTCCACGAAGAGCAGCGAATCACGGCCGCCCAGCAGGCGGTCGTAGTGCGAGAACATCATTTCTTTCAGAGCCTTCGACATATCGGTTCTCCTTCCGTTGGCACGCCCTGAGCGTTGTGACCTGTCGGTCAGGGCGCGGCCACCGGTACGCCGGGGCCCATGGTGGAAGAAATGACGATCTTCTGGATGTAGATGCCCTTCGAGTCGGAGGGCTTGAGCGAGACGATCAGGGCGATGAACGCCGTGATGTTCTCGATCAGCGCGTCCTTCTGGAAGGAGCGCTTGCCCACCGGCACGTGGACGTTGCCACGATCGTCGGTACGGTATTCGATCTTGCCTGCCGCGAATTCCTTCACGGCCATGGCCACTTCGGGCGTCACGGTGCCGGCCTTGGGAGTCGGCATCTTGCCCTTCGGGCCGAGGACCTTGCCCAGACGGCCGACGTACTTCATGGTCGCGGGGTGCGCGACGGCGACGTCGAAATCGTCCCAGCCTTCCTCGACCTTCTTCGCGAGCTCTTCGCCGCCCACCACCGTCGCACCGGCCGCCCGCGCCTCGTCAGCGATGGCGCCCTCGGCGAAGCAGATCACGCGGTTGGTCTTGCCCACGCCACGCGGCAGCGAGTACGAGCCGCGCAACGACTGGCCCTGCTTGCGCGGGTCGACGCCGAGCTTCATCACCAGCTCGACGGTCTCGTCGAACTTGCGCTTCGGCGCGGACGTCTGCAGCAGGTCGATCGCCTCGTCGAGCGGGTAGCGCTTGAACGGGTCGACCTTCTTGCGTGCAGCCAGGATGTGCTTGCCGTCACGCTGGAAGCCGGAGCGCGGGTAGCGCTTCTTCTTCTCCTTCGGCGTGTCATCGGCGGACTCGGCCGCGGGTGATGAGGAAGATGGCTCTTCCGCGTCAACCGGCTGGTCCCGGTCTTTTTCTTCTGCCATAGGCGGCATTCCTCGTGGGTACTGGCGGATCGGAGCGGGGCCCCGATCCTCCCTACGGGTGGCGGTTGACGGGTGAGGTCTTCGCTACGCCGCGAAGGCCCGACAGCCGGACAGACAGCAAGCGGATCACGGGCTACGCATCGGATGCGGGTGCCGCGTCAGCTGCTGCGGAGGTTCAGTCTTCGACGACCACGCCCATGCTGCGCGCCGTGCCCTCGATGATCCGCATCGCGGCCTCGATCGAGTTGGCGTTCAGGTCCGCCTTCTTCTTCTCGGCGATTTCCTTGACCTGGGCCTTCGTCACCTTGCCAACCTTGTCGCGGTTGGGCACGCCCGAGCCCTTGGCAATGCCAGCCGCCTTCTTCAGCAGCACGCTGGCCGGCGGCGACTTCAGCTCGAACTCGAAGGTGCGGTCCTTGTAGACCGTGATCAGCACCGGGTAGATCATCCCGGTGCCCTTCTCCGATGCAGTGCGATCGTTGAACTGCTTGACGAACATGCCGATGTTCACGCCGTGCTGACCCAGCGCGGGGCCGACCGGCGGGGCCGGCGTCGCTTCGCCGGCCGGGCACTGCAGTTTGATCTGCGCGGACATTTCCTTTGCCATCGTCGTCTCTCGTTGTGGTCAACGGCCGGTGGTGCCGACCTCCCACTCTGTGGTCCGTATCAGTATCTGTCGAAGCAGGTTCGGCCGGGGCCGAAGGGCGCGGATGATACCAGGTTCCGGGAGCCGCGCAACGGGGTGGTTGCGGGGGCCGGACACGACGTTGCGGGAAGCGGATGCGGGATGCGTCCCTCCCTCCGGCTTCGCCTGCGCGGCGGGCTTGCGCGGGCCTGCTTCCAGTCAACTGGCAGAAGAAATAGCAGAGGAACGTGCAATTGTGCCCTGTGAGTCGGAGCGGTTGCCGAGTAGACTGATGGTGCGCGCGTTCTGCTGCGGGGTCCGTCATGGCCTGGATCACCACACCACCGCACACCCGCAAGGTGATTGATGATCGCGACCGCCGTCCGTTCGACGCGGACGGGGCCGCGCCGGCGCCCGATCCGGACGACCCGACCGCGGCCGTGCATGTGCCGGCGGCGCACACCGGGGCCACCGTCGTGCCACCGCCGGCCGCACCCGTGAATCCGACCGACAGCTCGCGCTACCGTGCGCCGTCCGCAGCGCCGACCACCGGCACCACCCGCGTGCTGCGCACCAGCGGCGGCAACGGCGAGCCGCTCAAGGCCGAGGGTGGCCAGTTCGCCGACCTGTCGGTGTTCCGCCGCTACCCGGCGCTGTTCCACCGCATGGCCGCCCGCAAGCGCGGCTGGGTCGGCGTGCGGCTGTCGCTCTACGACATGGTGTTGATCGGCGCACTGCTCGTCGCGCTGATCTATCTGCTGGTGATGGCGTTCTTCCCGGCCGCGCAGAACCACGGCTTGCCCGGTGCGCCGCCGCCGCATTCCGGCCGCATCTTCAACGGCGGTGACGGCGGCGAGATCGCCGTCGACGCAGCCAGCGCAGTCGGGGCGCCGGCAGCGATCTCGGGTCGGTAACGTGATCCGCGTGGAGTCCGTCCGGAGACAGACCCCACGCAGATCGGGCACATCATGCGGTTCGCGGTGCATTGTCGTCACTTCACGAAGGGGTCGCTGAAGCGCGCGTCGTTCGAGAGCGAGTTGTCGGTGAGCGTCAGCATGAACGCCACCAGCGCGGCCTTGTCGTCCTCGGTCAGGTTCAGCCGGCGCGGCTGGCCCTGTGGCGTCTTCAGGCGGTTGTCCAGCGCGGGGCCGTTCTGCACGCC
>JBFWQT010000395.1:0-6908 GCA_050249295.1 Planctomycetota bacterium
GTACCGACCATGTCACCTCGTTGTCGGTGAACTCCACGGGCGACCGCCTGCTGGCGGTCTCGCTGGACGGCATGGCCCAGTGCTTCTCCCTTCGGGACGGTGCGAAGTGCAGCAAATGGACCGGCGGTCTGGACAATCACCAACCGCGGGTCACGGGAGTGCTCTCGCCTGATGGCAATCGCGCGATCGCCTTTGGTGGCACCAACCAGCCGCTGGTTGTCGACCTCACCGATGATTCAGTGGCCGCGACGATCGAGCTTCCACCAGAGCGGCAGAGAAAGGGCCGCCAGGATTTCGAGGTCACCGACGCGCGCTGGCTCGGCAGCAAAACGATCGTGCTTGCAGGCGGCATCTGGGACTACTTCGATGACGGCGACTACTCCCGGTCCGGCGCAGCATGGGTCTGGCAGGATGAGGCGGTGAAGCCGGTCCGGAAGGTGTTCGAGGTTGGCGATGCCGACGAACTGATGACGATCACCCCCGGGGACGACCCGGCAATCGTCCAGAGCCAGATCGACGAGCAGGACGAGCGACTGCAGCGCGAGCAGGTCAGGTTCGTTCGCATCCGGGATGGTGCAGTCACACGCACCATCGAGCCGCCGGAAATCAACGGCGGCTTCACGTCGCTGTCCGACGCCGTCGCCATCTCTCCCGACGGGCAAGTGCTGGTGTCCGGAGCCAACTGGCGGGAGTCGAATAGTCGGCGAATGGAGAGGAGCCGGCCAATGATCCTCGCGTTCGACCTGTCCACCGGGGAGTTGCGGTGGGCAACCGACGTCGGTCGAGCCCCCGACACGATTGCATTCACGCAGAACGGTGCCCAGGTGGTCGTGTGGGGAGGTCGACGCCACATGTCGCGTGGCTGCATGGTGGGCGAAGAGGGCTGGGAGTGGCACTGCTTTGATTCGGCCACCGGGCGGGACCTGACCGCTCCGGCGCCAGACCTCACCGCTGCAAACGATGCCACGACGTGCATGGCGGCAACTGAGGATGGCCGCTGGCTGGCGTTCGGAACGGCACGAGGCCTGATCCTGGTCTATGAGGACGCGACAGTTCGCTGAATTGTGCCCGCAGTCCCGTCATCGAGCCGGGGTCACCCACGTTGGCAGTGGCTCGCGGGCGGCCAGCCAGGCGGGTGGGATGCCGGGTTCGCCGAGGAAGGGGGCGAGCATGCCGCCGACCATTGCGGCGGTGGTGTCCATGTCGCCGCCGACGCTGACGGTGCGCCAGATTGCGGAGGCGAAGTTGGTGCGGCCGGTGGAGGCCGACCAGATGGAGAAGGGAACTGTGTCCTGCGCGGAGACACGCGAGCCGTTGCCGAGTTCGGCGGCCGCGTCCTCGGGCGTGGTGTCGTCCGGGATGGAAGCGGCGCGTTCCAGACCGTAACGAACTTCGGTGGCAGAAAGGAAGCCGGCGATGTGCTGGAGGAAGTCGGCGTGGTCGGCGACGTCGTGCGCCGCGAAGAGTGACGCGGCGATGGCCACCGCAACCGCGCCGGCAACGCCTTCCGGGTGGGTGTGGGTGACGCGTGCCGACACCTCCGCTTCGGCGGCCGCGCGTTCCGGGTCGCCGGCGAAGTACGCGCCGAGCGGGGCGATGCGCATGGCGGCGCCGTTGCCGAACGAGCCGGACCCGCCGAACAGCGATGCGGCCACGTCGCTCCACGGCTCGCCGCGAAACACGCGCGGGAAGTACTCGTGCAGCATCCGCGGCCCGTACATCCGCCCCGGATCGTGGTGCTCGGCGAACGACGCCGCAAGGTGGTCCGCGTCGATGCGGCCGCGCGCCAGCAACGTGGCGACGACGGAGCAGGCCATCTCCGTGTCGTCCGTCCACGTCCACGGCGGCGTCGGCTCCTGCCGCGCGGCGACCCGCTCGTACTCCCACATCATCGAGTAGCCGAAGCCGTCTCCGATGGAGAGCCCGATCAACGAAAGCAGCGCCCGCTCGCGGGCGCATTCGACATCCGACTGGTTGTTCTGATTGGTCATGAATCCCCTGGTGGACGCAAGCCCGCCCACTGGCCAGGAGTAGTACGAGACTTGCCCTTGTCTTGAGGAGTCAGTCCCAGAGGCCTGGCAAACCGGGGTGTTCACTCAGACGTGGCGTCGAATGGCAAACGGCAAGTCTGAATCGTCGGGGTCGGCGGCTTCAAAGAAGAACTCGATACGGCGAACGGACACCACGGTCGCAAGAAACGGGTTGCCAACGTCAGTCAGCAGCTGGCTATCCGTCCTGCACATTCGCGGCCAGTGCCGCTCCGCCGCCGCGCAGCGAATGCCTCCGAAGGTGGCAACATCAGGCGCGATGAGGAACCACTCCGGAACATCGGACCGGTAGGTGAGGTCACCGACGTCATTCTTGCTGATCCGCCACAGGTTGGTGACGGTAGGTGCCCAGGTAACAGCAGCAATGCACCTTTGCTCTCGCAGAGGAGGGCCGAGAACCGTGCAGTACAGGTGCTCGCCAATCTGACAGAGCCCGTCCACCATCTGTGGTGCGCTTCTGACTACGCAGTCCCAGGCCTGCCGGGCCGCGGCCGTCATGGGTGATAGCAGGGTATTCAACTCAGGGACGTCCATTGCATTCCCCATCTGGTCTCCAAAGGTTGCATGCGGGATTGCGCAGCGTGTCAGGTCAGTCTCATTGTGACCTCACCGTGTTGGTGCGAGCAATCAGCGTCAGGACGCCGCCCCGATCTTCGCCTGCAGCAGGGCATCGGCCAGTTCCTGCAACGCCTTCGACGCGTCGGCGCGCTCTTTGTTGGGGCGGAAGCGGGCGAGGAAGCTGGACCAGACCGTGCCCACCTCGGTGCCGATCTGGAGGATGTCGGAGTCGTCGGCGATCACCTGGAACTTCGCGCCAAGGCTGCTCGCCAGTTCCTTCGCGGCGTCGTGGTGCGCCTTCTCCTTGTGGTGCCACATCGGGCGGTAGCGGTTGACCACCACGGCCACCACCTTCTTGTCCTGCTTCAGCCCGAAGCGCGTGTTCTTCATTTCCTTCACGAACTGGCGGGCGGACTGGATGGCGACGTGGTCCGGCGTGACGGGAATCACGAAGCCATCGGCAATGTCCAGGAACGCGCGCGTCACCCACGACGGGTTCGGGCTGGTGTCCACGAGGATCACCGACACGTCGTTGGCCTTCGCGTACTCGCGGATCATCGTGCGCAGCGTCTTGCGGCGGTCTCTCACCGCGGCCTGCGGATCGTCGCCATCGAACTCGTAGCGATACGGCTCGGACTCGATGTCCAGCGGCCGGAAGGTGCCCGGGATCAGCATCAGGTTGCCGTGGGCGTCCTTCAGACTGCCGACCGTCTCGTTGACCACGTAGCGGCCGACCGCATCCGGGTCGGACTCGCCGTCGATCAACACCGTGTGCAGCAGATCGTAGAGACTGCGGTGCTTCTCATTGAGTTCCTGCAGGCGGTCGGGCCCGATGAGCAAGGACGACGCGCCGGCCTGCGTGTAGTCCGCGTCGATCACCAGCACCTTGCGGCCCTTGCGCAACGTGCGCGCGCCGGCCTTCACCGACGACGCGATGCGCTCCGCCAGGCCGATGGTCAACGTGGTCTTGCCCACGCCGCCCTTGCCGTAGCAGTTGATGGCGAACGTGCGCAGCGGCCCGCGGCGGATGTCGGCAATCGTCTCCGCGACGTTCTCCAGCCAGCGATCGAGTTGGCCGTTGAACCGCCGTGCGTTCTCGCCGCGGCCGCGCGGGTTCATGCCGGCAAAGTTCACGCGCTGGTACGGATGGAACTGGCCGCTGAGCCGGAAGCCCTCGTCGATCAGGATCGGATTGATGAACCGCCCCTTCTGCGGCCCGTCGTTGCGCTGCATCGCTTCCGCAATCTCCCACTCCTGGTGGCAGCCGCGCTCGTCCTGCACGGATTCGACGTAAGCCGGCGACAGGATCGGCAGGAACACGGCCGACTCGCTGACCGCCGCGGAAATCGTCGCGTGCGGTGGCCGGCCGGACTTGATGGCCTCGTAGTCCACCCAGATCCGCAGCTTCTCGTCCGGAAAGTGATCGGCGTCAGCCCGTGTCCGCAGCTTGCTGACGAAGGACTTCACCCAGTCCTTGTCCGCCGTCGCGTACGACACAAAAACGTCGAACGGCCCTTTGCCAGGGGTCTTTGCCATGCGCCAAGCGCCATTCAGAGAGTGAGCAGCCGAGTGTATGTTATGTGTCGAAGGTCGCAAGCGTGACGCGGTGCCTGTGCCGACGCCAGCAGCAAGCCTGAACATGGAACGACGAGCAATTCTGATCCTGGTTCTGGGGGCGGGAGGAATCGGCCTGTTCGTTGCTTTCTGGCAACCGTTGCCGGCTGGACCCGCCAGGAATCAGTCGGGTTCAGGTTCTCAAGCTCACCCGCTCCCGGCCGACCGCAATCAACCGTTGGACTCGACAGATGCTGCGTCCGACGAGCATCTGCAGAACGCGGCGTCCAACAGCAACCGCCCGGTACCGTCCGCCGATGCCGATTTGCCGCCGGAGAGGGCCATTGCGCTCGGCGTACGCAGCCTGCGCATCCTGTTTCCGCCCCACAATCCGCTCCAACAGCAGATCCTGGCGCTTGCGCTGGCCGGCGACTGGACCGGCGCAATCCGGGTGGCGTTGACGCCGGTCAACGGTGAACGCGATGCGGATCTTCTGAAGTACCTCCTGCAGTTGCGTGCCTCGGCGCTGTACCTGGCTGGCGACGTCGCGTTGCGGGCGCACGTGCTGCAGGCGCTTCGCGACTGGTTCGCCGTGATTCGGCCGATCGTTCGCGCCGCCGTGTTCGAGGACGATCCGGCCATCCTGCAGGTGGCAATCCGGATGATGCACTCGAAGGGATACGCCGACGAGCCGTGCGAGTGGGGGATCGCACGGCTGGAAGAGTTGACCGAACACCCCGACCCCGCGACCGGCGAGCTCGCGACGCGGATGAATGCGTGGCTGAAGGATGGGGTCGAGTTCAAGGACCCGCGCGCGGACGGCACGATCGGACTAGAGCAACGGCAACCCGATTCCGGTCCGGAGTTGCGGCCGAATCCAAACCCGGAGCGCAACCGACAGCCTGAGCCAGACCCGACCGACACCGACCCCACGCAGTTCACGCCGGCGGACCTGCCGGCACTGATCCTGCGTTACCGCGACGGAGACACAGCCGAACGGCGACGCGTGGCGTTCGTGGTGCAAACCAACGGCTGGAAGCAGGCCGCCGAGTTCGCCACGACGATGCTGGCTGACACGGATGAGGCGGTGCGGCGGTACGCGATTCTGCTGCTCGTCGCCTTGGACAACACGGAAACGCAGGCCGCTCTGGTCGACCATTTCCCCGGTGAGGAGTCCCTGCAGCCGTTGGTTGCAAAGGGCGTGTTGCAGAATCAGTCCAACGTGCAGGCGAAGGAACGGATGGTGGAGTTGGCGCTGGCGAGTCCCGACTCCCGGATCCGCAACTATGCCAGCAGCGCGATTGAGGCGGGGCATGTCGCGCCGTCTGCGGCCCTGATCGTGTCCATCGTGGAGCACAACTTCCGCGCGGCCAGCAGCAGGCTGGAGGTTGGCACGCTGCTCCCTCTGTTGTGGCAGGTCGGCGCCGAGGCGGATGTGCGGTACGCGGTCGCCGAAGCGGTCGCGCACGCGCCGGCCGAACACCTGGTACAACTCGCCGACCACATCGTGAGCTACGGGCGCGGTGACGAGATGGCGCTGCTGCTCGGTCGCCCGGGTCGCGCGTACCGAAGCGACCGGGAGATCGTCGGCTTGCTGGCGCGACTGCTTGATCACTCCGATCCGTCCGTCCGCATCGCGGCGGTGACAAATCTGCACCGTCGCTTTGGCTCCGAAGCCGCCGACATCCTGATCCAACGTTGCGTAATGGATGTGGACGATGTCGCACGAGCGACGATCGCGGGGCTTGCAACGAACTGTGAACACCCGCTGGCCGGAGCAGTCCTGTTGGCCGCCGTTCGCACCCGGAAGCCAGCCGTTGAAGACGCGGTGCTGCGTTTCTTCGAGCGCAACTTCCAGGCAAACGCGACCGAGCGGCCGGTCCTGCGCGAGTTGCTGGCAAGTGCGGTGCCGGGTCATCGTGCACGCGCAATGCGGGTCTTCATTCACGTCGGGACAACCGCCGACATCCCGGAGTTGGCTCCGTACCTGACCGATCCGGAACTGAACGTCGTGCTCGCTTGCCTGCGCACGCTGGAGGTCATCAACCACTTCGACTCGGATGACGCCATCGAGGTCGGCGAGTCCCTGCCTGCCGCGCTCATCGACCGGACTAGCACCAACTACGGCCGCATCGAGGATCGGAAGGCGCTGTGGTCGGTGTGGCTCGGCCGGTTGGCAGCCGGCGATCTAGACATGGCCGCCGTGCTTGCCGACTGGTTCCCGCGCGTGCGCCTGCCCATGCGGCCCGACGAGATCTCCGATGGCCCGGCGATGGCGAGCCGATTCGCCGACTACCTCCAGATTCCTGTTCGCCCCTGGCCGGACGGCAAACCACTGCCGCTGGGAGAATCCGTCACCTTCGCGGCGTTTGTCGACGGCGCCTACGCAGACTTCCGCGCGCCGGCCCGCTTCTACAACAAGCTGCTTGCACCCCGCTGCCAGTTCGCCGACCCACCGGCGAAGTTTCGCGTCAATGGGGAGTAGACCATGTCTCGTTCGGTCGCATCAGCAATGGGTGCCGACTCACGAGACCCACTTCCTCGATCATCCACCCGCTGATCGCAGCCAGTTCGACGGTCTCGCCGTACTCACCGAAGCGAGCGCACAGGTTGCCGTCCTCATCGCGACGGACCTTGGGATGATCGGGGAGCATGGCGCGTTCCTGTGTCTTCGGCGGCGGCTACGGCGATTCTTGCCTGCGCTCCGACGCGCGGATGAACGAGTCTTCAACAAACTCGATCACCTGG
>JBFWQT010000396.1:0-6885 GCA_050249295.1 Planctomycetota bacterium
GCGGTTCGTCGGTGGCCGGCGTCTGCGGATCGGTGTTGGCGGCGGGAGTGTGGCTCACCGCGGCGATTGCCGGGTGGGTGTCGTTGCGTGCCGGCGTGTTCGCGCGGTGCAGCGGTTCGAGCGGCGTGATCACCACGTCGTTGCGGGCCGGTGCCTTGGCCGGCGGCCCGCTGAGCGTGATACCGGCGACCACCGCCACGAGCAGCAACAACACCACGAGCGTGACCACGGCCCCGACGAGGCCGGACGTAGTCTTGGAAGCAACCGACGCCATGATGAGTCCCTTCAGCACCAGGATGGATGAAGCATCTGGTGTCGGTTGACGCATCCCGTCGCCCGCGCCCGCACTCGCGGCTCCGGTCTGCAGCACAGCCATCAGCGCGGCAAGGGCCGAGGCCGGGGCGGTCACGGCGTAGCGTTCGCGCAACGCGGCAATGCCGGCGCGCTGGCGCGACGAGACCGTGCCCTCCGGCAGCCCCAGCTCGACAGCGGCCTCCTGCAACGACCGGCCGAGGCCGAAGCGCAGCACGAGGACGTCGCGCTGTGGCGCGGGCAGTTGCTCGACGAGATCCCACATCTCGCGCGCCACGCTCTGCTGCAGTGCCGCGTCCGGCGCCGATGCGTCAGCCGGTCGTGCCACCGCCGCGTCGCGCCGGCGTTGCCGGTCGGTGCGTCGGTGCCATTCGCGGGCCGAGTTGATCAGCGTGCGGAACGCGTAGCGGCGGAGCTCGGCCGGCGCATCGGGGAGGCGTCGGCGCGAGTTCCAGAGCGAGAGGAACGCTTTCTGTGTGACATCGTCGGCCGCCGAGCGGTCGCCGACCATCGCGGTCGCCTGGCGCACGAACGCCGGCAACAGCTCGTCGATCAGCTGATCGAAGCGGGCCGAGTGGGCGTCGGAATGTGCGGTCCGGTTGACCATATGGCGCGGCGGAAGCCCGTGCGAGCGGGAACGTCAACCAACATCATAGGAGCAATGCCGTGCCGGCCGGGCGCCATTACCGCGAGTCGGTTTTTCTGCAGACGAGTGCCGCGACCGTCAGGGAGCCGTCGTGTGCGGCCCGCCTCGCGGGTCGCCTACCGCGACGTGCGCGCCAGCAGGGCATCCACCGTGGTCGGCACCGGCAGGAAGTGCAGCGCCGACAGCTTGAAGATGCCGCGCACGCTGCGCCACTCGGTGAGGCACGCGCGACGCACCTGATCGGCCCGGCCGAAGACCAGCAGGCACCGCGCGAACACGGTCGGCGCGCCGGCGATCTGGTAGCGCGAGAGCACGACGCAACCGGCCAGATCGAGGCCCGACCGGGCGACGTGCTGCAACCGGCGCATCAACTGTTGTGGCAGGTCAGGCCCCGGAACCACGTCGCGACGCAACACCGGCGGACTCGAGTCGAGCCACTCGTCGGTCGTGATCACGCGGGCCGTGATGTCGCGGCCGGTGCGCGCGCTCTCGACCATGCCGGCGATCACGTCGGGCAGGTCGGGGCCGAGTGGCTCGCGCTGCACCGCTTCGGGCCTGCCCAGATCGGGTTGCGCGACGGTGCGATCGAGCCGCAGGTAGACCATGCGATCGGCCGGGCAGATCGTGGCCGGCTCGAGCGTGACACCGGCATCCTGCACGCGCCACGCGGCGTCCTCTCCACTGTTGTCGCTGTCGTCGCCGCCTGTGGTGCGGTGCCAGGGCACCATCCGCAGCCACGTTGTTTCGGCGCGATCGGGCGGCGACGCGAGCAGGCAGACGAGTTCGAGTCGCGTCGGGTCGGGAAAGCCCCAGCCGAGCAGGCCGAGGTGGCGGCCGAGACGTGCACGCCAGATCGACCACGAGCCGGGATCGGCAGGGTCGATGTGCAGCGCGTTGTCGGGATGCAACGCGGCACGCAGGCGGCGCGGATTCTCGTCGGCCAGCGCGAGCAACAACTGGCGCGCGTTGTGGGCCGGGTCGCGACCGTCGCCGGCTTCGGGCCGCGTGAACGGCGCGACGCGACGCAGGTCGGCCAGGCTGCGCTCGTTGATCACCGGCAGGTCGTCACCCGTCGCGGGCGGCGGCGGTGACGTTGTGGCGTCGGTGCCCGGCGCATTGCTCGCGTTGTGTGCCGCGTTGTCGGCCGCCGCGTTGATCGTCGGCGAGGTCGGCCAGTCCGCGGCGTTGTCGGCCGGGGCGGCGGCGGGTACGCGGTCGGGCTCGCGCGTCACCGGAATGCCACCAAAGCACCCGCCGAGCAGCAGCGCCGAAATGAGAGCCGCGACCGTGAGAGCGTGTCTTCGAGTCCGGGTTTGGAGGGGCAAGCGCCCGGAGGGGCCTTGCGCCTGCGCATCAGCCAACTGATCCCCGTATCGGGTTCGAGGCGGATTCGTGATCGAGCGGTCCACCGGGCCTGCTGCCTGACGGTCGCGCCTCGTGTTGTGCATTGGCGCACCCGCGCGGGAGGTCACTCGTCAGACGAATCGATGTCGTCGTCGTCCGGCGGCGGGCCGGTGTAGCCCTTCATGCCGGGCACCTGGAAGCGCGGCAGGGTGCCGGTGTCCATCGGGTTCACCAGCGCGGGCGTGTCGCGGAACAGAGCCGGAAGCGCGCCGTCGGCCTGCGTCGACGTGCCGGTCGCGCCGCCGGTCGCGTCCGGCGAACCGAAGTTGAACAGCGAGAGCGGCATGTCCGGCATCGTGCCGGCCGACGTCTCGTCGCCGAACACGCTCGGTCCGCCCGGATGGGTGGCGAACGCGTTGGGGTCGATCGGCGCGCCCGGAGTCAGCGGCGAGTGGCCGAAGCTGGGCAGCGCGAGGTTCGAATCCGAGTCGCCACCGAAAATCTGCTCGGCCGTGGCCATGCCGCCGGGCGCGAGGCCCGGTTGCGTGTCTTCCCAGGCCTCGGCCGTGGCTGGCTCGGCCCAGCCGGTGGAGTCGGCGGCATCACCGTCGGCCCACGCGCCGGCGTTCGCGGCGGTGTCAGACCACGCCGACGCTGACTCGGCGGGCATCGCGGCGACGCCGGCGAACGGATCGTCGAACGACGTCGGACCGAAGTCGCCGTCGACGACGGTGTCACTCTCGCCGCCGCCACCGAACACGGCGTCGGACGGCGTGGACTGGGCCAGCGCGGCGACAAACGGATTGCCGAAATTCTGTGGCAGCGGGTTGGACTCGGTCCAGGTCGCCGACGCCTCGACGGGCAGACCCTGCGGCGACTGCTGCTGTTGCTGCTGCAACCAAGCCGGCGAGCCGGGCATTGGCGGAATCGCGCCGCCGCCGCCGCCGCCGGCGGACGCGCCCTCTACCGCCTGCAGGTCGGTCCACGTGTCGCCCATCTGCTCGGGGAACACCTGGTCGAGCCCGGCGTTGGTCTGGCCGCGCGCCCACGGATCGGCGCTCCAGTCCTCGCTGTAGTTGTCGCCGGAACCGGTGTTGTCCGGCGCCCACGGATCGATCAGCGCGTCGGAGTGCGCGGGCGCGACGCCACCCGGGCTGCTGCCGGGCCATTCCGCCGGGCTCGCCGGCACGCCCGCCATCTGCTGTTGATGCATGCTTGGCGCCGGCAGGTTCATCGGGGCCTGGCGCGCGGGCGCGCCCGGGCCTGCCGCCGGAGCCCCCGGACCGGCCGGCGCACCACCCGTGCGACGCGCGGCCGGACGCTGCGGCTGCGGGCGCGCGGCATTGGGTGCCTGCGCCGAATGCTGCGGCGCCTGTGGCACGCCCGGTTGCGAACCGGGGAACATCGGCGGCGCGGCCGGAGTGACCTGCTGCCAGCGGCTGCGCGCACGTGGCGCGGCTGCGCCCTTGCTGACCTTCACCGAGTCGGCCGTCAGACGGCGGCCGCGCGGTGCCACGGTGCCCGCCGCGCGCTGCCAGCGCACGACGAGTTCCTTGAAGTGCGCGCCGCGCTCCTCGAAGTTGCGGTACTGGTCGTACGACGCGGTCGCGGGCGAGAGCAGCACCACCTGATTCGGCCGGACGTTGCGGCGCAGTTCATCCAGCGCGTCGGGCAGGCTCGGCGCGTCGATCACGCTCAGCTGGCGGCCGCGAGAATCACACGCATCGCGGACGACGTTGGCAATCCCGGGGCCGATCTCGCCGATGCAGACCACGCCGGCCACACGCTGCTGCGTCGCAATCGCCTCGGCCAGGTTGTCGTATTCCAGCGCCTTGTCGGCGCCGCCGAGGATCAACCACGTATCGGCCTGCTTGAACGCCGACATGCTGGCGATCGTGCTCTCCGGCGTGGTGCTGACCGAGTCGTTGTAGAACTTCACGCTGTCGCGCTCGCCGACGTACTCGCAGCGATGCTCGACGCCCTTGAACGTGCGCAGCAGCCCGCCGATCTTGCTGGCCGGCGTGCGCATCGCCATCGCCGCGATGATCGCGGCCAGTGCGTTGCTGCGGTTGTGCTTGCCCGGTAGTTGCAGGTCCTTCACGGGGCACACGCTCTTCGCGCCGCCGCCGAGATCGACCATGAAGTCCGACCGCATGATGTAGCCGCCCGGCTGCACCTTGCGGCTGACGGAGAACATCGCGAGCCGCGATTTCACTTCGGACTGCAGCCGCGCGACGCGGATGTCGTCGAAGTTGAGCAGCGCGATGTCCTTGCTGGTCTGCCACGCGAAGATGCCCATCTTGGCGGCCGCGTAGCCTTCCATGCTGCCGTGACGATCCAGGTGGTTGGGCGTGAGATTGAGCAGCACGCCGACGGTCGGCGAGATGCGGATGCGGTGCATGTCGTCGAGCTGGAAGCTCGAGAGTTCGAGCACCACCGCGTCCTTCTCGCCGATCTCGGCCACGCGCTCGAGCAGGCTCAGGCCGATGTTGCCGCCGATCCAGACCTTGCGGTCGGAGCCCTTGAGCAGGTGGGCGGTGAGGGCGGTGGTGGTGGTCTTGCCGTTGCTGCCCGTGATGCCGACGACCTTGCCGGGGCAGCGGGCGATGAACAGGTTCATCTCCGACGTGAGGTACACGCCGGCGCCGCGGGCCTGCTGGAGCAGCGGGCTGGCGGGGTTCACGGCCGGGTTGACGACAATCATGTCGTAGCCGGCGAAGTTGATGCCTTCGTGCGTGCCGAGCCGGTAGTTGATCTTGAGCCCCTGCAGACGCGAGAGGCTGGGCCGCAGGTCGGTGTCGGTGCGCAGGTCGGTGACGGTGACGTTGGCACCCTGCTGCACGCAGAACCGGGCCGCGCCGAGCCCGCCGCCGAAGCTCCCGAGCCCCATGATCAGGACGTTGCGGTCGCGCAGCGACTGGCGTTCCGGAAGCTCACCGGGCTGGAACGGGTTGGGCATCTTGATGCGTGCGGTGCGAGCGTGAACTGCAGCGAGTTGCTACCAGGTTGGGGCTTGTCGACGATAGCCGACGACGGGTCGGAAAGTATAGCAGATCGCGCGCTGCGGGTTGAACGTGCGGGCGGACGATGCGGTTACCGTGACGCGCGGCCTCCGCCGGTGGGCAACGTCGCGATTCCGGACCGGCTCGCGCAGCGGCCCGCTCTGCCGCGCTCTAGTCGGTTGTGCGCCTGCATGACCACTCGTACACTGTCCGCGCTCCACCGGATGCGAAAGGTGCCGGAGGCTCCGGCGATCAGTGCCCGGAGCGGACAGGCATCGAGGACGATCGACTCCATGATCACGCGTTCACTCGCACTGGCCTCGTTGATGGCGGTTGGGTTGCTGGTCAGCGCCGGGTGCGGCGGCGGAAGCACTCCGCGCCAGGCCTTCGAGCGCGCCAGCAACGCGTGGATGTCCGGCGACTCGGCGGCACTCACCGAGGCCTTCTCGTCGGCCTCGCGCCAACGCGCCGAAGCCGCCAACAAGGGTGGCCTGGCAGCCTACATGGACAAGCGCATCCCGAGCATGGAGAGCGTCCGGCCGCTGGTCGAGAAGCTCATTCCCGCCATCCTCGAGGCCTCGGAGAAGGATCTGCCGAACTTCGAGAAGCGACTGGCTGACGCGAAGAAGAAGTACGACGACGCGCAGTCGGGCAAAGACGCGAACGCGAAGGAGATGGCGCGCAAGGCGCTCGCACAGACGCAGCGCACCTTCGAGGACACCAAACTGCGCATCGAGCAGCTGAAGGGCAGCGAGTTCTTCTGGAAGCTCGACGCCGCGCTGGCCCACGTGCGCGAGAAGGGCATCCGCGACGGCCTCGGCGCGATGAAGACCGACCTGATCCACGCACTGGCCGTGCCGTCGAGCATGATCGGCAAGTGGATGGAGAACGTGCAGCAGGCCGGCACGGGCTACATGATCGTGTTCACGTTCCCCGATGGCACGAAGACGACGTTCTCGGCCACCGAGGAAGACGGCATCTGGAAGCTCGATCTGCCGGCGCAGTGATCCGGTGATCCCGTGATCCGGTCCAGTGACCGGCCCCGACGGCCGACAACATCAACACCAACACCAGCCAGCAGGCATCCGGACGAGACGAGGTTGACCATGGGTGAGGAGCACAGCGCGACCCCCGCAGCCGCAGCCGCCATCGCCCCGCCGTCGCCGACGCCGTCGTCGGCCTCGGGGCGTCTCCAGCCGTTGCGCCACCCGGATGACCCGCCGCCCGGCTCGCTGCGCCTGTCGGAAGGCGTGCTGATGGCGCTCTGCCTGGCGGGCGGCTCGGCCGGCGGCATGTTCGCCGGCATGGTTACGGGTGGCGGCGCGTACCTGATGATGCTGGGCATCGCGATCGGCGCCGCAGCCGGCGTGGCTGCCGAGTTCCAGAATCGCCTCGGCATGCTCGACCGCATCCGCGACTGGCTGCGCGCACTGTGGAGGCGCATCATGACGCCCGCTCCGAAGCCCCCGAAGGCGCCGGAAGCCCCGAAGCCGGCTGCCGACGAGAAGCAGGCCGAGCCCGGAGCCGCCGCCACCGCGGACAACAAGCCCGCGGACAACGAGCCCGCTGCGACGACCGACG
>JBFWQT010000397.1:0-6880 GCA_050249295.1 Planctomycetota bacterium
TGATCAGGCTCACGAGACGTTCGGGGTTGTTCTGCGCCAGCAGCGCCAGCGCCAGCTTGTGGTAGGCCTGCATGCGCAGGCTGTCGAGCGCCTTCTGGCCTTCCGGCGCAATGCCCGGAATCGTCAGTGGCAGACCCAGCACGCCGGTGTACTCGCTCTCGGCCTTGCCCCACTGGCGGCCCAGCGTGTAGCCGTCGCCCTTGAGCAGCATGCAGTAGTAGCCGATGAACTCGTCGCCCCACTCGAACATCATCTCGTCGAGCTGGTTGGCGATCGTCTTCAGGTTCTCGGTCTTGTTGTCGCCGAGCTTGGACAGCTCGAAGAGGCACTGGCACCAGTAGTACCAGGAGAGCTTGAGTTCCTCGATCTGCGCCGGGTCCTTGAGCTTGCTGTCGTTGAAGGCCGCGAACAGGCCGTCGCGCACCTGGCGGTAGCCGGCGGCACACGCCGTGAAGGCCTCGATCGCGCGCTGCTTCAGCGCGGCCTTCTTGTCCGGGTCGGCTTCGCGGTCGCACTCGTAGGCCAGCGTGTTGGCCTCTTCGAGCTTGGCCGCCCAGAAGCCGGTGCCCTGGCCTGCGTACTTCTGCACCCACGCGCCGGCGTCACTCTTCAGCTTGTCGCCCCTCTCGGGCTCGGCCAGCGCCTGGCGCAGCAGGATCGAGTACAGCGCGAGCGTGATCTCCTCCTGGTACTTCTTGTCGCCGGCGGCGATGGCCTTCTTCATCTCGCCGCCGGGGTTGTCCGGCGTGCCGTCCTTGCCGACGAGAATCTCGCGGGCGAGGTCGAACATCTCGAAGTCGAACGCGAGGCCCTTCGCCAGGTCCAGCTCGTGGCGCGCGTGGGCGCTCTGTACCGGCAGCGCGACAAGCCACGCGATGGCCAGCAAGGCGGTCAGCACTGTCAGGACGCCGTGACAACGTGCGGATTTCATCGGCACTCCACTCCTGGTTTGTTCCGGTGGGGAAGCGGACGCCCGGAATGGTGCGTCAGGCCGCCGGATTCTTCGGAAACGGGTGAACACCGGCCGGTTCCGCCGTTGGCCTCACCGTGCCCGCCTGCGCGCATGCCACATGCGCACTGGCGCGACGTTCCAGTACGGCCAGTACAGAACGGGATCTGGTGTGTGAGAAGAGGGGGACGGCGGGGCTGCTTCCAGCCGGTGCCTGTGGAAGGTGCACGGGATACCACGCCCCCGCGCGTGCGTCCACCGCGCCACCTCCCCGTCATCTCCGTGTACGTGGGGCCGGTGAAAAGGTTCGTTTACGTTGTGAAATTGGTGGAGCGCGGACAGGACGGCGGCGGCGATGGAGGGCGACGTATCTATGTGCCGGATCGCGAATCGCATCTCCCGGCTCGCCGGAGATGCGATTCGAGGACATCCTCACGCTCGCGGCTCTTACCGGCGTGCGCTCGGCTCGCTGCCATCCGCGGCCGCGCCGAACACCGTGGTCCAGTAGATGCCACCGTTGCCGGCCCCGATCACCGTCCAGTTCGGGTTGAGCATGTTGCGGTGGTGACCCGACGAATGGGCCCAACCGTCGAACGCCGACTTCGCGGCACTCGAGCCCTTGAAAATGTTCTCGCCGACCGAGCCGCCGTAGCCGGCCTTGCTGGCCCGCAGGCGGGGAGTCGCGCCATCCGGATGCGCCGGGATCTCGTGGGCGAACGTGTTGCTCTCGCCCATGTAGTCGCTGTGTCCGCGGGCCGCTGTCGTCAGGTGGTCGTTGATCCGCAGCGGGCCCACGCCCATCATCTTGCGGTACGCATTGAGGATGCTCACGAACTCGCGCTCGGCCGCGGTCGCCACCGACCGGCCCTCGTTGTTGTCGCGCTCCACCTCCGCGAACTCCTGGTAGCGGCGCGTCTCGGTGGCGTTGCCATACTCCTGGAGATTGATCATCTTCGCGACGGCGGCACGGAAGTCGGCCGCGGAATCCATCGCGGCGTCCAGGCGGCCGGGGTCGAGCGTGCGCAGGTAGGCCTGCAACTGGGCCAGTGAACGCAGGTCGTCGCCGAGCGACGGGTTGTTGTCGAGCACGCTCTGGCCCGGGTTGGTCCAGAGGGTGCGCACCACGTCCACCAACTCGTCGACCTCGGCCTGGCCCTTGAGGTCGGGGTTCGGATACGGGTAGGCCTGCTCGTCGAAGATCGCCTTCATCGCGGCGGTGCGCGCATCATCAAGCTGGCGCTTGAGCGCCTTGACCATGCTCGCCGTGACCTGCGTGCGGCCGATGCTCTCCAGCTGCTTGTCGCGCGCGGCCACTACCAGCTCGATGCCGCGGGCCTGCGCGTCGGGGCCCTTGCGCGAGAGACGCTCGACCAGCGACTTCGCGAGGTACTGCTGCGCAGGGTCGTCGAGCTTCTTCAGCGCGCCGGCCAGCTCGTCGCACATCTGCTCGATCTCGGTCGCCTCCTTCATCTCGTCGACCTCGGCCGGCGAGAGGAAGCGCCACGTGCGTCCGTGGTACAGCGTGAAGCCGCCTTCGGGCGTGGCCATGCCGCGCTGGCGGGCCACGAACTCGTCGATCAACGGCTTGAGCGCGGGGTTGCCCTGCAGCACGCGACGCGTGAGATCGTCGCCACGATCCTGCAGGTCGAGGCGGTAGCAGTGGATCGCGGCGCCGAGGTAGTCGGGCACGGTCTTGCCCTCGAGCAGCATGTAGAGGTCGATGCGCGTGTCGGGCTGGATCTTGTCGAAGCGCCACGTCGCCTTTGCGCCGCCACCGCCGACGACCTGCACGCCATCGACGGTTGCGCCGGCGATCAGCCACTCGCGATCAGCGTCCTGGCGGTAGCGGCGCGTGCGCAGCGTGTCGCCGCCGGTGCGGCTCGCCGCATTGACGAAGCGATTGTGGATCGCGACCGCGAACTCCTCGTCTTGCTCGGCGTTGCCGGGCACACCGATGAGATGGCTGCTGCTGCTGCCGGTGCCATCGGGGTTCGTGCCGACCGGGTTCGTGCCGGTGTTGCTGCCGGGGTTGGTGCCGCCCGTGCTCGTCCCGCCGCTGCCCGATGGATTGTTGCCGCCGGGGTTGGTGCCGCCGCCGGGCGTGTTGTCCACCACGCCGCCGTTGCCGCCACTCGTCGGGGGCTTCCAGTTCGGGTTGAAGGTCAACGACAGCACGCAGATGGCACGGTACGCGGCCGGGTCGAACGTGACCGTCCACGCGCCGCGGTACCAGAACTCCATGTCGCGCGTACCGAAGTGGCCGACGTTGATGCCGGTCGCGCGGCCGGTCTGGTCCGGCTTGCCGTAGGCCTTGTGCAGCGCGGCGGCGATTCGGTCGGAGATCTGCTGCGCGAGGTGCATCTCCTCGGACGTCTTGCCGTCGCCGGTCCACAGTTCGAGCGAGGTCTTGACGGTCGGCTTGTTCGCGCCGCGCGCGCTGCTCTCGTTGACCAGTCGCGACTTGAGCTGGTCGCGGTCCATGCGCCAATTGTCGCCCGGCTTGCTCACCGGGTAGCCGAGCCGCTCGGCGAACTGCTCCACGGTGAGGCCGGCCTGCAGCGCGTCAATCGCCTCGAGCCACGGCTGATCGCACCAGTGCTGCGTGGCGGTGGCCTTGCCGGTTGTCGGCCGACCCGAGCACCCGGCCAACAGGGCCAGCGCCACCAGCAGGGCGAGTCGACGCAGCATCGTGGGACGAGCGAGAGTGTGGATCATGGTGCGGATCGGTCGGGGAACGTTGCGCGGTGGGGTCTGCGTTGGGTCGCGATTATAGCCAACGTGTGAGCGACTGCCCGCCTGATACGTGGCGTCGGGTGCGCATCCCGGCAGTGCCTGCGCCAGGCCACTTGGCGGCCGATGCCCGGCCCCGCGCTGCCTTGCGTGCGGGCCTGCGGAATGGCGTGTGACCGCGCCGGATATGCTACCGTATGATTGCAAGGGAGTATGGCTCCGGGTGGCGCCATGCCCCCGCGGCCGCCACGCCCACGGCCGACCCGCTCCTGACGACGCCCCCAGAACCCATCCGCGACTGATCATGTCCGCCACCGTAGACGACCGTTCAGCCGACCGTGACATCGAGTTCGGTATGGAGGCGATCAAGGCCGGCTTCGTGCAGCCGCTGCACCTGCAGTCGGCGCTGCGCAAGCTCAACGAGCGTCGTACGCTCGGCGACCGCACATCGCTGCCGCAGATCCTGCTCGAGATCGGTCTGATGACCAAGGAGCAGGTCAAGGACGTACTCAAGGAGCTGTCCGCGACCTCGCTGATCTGCACCAACCCGGGGTGCGGCGAGTCGTACAAGGTCAAGGCGTTTGACCCGGGCCGCAAATACAAGTGCGCGAAGTGCAAGAGCCCGCTCGCGCCCGAGAACCCGGAAGACGCCGGCGAGCTGACCTCGGGCGGCGTGGTGCACGTCACCGGCGTGGACGCCCTGCAGAAGCAGATCGCCGAGTTCTACGACATCAGCGAGAACGCGCCGCCGCCGCCGCCGGAGATGATCAACCTGCACGCCCCGCGCAAACACGCGCGCGGCGACACCGACATCCGCCTGGCGGGAGAAAACGAAGAACAGATCAACCTCGAAGACGACCCGCGCGACGGCCTGAGCAAGCACAAGCCGCTCAGCGGCGAGATCGCGATCGCGGGTGTGCCACTGCGTCCCGGCAAGACGACGCGCAAGAAGGAAGTGCCGCCGGGCACCATCGCCGGTGTGCCGATTGCGCCACCCGAGGGCACACCCGAGGATCCGTACAGCTACTTCAGCGGCGACGATCTCGACTCGCCGCTCGGCGCGGACGTGAACATCGCGGCAGCGGGCGACCCGGACGACCCGGACGACGCTGGCTCGATCTCCGACGACGAGGCGATCGGCGAGGACTTTGACGCGCCCGGCAGCGCCGACGACGCAGATGGCGCCGGCGTGTACGACGAGGACGCCGACGCGACCAAGCCGGCATCGCCGGCTCCGAAAGCCGCGAGGAAGCCGACTGCGAAGCCCGCGAAGTCCGAGAAGTCCGGCAAACCGGCAAAGGCTGCGAAGCCGAAAAAGGAGAAGCCGGTCAAGCAGCCCAAGCCGAAGAAGGTCAAGCTGCGGCGCGGCCCGAGCGGCCTGTTCGTGGGCGCCGTTGTGCTGCTGCTGCTCGGCGCGGCCGGGGCCGGTGCGTGGTACGTCTACACCTACCTGCTGCAGCCTCCGACCGGCGCGCCGTTGCCGTCGGTGAACACCGGCTCGCCGGCCAGCCATGCGCAGAAGGCGCAGAAGGCGCTGCTGGCGGCGCGCGACGAATTGAAGGCGCTGCGTGCGTCGGCCACCACGGCCAGCGACGAGACCATTGCGAAGATCGACAAGCTGATCGAGGCCGCGCCCGCGATGATCGAAGGCCACCTGTTTGCCGGCGAACTGCTCTGGCGCAGCGGCAAGGCCGAGGCGGCGATGGAGCGCTGGGAAGCCGTGATTGACGCGCCGGCGACGCCCGAGGGGCTGAGCGAAACGACCGGCGTGCGGGACGAGGCCGGCTTCTACATCGGCATGTCGTACCTGCTGAGTGAGACGACCTGCGAACCGCGAATTGCGCGCGAAGCCTTTGCCGCGGCCGTCACACGTGCCGAGGCGGCGCGCGGCCCCGACGAGCACGGTGACCGCCCCGTCGTCGCGGCCTGCCGTGCGTTGAGCATGCCCGCCGCCGCGGCGTTGGCCGAGATTGCCACGCCGAAGGCCGCGAGCAACCTCTGGCAGTTGCGCCTGGCGCGTGGCCTGCTGCTGGCCACCGGCGCGTGGCCCGGCGAGGTCCCGCAGATTACCGACGACTTCAATGAGGCCGCTACGCAGTTGCGCGCGGCGTTGTCCGAGCCGGCCGCTGTCACGCTCGTGCAGGTGCGCGCGTTCCACGGCCTGCTGATGGGCGCGCTGGTGGCCGAGCCGCGCGACACCGGTGCGGCCGAGGCGGCGATCGCGATCGCCCTCAATGGTGGCAATGCATCTGGCACCGGCAGCAACGCGGCATTGGCGCCGACCGCCGCGTACTACCGCGCGCGGATTGCGTTCGCGTCGGGCGATGCAGCGAAGGCCGAGGCGCTGCTCGACGGCGTGGATTTTCCGCGCGCGTACCTGCTCCGCGGTCGCATGGCGGTCAACGCGCGTGACGCCGTGTCTGCTCGCAAGTTGCTCGGCCTGGTCAGCGACCGGCTGCCCGAGGCGCGCCTGCTGCTCGGCCGTCTCGCGCTCGAAATGGGCGAATACAGCACCGCGGCCGACCTGCTGATGGAGGCAGCGGCGCCGATGGCGCTGGCCGACCTCGGCCTCGCCCGCATGCTGGCCGGCGACGGTCCCGGCGCGGTCAGCGCGCTCGGCAAGGCGGCAAAGATGCGCGAGGAATCGCCCGAGCGCCGCAAGAACGACGACGCCGTGATCTTCGCGCGTTACTCGTATGCACTCAACGCGACCGGCGACACCAACGGTGCGCGCCTCGCGATCCGCACCGCCGTCGCGGCGGACCGCAACCATGCCGAGCTGCTGCTCTGGCGTGGTCTGGCCGAGCTCGAGCGGGGCCAGCCGCAGACGGCCCTGGACGACATCGGCCGTCTGGTGAAGAACGAGCCGACGATGTGGCGTGCCTGGCTGATTGCCGGCAAGTGCTACCTCGCGCTCGACAAGAAGGACGAGGCCGCCGCGGCCCTGAAGAAGGCCAGCGACCTGGTTCCGCCGGAAGCGCGCGAACGCGAAGAGATCACGCGACTGATGCGCCAGTAGGCGGGTTTCCGGCCCCGGGCTGGCTGCACCAATCCCGGTCTGCGGGATGCACGGTTTCCCGGTCTGCGGGATGCACGGGCTCGCCGCCGCCGGGTTGAGCCGGCGGCGCCGTCGTGCTAGCGTCCTGCACTCGCAGCCCACCTGCGTCAGCGAGTCCGCTCGTCAACCCATCGCCGCCTCGA
>JBFWQT010000398.1:0-6878 GCA_050249295.1 Planctomycetota bacterium
GCCGAGGAGCTTGGCGGCGAGGACGAGATCGCGATCGAGGACGTGGTGATCACGGTGCCCAGCTCGTGGGACGACGTGCGCCGCGAAAGCACCCGCCTGGCCGCGCGCCTCGCCAACCTCAATCCGCTGGCGATCCTGTCGGAGCCCGTGGCCGTGGCGCTCGAAGTGGCGCTCAAGCAGCTGCGCGACGGCAAGAGCGTGTTCGTCTACGACTTCGGCGGCGGCACGTTCGACGTCACGATCTTCCGCCTCGACGGCAAGACCGTCCGGCTGATGGGCAACATGGGTCTGCCCACGCTCGGCGGCAAGGACCTTGACCAGAAGCTCTACGACCACGTGCGCATCATGTTCCGCGAGGAGTTCGCGGAGAAGAACCCGCCGGACCCGGACGACCAGCCCGGCAGCCGGTGGGAACTGCTCAACCGTTGCGAAGAGGTCAAGATCGCGCTCTGCAAGAAGGCGCCGCCGCAGAAGATCACCGTTACGTCCGGCGGTTGCACCGGCCGCTACACGATCTCGCTCGAAGACTTCGAACGGCTGATCTCGCCGGAAGTCGAGATGACGCGCAACTTCGTGCTCGGCGCGCTGCTCGAGGCTGGCCTGAAGTCGGACGACATCGACTACGTGCTGAGCGTCGGCGGCTCGTCGCAGATTCCGCTGGTGCAGCGCATGCTGGCCGAGATTTTCGGCGCCGAGAAGATGGTCGGCAAGTCGGTCAACCCGCAGGAGACCGTCGCCCGTGGTGCGTGCCGCAATGCGGCCGACATCTGGTGCGAGGCGGTGCGTCGTGGCGAGTTGCCGATCGAGGCGATTCCGAAGGGCCTGATGGACAAGCTCGGCGCGGCCCCGGTGTTGCGCGAGGAGACGCCGCAGGCGCTCTCGATGATCGTGCTCGACACCGATGGCGAGACGCAGATGGTCGACGTGATCATCCCGCAGGGCACGCCGTGGCCGGCCCGCGGCCAGCTCGTGGCCGAGACGGCCGAGGATCACCAGATGAACGTGATCTGCCGTTTGCGCAGTGGCTCGTCGCTGGACCCGGACGCGACCGAGCGCCTCGGCACGATATCGTTCCCGTTGATCCCCGGCGTGCCCAAGGGTTGCGCCCTGAAGATCGAGCTCTGGTACGACGGTCCGGACCGTCTCTACATTGCGATGTGGGACGGTGCCTCAGGCCAGGTGCAGCAGCTCAAGGTGCCGTGGCCCGGCCCCACGCCGCGCCAGACCACCAGCTGGGAAGAAGTGGTCAACGAGGTGCAGCTGGTCATCGACTGACGGCGAGGCGCACACCAGACAAGAGCCGCGAGCGCAAGCGAGCGGGCCCGGTGGGGCGCTTGCGCGGCTCTGATTCGTGCGCGGCTCTGATTCGCGCGGTGGCCGCGCGAGCGAGAGACGAGAAGAGAATGCGCGCGACGCGTTGCGGCAATCCACTTGTCGAGCCCGGCAAACACCTTTGGCGTTGATGCCAGCTGGAAGTACTGCTTCCAGCCGGGCAGGTATTTCCGCAGGTCATCCACCGCTTCGCGCAGTGATCGTCGCCGGGTAAGAACGCTGGCCTTCACCACGCGACTGCCGGACTTACGCCGCTTCCCCTTGGCCACTGGAACTTCGCGACGCATTGCCCGCTCGTCCCGGTCGGCAGCGCCTCATATCCGGTTCTTGTCCATCAGCCCGTGGCTTCGTCCACACTTCCTCCAGACGGTCGGTCGTCCTTCCGCCCTTGTGCTCCGCTTCCCTCGCAGTGGCCTGCTCAGGGGAGGACTTGCACCTCCAGGTCAGGGCCCATGCCGGGCGCACAATGACAGGAGCCCGGGGTGACCCGGGCTCCTGAGTACCGTCATGATCGGGAACCACTGATCAGGTTCACGGAGCGGTGCTGGTGACGTCGACGGTGCCGTCGTTGTTCAGGACGTACGTCTGGCCCGGTCCACCGGCAACCGTGCTCGGGCCGCAGCTCACCTGCCAGGTCAGCGGAGGACCAGCGACGATGCCGACGATCCGGTAGTCCGCGTTGTTGAAGTTCGTGCCGTCGTAGTCGGCCTGGGTCAGCGTCAGGAACGCCCACGGCACCACGGGGGCAACGGTCGTCACCTGAGTGGGCATGGTGCCGCTGGCGGTGGCGACTTCGACCTTGATCGGAGCCATGATCGACGAGGCGTTCGACTTGCCTTCCGACCACTTGGCCTTCTCGATGATGCCGTTGTAGATCGGGATGGCGACGGCGGCGAGAATGCCGGCGATCACGATCACGATCGCGAGTTCGACGAGGGTGAAACCACGCTTCATAGGAATAACTCCAGGGAATAGAGAACAAAGGAATCAACAACAGAACGCGGATTGGCGGGCCCGCAACCCGATTTGCCCGGCGTCCTGGCCGCCTTGCGGAGACCCGAACGACCGGAACACTCCCGGGGTTACCCGGCAAGCGCGACGTCAGCCGCCACTCACCGCGTCACCCAGCTTGAAGATTGGCAGGTACAGGGCGAGCACCACGACGCACACCACTGCACCGATCATCACGATCATCAGAGGCTCGATCACGGTCGAGATACCCTCGACCACCGAGTTCACTTCCTCTTCGTAGTAGTCCGAGATGTCGGTGAGCATTTCGGCCAGCGCACCCGACTCCTCACCCACCGATACCATCTTGTTGACCATCGGCGGGAAGATCGGGAAGCGAGCCATGCTCTCGGACAAGCCCTGACCCTGAACAATCAACTCACGCACCTGCTGCGTGGCCTCCTCGACCACCGTGTTGCCGGCCACGCGGCTGACGATGTCGAGGCTGTGGTCGAGCGACACGCCGTTGTTCAGCAGCGTGCTCAGCGTCAGACAGAAGCGCGCGACCGACGACTTCAGCGCGATCGTGCCGGCCACCGGAACCTTGAGGATCAGGCGGTCGAGTTGCTGGCGGCCGGTGTCGGACGACGAGTACTTCTTCCAGAGGATGATCAACAGGATCACCGCGGCGATCACGAACAGCACGTTCTGTTTGATCACGCGGCTCATGTCGAGCAGGAACTGCGTCATTGCCGGCAGCGGGGCGGTCACGCCGTAGCCCTTGCACTTCTTGCATTCACCGAAGGTCGCCGCGACGGCCGCGTCGGTCACCGGTGTGAAGTCCGGAGAGCCCGGATCGAACCGCGCCTCGACGACGTGCGTCATCGGGTTGAGCCGGGCCGGCGTCGGCACCTTCTCGCCCGGCACGTTGACCGTGAAGCCGGTTCCCGGCGGGGGCTTCATCCTGGCCTTGTCGTTCGGGTAGTTCGGGTCGGGCACCGCCGCCGCGTGGCGGTCGGAGCACTGCTTGCACGGCTTGCTCAGCGAGGCGAACGTCGACTCGAACTGCGGCACCAGGAAGAGCAGAATGCCGGTCACGATGACCGCGAAGAACCCCATCACGAACTTGGGGTACATCGTCGCGGCCTTGATCTTGCGCTGCAGGGCGTCGCGCTTCTTCAGGTACTCGCCCAGCTGCGCGACGATCTTGGTCAGCGAACCGGATGCTTCGCCGGCCTCGATCATGGCGCGGAACATCAGGCTGAAGATCTTCGGATGCTTGTTGATCGACTCCGAGAGCGACGAGCCGCCCTCGATGTCGTCACGCATCTCGAACAGCGTCTCCTGCATCGTCAGGTTGTCGGCCTCGTTCGCGATCGTTTCGAACGCGTCGATGATCGACAGACCGGCCTTGAGCATCGTGCTCAGCTGCCGGCAGAGAATCGCGAGGTCGCGCACCTTGACGGGGCGACGCTTCTTGGCGGTGAGCCGGTCCTGCGGGCCGGACGGGCCACTCGGAGCGGCCGGCGCGGGTGCGGCGCCACTGCGCGACGCGGCCTTTTCCTTCTTGCCGCCGGCACCGGGCTCCTCGACATTGATGACGATCAGGCCCTCACGCTTGAGGTCCGAAACCAGAGCGCCGACGCTGGCTGCGTCCTTGCGTCCCTTGACGTCTTTTCCGTCCGCGCTTTTGGCCCAGTAGTCGTAGGTGGGCATGGATCGTGTCCCTCGGAAGACCGGCAAGGGGAAATATAGACCGCCGACAGGCGGCGGGCAACTACCGATTGCGACAGATTTGGGTTTGTTGGCGCCCGGTGCAACTGGCGCACGGGTGGGAAGAATGGGTGTAACCTCATGCCGGCTCACGCACAAGGCGAATCAGGCGGTTTGCTACACTGCGACATTGTCGCTCCGCGGAACGCCCTTGCCACCGATCGAATCGTGTCCGAGTCTGAGCCTTCCGGGACCGCTGCCGAGTCCCTTCCCGAGCCCGCGGCCGCTGCGGATGGCAGGCCGGCACCGCCAGCGCCGCCATCGCCGCCAGCGCGGGTGGTCCGGTTGGCGCTGCTGATCACACTGGTCTCGCTGACCGCGCTCCCCTTGTTGTTGGCGCCCTATCCGTTCCTGGCCGAGGAGTCGCTGACCTTCGACCTCAACCCGTACATGGCGGCCGCCACCTTCGACAACTGGTGGGGCCTGGTCCAGCGGCCGCACTACACCGACTACACGCCGGTCGGCTGGACGCTGCAGTTCCTCGTCGTAACGACGGCCGGCGCGGACAACATCGTCGCGATCCGGCTGGTCTCGGTGCTGCTGCAACTCGGCGTGGTGCTGCTCGGGTGGCGGCTGCTCGGCCTGTGGATGCCGCAATCGCCGCGCCTGGCGTGGACCATCGCGGCGGTCTACGCGGTGCATCCGATGAGCCTCGAGCAGATGGTCTGGACCCCGGCGCAGAAGTGGCTGCTGTCGGTAAACCTCGCACTGCTCGCGATGATCATCTGGTGGGGCGCACGCCGCGACGGCGACGGCAGCGTCGACGGCGGCGCATCGCGGATGCGGCCGGGGCGGGTCGTGCTGGCCGGGTGCGTGTTCCTGCTCGCACTGCTCAGCAAGGGCGGCGTGATCGTCGTGCCGCCACTGCTGTTCGTCGCCGACTGCATGATCGGCCGGCAATCGCTGCGGCGGGCGGCCTGGCGGACCGCGCCGATGTTCGCCATCGCAATCGGCTTCGGCCTGTTCGCGTCGCAACTGCACGCCAACACCTCCAACGTCGCGTACATCGGCGGCTCGCCGGTCGTGTCGGTGGTCTCGCACTTGCCCGCGCTGCTGCGCGCGATCGGCCACTGGATGTTGCCGATCACGTCCACCGCCACCGGCCTGCAGAGCCCGCTCGCGTTCTACTATCACGTCGATGTCGCCAACTCGCCGGAGCGCGTGGCGCAGGCGATCGGCGCCGGCGTGCTCGCCCTCGCGATCCTTGGCGGCGCGTGGCTGGCAGCCGGGCGGACGCGACTGGCGACGCTGGCGGCGTTGTGGTTCCTCGGCTGCCAGGCGATCGTGCTCGGCCTGTTCCCGCACCAGTGGTGGCACCTGGCGGACCGCTACTCGTGCCTCGGCGGCTTCGGCCTGCTGCTGCTCTTCGCCCTGGCGCTGTCCCGGCCCCTGATGAAGCTGCCGGCCGAGCCCCGGCGGTTCTTCGCTCGCGCCGCGCTGTTCGCGCTGCTGGTGGCCGGGCTGACGGCGTCATCGTACGCGCGTCGGATGTGGCAGGACCCGCAGCAGTTCGCGCGGCACAACATTGTCAGCCAGGGCACCCGGCACGGCACCATCGCCCTGCAGAGCCTCGTCGCGCAGCAGGCGCCGCAGATGTTCTACAGCGCGTTCGCGCGTTGTCCGCTCGACCGGCCGCTGTCGTCCCTGCAGGTGCCGGACGCGCAATTCGTGGTCATGCAGCAGACGCCGCTGCACTACGCGATCGGTGTGCGCGAGGCGCTGCTGATGGTCGTGCAGGAGCCCGGCGCCGACGAGCTGCTCTACACCGAGGCGTATGCCGACGACCTGCTGATGCTGGCGCTGCAGGGCGTGTGGGCACCGCCACCGCAGACCGCGCCGATGGTCGGCTTGCCGGACGGCGAGACGTTCGCCGAGCGGTTGCTGGCGCACGCGGCGCGCTACGAGTCGAACCCGCGGATCGCGCTGCGGGTTGCGGTGTACTTCGCGTGCCGGGATCAGCTCGCGCAGGCCACACCATGGCTCGATCGCTGGCGCGAGAGCGAACGCACGCAGTGGCCGCAGTTGCTCGCGGCCGCGGCAGAGGTCACGGCGGACAGCGATCCGCCGGACGCGACGTGGTTCGTGAAGGCCGATGCCGACTACGTCGACCGGGTCGGGTTGCGCAGCGAGTACTTCGTGTTCCTCGACCTGGCGACGCGCGAGGCGCTGGCGACGGGCGACACGGCGGGCGCACGGCGCGTGTTGCAGGTCGCGCGAATGCTCTACCCCGGCTCGGCCACCTGGCGTGCTCGTCTCGCGGCACTCACTCGAACAGCCGATTGAACGCGTCACGTGCCGATTCGTCGGCGGTGTCATCCGCGGACGGCAGTTCGACGCGGCGCAGCCACTCGCGCTGCTCCGGCGTGTCCGGCACCGGACAGCCGCGCGCATGGCGGATCGCGTCGAGCGCGTCGTCGGCCGAGTAGCCGAGCACGCGTAGCACCAGCGCGGCCATCAACGTCGAGCGACCGATCCCGCCGCGGCAATGCGTCACCACCGGCTCACCGGCCCGCACGGCCGATGCGAGCCGCATCGCGAGTTGCAGCATGGCGCGCGCATCGTCGCCGGTCGGCACGCCACGATCCGCCACCGGCACGTGATGCCATGCCACGCCGACGGCCGTGCACTCGTCGCGCAACGCCTGCAGGCCGAGGTCGCGGATCTCGTCGGTCTCGAGCATGCACACCAGGTGGCGCACGCCGAGGCCGCGCAGGTCGTCGGCATCGCCCGCTTCGGGGCGCGCCATCGTGGCGACCCAGCCGGTCGCGCCGTCGACGTCAATCCGGAAGATCCGTGTCATGCAACGTTCCTCGCACGGCGATACA
>JBFWQT010000399.1:0-6846 GCA_050249295.1 Planctomycetota bacterium
GGACGATTGCATCGGTGGCGGATTCCTACGGATCGGCCGGGGTGGGTGTGGGTGTGGCGGGCGCGGGTGTCGCCTGCAGTTCGCGCAGGTAGTCGTCGAGCCGGTCGAAGCTCTCCTCCCAGAAGCGGCGGTAGTTCTCGAGCCAGTCGGCGACGACCCGCATCGGTTCGGCCCGCAGGGTGCACGGCCGCCACTGCTTGTGATGCCCGCGCGAGATCAGCCCGGCCTTCTCGAGCACCTTCAGATGCTTCGAGACGGCCGGCAGACTCATCGCGAACGGCTCGGCCAACTCCGTGACCGACGCCTCGCCGCGCGAGAGCCGGGCGAGGATCGCGCGGCGGGTGGGGTCGGCAAGGGCAGCCAGAGTGGCGGACAGCGGATCAATCGCGGGGGCTGCGGGCATGTTGATTAACCGATCGGTTACTTAACTAGTGAGTTTAATACTGCACGGATGGCGGGCGGTCAAGTGGAGCCGCGTTTTTTCCTCCACGACCGTCGCTCCGGCTTTGACTGCGCGTCGGGCTTGCAGCGCTCGACGAGACCGGCGTGGAATGCAAGCTCGACGCGAAGCGCCACGGAGCCAGGGACGCGACCGGAGTCTCCGACGCCAGCGTGTGGTTGCATCGAACTTCCGGCCGCGCCGTGCGTCTGTTACACACATCCGTGTACTCGTCCCGCCTCACCCCCGGCGTCCCGAGGTTGTGTGCCGATGCAGAGTCTGTTCCGCGGTCCGAAGTTCTGGCGGTTCGTCGTCCCGGTGATGCTGCTCGGAGGTGTCGCCGCCTGCGTGGCGGCGTTCGCGTTCCTGTTCGGCGCGCCGGCGGGCAATGGGCCGGGCCGGGGCCCGGGGGCGCAACGCACGACCGCGACAACATATGACGCCGACGCCACGGAGGCGGCGCGCCGTCGCAACGCAGCGGGTGCGTCCGACGCGAACCGCGGCAACGTCGTTGGCGACGACCCGGGCACAATCGTGGGCGATCCTGGTGCCGGCGGCAACGGAACGCGCAACAACCCGAACACCAATGCCGGCGGCAATGGCAACGGCGGCAACGTCGAGCCGGTCGTGGTCATCGGCTCCAACGGCCTGCGCATTCCCGGCATGGCCGACCTGTTGAACGGCGCCGGCAGCGGCTCGCACGACTCCGGTGGCCCGCATGGCAGCGCGTCCGGCAGCAATGGTCGCAGCGGCGCGGTGGACGGCACCGACCCGCAGCACTCCGAGGACGAGACGCCCGCCACCACCGGCGTCGTCACCGGCGTCGTCACGGCGCGCGAATCCGACGGCCAGATGCAGCCGGTCGAGGGCCTGATCGTCAGCGTGCTGCTCAACGAGAAGGACCCCGCCACGGCCGGCCCCGGCGAGCGCTTCGACGGCCGGACCGACAGCAGCGGCGTGTACCGCATTGCCAATGTGCCGCCCGGCGCGGTGAAGGTGACCATCCCGCAGACCGGTGAGACGAGCGGCGAATGGTTCACGCAGAGCTACTACGAGCCGGTCACGCGCTACGGCGTCGTCAACCTTGGCGAGGAGACGCGCATCGACCTGCTGGTGCAGAAGCCGTTCGACCTCGTCGGCCGTTGCATCGGCCCGGATGGCCTGCCCGCGGCCGGCGTCACGGTTCGCCTGTGGCGCACCACCGGGTTCGGGCAGGGCACCGGCACGCCGCAGTTCAGCGTGGTCAGCGACGCCAATGGCATCTTCCGCCTCGGCGAGATGCCCGACGAGACCTACCGCCTCAACGGTGACAAGGCCGGCTACACCACTGTTGTCATCGAGCAGTTCCGCCCGAGCGACTACGGCTTGCTCAATCCGCTGGAGCTGCACTTCGGCGACGACCTGGCCGTGACGGGCCGCGTGACCGATGGCGACAACCAGCCGCTGGAAGGCGTGCGCATCACCGCGCAGCACGTGGAGGAGGGCAACCGCTGGTGGCGCAGCACGGTGCTGACCGACGGCGACGGCAACTATCGGGTGCCGGTCGAGGCGGCGAGCATCAACACGATCATCGCGGCGCGCGCGGGCTACGGTACGCAGAAGGTCGAGGGCATCCTGCCCGGCCGTCGTGGCCTCAACTTTGTGATGAGCGCCAACGGCAAGGGCGGCGTGACCGGCCGCGTGCTGGATGTGGACGGCACGAACTGCACGCACTTCACGGTCAACGGTGTGCTGTTCGAGAACAACGACGGCCGCTTCGACCTCGAGCTGCCCGACGGCGACGTGACGCTGACGATCCAGTCCGACCGCACCGGCGGCGTGGCGACCGTGCCCGCCACCGTAACGGCGCCGACGATCAGCGACGTCGGCCTGATCAGCCTGGTCGGCGGCGTGACGCTCGATGTGTGGGTCTTCTACAGCGTCGGCTGGGACGAGATCGACATCGCCGATGCGACCGTGCGGCTCAACAATACCGGCCTGACGTTGCGCTCGCCGAACCATCCAGACGGCCGCTACTACCGCTTCGAGGCGTTGCCGCCGGGCGTGGTGCTGAGCTTCAGCGTGTCGCATCCGATGTACGTCACGCGCACGGTGACGGTCGATCCGGACGCGATGCCGACGAACCACCTGCTCGGCGTGCCCCTCTCCGACGGCTCGAATGGGACCGATGTGCGCGTGACCGACGCGGCCAATGCGCCGCTCGTTGGCGCGACCGTCACATGGCTCGGCGCGGGCGGCAGCGAGCGCAACTTCGCCACCGGCGACGACGGCGTCGCGCACCTCACCGGGCTCACCGGCGGCAACGCCAGCGTCCGCGTGTCGGCGTCGGGCTACGTCACCTCGGCAACGCAGGCGGTGCCGACGGTCGACCTCGACAAGCCGGACGCGGTCGCACCGATGACGACGATCATCCTGCAGCCGGGCGGCAGCGTGTGGGGCGAAGTCACGGCGCTTGGCGAGACACTGCTCGGCGGTGCCGGAGGCCTGCCGACGATCCGGCTCGAGCCGGTGTCGGGCGGCCAGATGACCACGGTGCCGGTGCAGATCACGCTGCCCGACGGCACGAAGAAGTGGCGCTACGAGTTCCGCGATGTGCCCACCGGCGAGTTCTGGCTGTCGAGCATGGAGTGGTTCTGCCGGCAGACGTACACGCTGCAGGAGGGCCAGGCCACGCAGGTGAACATCGATCTGCCGGGCCGCGGCACGCTCACTGCGCGGCTGCTCAACTCCGACGGCAGCCCCGCGACCAACCGCACCGTCTACCTCTACACGCTCGACACCTGGACTGTGACGCGCAGCAGCACCACCGGCCCCGACGGCCGCGTCAGCTATCCGATGCTGCCGCCCGGCGACTGGGTGCTCTCGATCATCATCCACGGCTCGTCCGACCAGCACATGGAGCTGGTGACGCTCGCGCCGAACAGCAACGCGTCGGAGCACACGATCCATCTTCCGCCCACGCCGGGCTGGATTGACGGCCGCGTGCTGGTGCGCAACGACGCGGTGCAATACAGCGAACGCGCCACGCTCACGCCGCAGGCCGGCATCACGTCGTTCGTGCTCAACGTGCGGCTGCCCGACGACACGACCGTTCGCGCCGTGCAGTGCGACGCGCCGAATGGTGCCGGCTCGGCTGCCGACGTGGCGACGGCGATCAACAACAGCTCCGACGCGCAGAGCGTCGGCCTCATCGCGCAGACCGACGGCACCGCCGTGGTCCTCTCGGCTGCCAACCCGAACGTGCTGCCGTTCTTCGGCGTGCAGGCCGCCGACGCCGCGGCCGAGGCGCTGTTCGGCACCGCGCCGTTCCAGTCGAGCCACGCGGCCGGCAACGTGAAGGTCTCGCTCGAACGGCTCGACTGCGCGCTGCAGACGCTGCTCGCCGGCTACATCAGCGTCGATCCGCAGGGCTACTACCGCATGTCGGCGCTCGCCGCCGGCAGCTACCGCCCGCGTGTGGCCGCGCACTACACCGGTGCGCCGATGGCCGAGGCGTTCGGTCGCGACGTGACCGTGCCGGCCAGCGGCAGCATGCCATTCGTCACGATGTGGACCGGCGGCGCCGACAGCTACGTCGACGTCACCGGCTCGTTCACGATCGTGGGTGGCGGCAAGGCGCCGACCACCTCGGTGATCGTCTACGTCGATGACCTCTCCGAGCCGCCGACCTCGTGGCCGCCATCGCCCGGCGAGCGCAGCGAGACGAAGCGCCACGGCTACTTCTTCGGAGGCGTCGGTGGCACCAGCGGCAGCTTCAGCATTCCGCGCCTCGCGCGCGGTCACAGCTACCGCGCGCGCATCTACGTCACCGGCATGCAGCCCGGCACCGTGGAGTTCAGCGTGCCCGCCAGCGGCCCGGCCACCCTGGCGCTGCCGGGCACCACGCTGCAGTGGGACCCGCGCTTCGATCGGCGCTGATTCATGATCACCCGCACTCGCGTCCACCATGTTGCCCTGCTGGCGGTGCTCGCGCTCGCGGTGCCGTTCGCCCTCTCCTGCGACTCGCCGTCGTCGAAGCCCGACAAGCAACTGCCGGCCGCGCTGCACCGCATGAACCCTGCGCCCTCCACACCCGAGGCTGCGCTGCTCGATCGCGACAGGTTGCTCGAAGACATCCGCCTGCACCTCACTGCGATCACCGGCCACGAGCCTGGCAGCGCGCACCCCGTGCTGCGGCAGTTGCGCGAGGACGCCGAACGGGTCCGCGAGGGCGTGCGCACGTTGCGCCTGGAGATGAGCATGCACGGCCTCGGCTTCGAGCAGTCGATGGAGCCCTTCCTGCGCGCGCTCGATCATCACTACACGGTGCTGGCGCAGATCCGCGCCGCGCTCGACGAGTTGAGCGCGATCTACCCGCCGAGCGATCCTCTCGGCGCTGGCAGCGACGGTAGTGGCGACGCGCCGACGCAGACCCGGCCGCGCTGACTTTCCTGAAACGCCGCCCCGCCCGCCGCGTCCAACCCGCACGCACCGCCATACACACCCCACATCGCATCGGAGAACCCCAAGATGATGCTCAAGCGCTTCGCCCCGCTCGCCCTTGGCGCCGCCGTCGGCCTCGCCACCATCCTCGGCACCCCGGCCGTCAGCAAGGCCTGCCTCTGGGACTACGACACGCTGGCGCAGGAGCGCTCGCGCTTCCCCAGCGTGCTCGAACTGCTCAGCGGCAAGTTCCTGCGCCACTCGGCCGAGTTCTACCAGTGGCGCGTGAAGGACCGCCTCGCGCAGCTCGAAGGCAAGAGCGGCAAGGAGACGCTGCCGCTGCTCGATGACCTCGGCGTCGCGTACAGCAAGCTCGACATGCACGAGCAGGCGATCGCCATGGGCGAGAAGGCGCTGGCGATTGACCCGGCCCGTTACGAGACGCATGCCAACCTCGGCACGTTCCTGATCCACGCGGGCAAGCTCGAGGAGGGCCTCGCGCACATCAAGAAGGCGATCGAGATCAACCCGCAGGCGCACTTCGGTCGCGAGCGCTGGCAGCAGTACATCGTCGAGTTCGTGCTGCAGCGCGCGAAGCTGCCGGCCGACCAGGCCACGCCGAGCCCGCTCGGCAAGGCCAACTTCATGCACTCGCTGGAGTCCGACCTCGTCACGTACCTGCGCGAGCGCGTGAAGACCGTCGAGAACCGCGACTTCGACCCGGCCGAGGCGCTCAAGGGCATGCTCGGCATCATGCGCTTCGGCAAGCACAACCATCCGATCGTGCTGGAGACCGTGGCGCAGTTGCTGGTGGCTGGCAAGGGGCCGAACAGCATGGACCTGAAGACCGACGCCCGCCTGCTGGCCGCGCGTTGCCTGCTGTACGCCGCGCGCATGACGACAAACGAGGCCGCGGCGAAGCAGTACCGCAAGTACGCCGACGACGTGCTGAGTGTGCACGAGCACATGAAGGTCAGCATCGTGGACGAGGCGCTGACGATCGAGCTCAAGGAAGCCGAGCTGTGGTTCGCGCAGTTGCGCGCCGACGAGATCGGCTGGATCGCGTCGGGCGGCGACGTCGATGCGCTGTACTCGGCGAAGTACTACGTCGACCCGCAGGCCAACGGAGTGGAGACCGGCGAGGCGAACCCCTCGCAGGGCCCGGGCAAGAGCAGCCCGCCGACTGCGCAGCAGCTGAGCGACGAGGAGAAGCATCTGGCCGAGCTGACTGCCGAACTGGAGCAGTTGCGCAAGGACTTCCGCCAGGCGCACCCCGAGCTGGGCAAGGCGATGGAGCCGGCCGAGGGCGATGACATGCCGCGACGGAACGACCGCAAGAACCAGGAAGACGAGAAGAAGCGCAAGCAGGAGCGCCACGACGATCGCCACTCGGAGTCTGCGGAACCGGACCGTGACTCGATGCAGTCGGGTCAGGCCAGTTCGTTCGCGCCGGGCAGCGTAGCCGTTGCGCCCGGCTCGGCGGCGACCACGACGACCACGGAGTCCGCCCCGGTCCCGGCGCCGCGCTCCAGGACGAGTGCAGGCGGCTGCAGCGCGGGCAGCAGGAGCGGCGGCATGTCATTGCTCTCGATGTTGGCACTGATGATGCTCGGGCTGGTCGGCCTGCGCCGCCGGGGTTGATCGAGAAGCGATCGCGTTGCACGCCCACCCTCGCGGTGGGCGTTGCGCGTTCGTGCCGGTTGTCCGGGCTGCGACTACGCCATGCGCCGCAAGCCGGCGGCGGATGCGAGACCAAGCAGCATCAGCCACACCAGCCATGGCAGCGGATGCCCACCGCCGCCGCCGTCACCAACGATCGCCGCGCAGCCTGCATTGCCACCTGCGGACGGCGGCGTGATCGGCGGCGGCGACGAGTCCATCGGGATTGGCTCGTGTGTGCGCTCCGACGTCCCGCCGATCGTCGCGCCGTGGGTGGCGGTGCCGGCCGGGGTGGCCGCGGGGAACGGTGCTCCCCACTCGCCCGT
>JBFWQT010000400.1:0-6835 GCA_050249295.1 Planctomycetota bacterium
GTCGTCCTGTTTGTTCCGTTTGGCACCGCGAACAAACCCGGCCCGATCGGCGGCAATAGCAACACCAACATGCCCGACCTGCTTCCGGCGCCGCCCGACAACACCGACACCAACGCCAACACCGGCGACCCGACACCGCAGCCGCCCGGCAACACCGATCCGGACCCGACGCCGACGCCGATCCCCGGACCGAAGCAGGCGTACTGCGCCGGCACCGTCACCGATGCGGACGGCAAGGGCCTCGCCCACGCGATGGTGGTGTGGATGCCGGTGCCCGCCGGCACGTCCGCCGACAAGACGATGCAACTGGCGCTCAGTCGCGCGCACATGCGGGTGATGATGGGTCCGGGCTTCGAGGGCTTCCCCCCCGGCGCGGGAGGCGCCACCGAGTGGGTCGAGGAAGATGGCGTGACGCGGCGTGAGTTCTCCGGGCCCGGCCAGCCGGTGCCGCCGCCGTCGCTGCCGGGCAGCGACTCGCCGCAGGAAGTCGTGCTGACCGCCGAGACCGACGCGACCGGCGCGTTCCGCTTCGAGTGGCCCGCGAGCGTGAAGGCCGAGAGCGCCGGCGTGATTGCCGCCGATTGCATGCACTGCCTTGGCAGCGCCGAGCCGTTGGCGGGCCGCGCGACCGGGCCGGTGCATCTGACGCTCAAGCAGACGCCGGGCATCCGCATCGACCTGCGCGACCTGGCCACGAACAAGCCGGTGCTGGCCGCCAACATCATCGCGTGGAACTCGCCGAAGGCCGAGCCGCCGATCAACGTTGAAGACCCGGCTGCGCTGCGTTCCCTGATGGAGCGCGTGTGGTCGCGCTGGGGCCGGGACGAGGGCAACGAGCCGGTGCAGCAACTCACGCCGGACGAGACCGGCAGCGTGTGGATCGACACCAACGGCTCGGAGGGTCGCTACTTCCACGCCGTGGTGATCAGCATGGAGCACCGTGCAGCCGCGACGCAGAACGTTGTCGCCACGGCGGGCCTCGTCGTGCAGGAACTCAAGCTCGACCCCGGCGCCAGCGTGAGTGGCCGCGTGGTGGACCAGGACGGACGCGCGGTGCCGTACGCGAATGTGGCGCTCGGCGATGCGCAGTCGGCCGGCATGGGCGGCATGGGCGGGCACTCCGCCGTCGGCGACCTCGACGGCAACTTCACCGTCAGCGGCCTGAAGGATCCGTCGCGCGAGGCGTACCAGGTGATGGTCAACGCCATCGGATACGAATGGAAGCAGGAACTCCTGTCGCCGGATTCGCCGCGCCCGGTGGTGATCGTGCTGACCCGCCAGGCGATGATCAGCGGCCGTGTGAAGAGCAAGGCCGGCGCATTCATCGGTGCGCAGGACAGCGCGAACGTCTACGCCCAGCGCGTCGGCGGCGAAGACCCTGAAGAGGGCGAGATGCGCTGGAGCGGCCGCAGCAGCAGCATGAACGGCGGCCAGACCGAGTGGTACTGGGTCAACGCGTCGGGTGCCGCCGTCAACGAGAAGGGCGAAGTCGATGCGCGGCTGGAGTCGCCCGGCTCGTCCGGCCAGTGGCGCGACATGCTGCGCCAGCAGCAGGCTACGCGCGTGATGCGTACCGGCATTTCGCGCGAGGACCTCCAGCCGGAAGAGAAGCCCGCGGCACCGCCCGGCGCGTTCCCCGCGTTCCGCCTGGTCGGCCTGACCACCGGCGACTACAGCGTCACCGCGACCGCGCCTGAACACTCGCCGACGGTCATCACCGGCATCACCCTCAAGGAGGGCGAGGCGCACGCCGGGTTGATCATCCAGCTCAAGCGCGGCTCGTCGCTGCACGGCCGCGTGCTCGGTCCCGACGGCGCTCCGTGTCCGGGCGCGTACGTGCAGGTCTCGGCGCCGTTCGACTACGGCTTCGACATCACGCCCGACACGCCGGTGGCCGAACTGCAGAAGCGCGTGTCGAGCGCGCCCGCCTGGCAGCAGTCGACGTACGCCGACCAGGCGGGCAAGTACACGATGGCCGGCATGCCCGCCGGCGAAGCGCAGATCATTGCGGCCGGGCGCGGCATCGGCCTCGCGCAGGTCAGCGTGTCGCTGCTGGAGGAGGGCGACCTCGAACAGGACGTAACGCTGACGCCGGGCCAGACGATCAGCGGCACGGTGCTGCTGGCCAACGGCTCGCCGGCGCTCAACGCGAACCTCAACTGCACGTTCGGTGAGCAGCGCAACCCGCGCGAGATGGGCGGCGGCGGCAGTGACTGGCAACGCTGGCAGCTCTACCAGCAGGCCGTCGGCCAGCTCTCCTCGCTGGTGTCGATGTGCACCGAGGCCAGCGTCAACCCGACCACCGGCGTGTTCATCGTCAAGGGCCTGCGCAGCGGCCGCTACAGCCTCACGGCGTCGGCCGAGGGCGGCATCGAGGCGATGGTTCGCGCGTCGGCCGGCGACACCGGTGTCGTGATCAAGCTCGGCGCGGTCGGCGCGATCAACGGCACGATCAGCCTGCCCGACGGCTCGCACCCGGCCAACGGTTCGATCCGCCTGACCGTGCCGGACGGCATGGGCACGCAGTTCTCGTTCAGCCTCGAAGGCTCGAACATGGACATGACCGGCGACCGCTTCGGCGGCGTGCTCGAGAAGCAGGGCCTCGTCCACTACCACGGCCAGGGTGGCCTGTTTACCTACGACAAGAGTTCTGGCCAGTTCAAGATCGAGAACATCGCCGTCGGCACGTATCGCGTCACCGGCAACGTGCCGGACTACGCCGACTGCGTGGTCGAGGACGTGGTCGTGGCTGCGGCGAGCAGCACGTCGGTCACGCTGACGCTTGGCGCGCCGTTCCGCCTCGAGGTGCTGGTGGTCGATCACACCGGCGCTGCGGTGGCCGACGCGACGGTGGTGATCGGCGACAAGCCGGACAACGCCTGGATGGGCAGCGGCGACGGCCGGCGCTGGACGCAGTCGACCGACAGCGGTGGCCGCACGGTCTTCGAGTCGGTGACGATTCCGATGGTGCAGGTCTCGGCGCGCAAGGACGGCCTGGCGACCAGCGGCGTGCCGGTCGATGTGCGCAGCACCAGCGTGGTCGAGATCAAGCTCTCGGCTGGCGGCCGCATCGTGGGCGTCGTGCGCGACGCCGCAGGCAAGACGCTGGGCGGCACGATGGTGATGCTGGTGCAGCCCGCCAGGGGCAACCAGTTGCAGACGACCTGCGACGACAACGCGAATTTCACGTTCGAGAATGTTGCGGCCGGGCCGTGGATCGTCGTCGCGGCGGCGCTGCAGCAGAACAACCCGGACGACATGGGCCGCGCGATGAAGATGGTCACCGTGCGCGAGGGCGAGACTGCCACCGTCGAGTTCGGTGGTGGCGGCAACCAGGAGGTGACGGTCAGCGGCACCGTCACGCGCGGCGGCGAGCCCGTCACCGGCTCCGTCGGCGTGTTCCGTCCGGGCGCCGAGCTCGTGCAGCGCCAGGTCAAGCTCGACTCGGCCGGGCACTACGAGACGAAGCTGTTGCCCGGCGACTACCTGGTGCTGATCCCGCCGGACAACACGCGCCGCGTGCGCGTGCGCGTTCCGGCCGGTTCGCCCACGGCAGTGGTCGACATCGAACTGCCGTCGGGCGTCGTCAACGGATCGGTGCGCGATCGCAACGGCCTGCCGGTGCCGGGCGCGCGGATCGAGCTGCAGCGTGCCGTGCAGGGCAGCCCGAGCGACCTGCTCGACCGCATCGACCGGATGATTCCGAGCAACTCCGTCGTCACCGATGACGAGGGCCGGTTCAGCCTGGGCGGCGTCGCGCCCGGCAGCTACGACATCTGGGTGCGCGCCGGCGGCGGCATGGGTGGTGGCGGTGCGATGGTCACGCCGGATGGCCGGCAGATCACCACGACGCACTGCGGCCAGCTGGTCATGCCGTCGAATGGTGGCACCGTGAGTCGCGACCTGACGATGGCCGACGCCGGCAAGCTGAAGATCGTGCTCGAGGGCTTCCCGCTGGGCACGCTGAGCGAGGCCGAGTTTGTCGTGCGCGACGCGGCGACCGGCCGCAACGTGCCGCTGGTCGATCCCGGCTTCGGTCAGCCGCCGCTCAGCGGCGAGTCGACCACGTTCAATCATGTTGCGCCCGGCAGCTACATCGTGCGCCTGCACGTGCCCGGCGCCGCCTGGACGCAGGAGAGCGCCACCGTGCGCGCCGGCGACACCACCGAGGTCCGCTTCGTGGCCACCATCGGCTGCAACGTGACCGTCACTGCCAGCGGCCCGTCAGGCGTGGCCCCGCTGACGTCGTGGCAACTCAGCGACGCGGCCGGCAAGGACATCACGCCGCGCGGCAACCTGATGGAACTGCTCACCGGTTCGCACGGCAGCGACGGCAAGGTGGCGTTCAACGACCTGCCGATCGGCAAGTACACCGTGAAGGTCACCGACGTGGACGGTCACACCGGCAGCACCACGTTCAACGTCACCGGCACCTCGCCGATGGACGTCAGCGTTCGCACCGAGTAGTCGACCCGGCGCGCGGACGGACGGTCACTGCGCCGACATCGCCTGCGCAGGCGTCAACGGCGCATCCATGACCAATCGCTGCATCACCTTCATCGTGCTGCGCGCCGGTGCCGCCCACACAGCGAAGTTGCGGAACGCGCACGCGAACCGGCCGGACCATTGCGCGATACGGCCGATGAAGCGCGACGTGTCCTGCACCCACTTCACGCGATCGCGCCGGCGATCCGAGTAACTGCGCAAGGCTGCCGGCACCTCGGCGGCGCCCTTCGCAGCCAGTTCCTCGGCCAGCACCCACGCGTCCTCGATCGACATCGCCGCACCCTGGCCCATGTTCGGCGTCATCGCGTGCGCCGCATCGCCGAGCAACACCACGCGGCCGCGATACCACGCGGGCAGCCACGGCAGCTCATCCAGGTCGTGGTGGATCAACATGCCGAGGTCGGTGATCGAATGCACCAGCGCGCCCGGGTCGCCGGTGAAGTCGCGCCAGTAGTGACGGAACGACTCGATGTCGGACCACGGCGCCGGCTGCCGCGGCGGCGCGTTGGCCACCAGGAACGCGTAGGCGCGGTCGCCCCGCACCGGCACCACGCCGATGCGCTGGCCGCGACCCCACGACTCGACCGTGCCGTGCTCGGGCGTGATCGGCGCAATCACCCGCCAGCAGGTGTAGCCGCTGTACTGCAGCACAGTCGGGCCCAGCAGCAGGTCGCGCACCTTGCTGTGGATGCCGTCGGCGCCGACGACCACGTCGTAGTGCTCGCGGCGGCCGTCGCTGAACGTCACGTTCACACGGCGATCCTCGTCATCCAGCCGGTCCACCGTGGTGTTGAGGCGGATGCGCTCGATCCCGCCGACGCCGTCGATCAGCGCGGTGTGCAGTTCGCCACGGTGGATCGTCACGAACGAGAGCATCGACGGATCGAGCGTGGCGGTCAGCGACGACGGATCGGTCTGCGTGAGCAGCTTGCCGGTGGCGGTGCGGATGCTGGCGTGGCGGATCTGCATGCCACGATCGAGAATCGCGTCGCGCAGACCGAGGCCGCGGTACACCAGCATGGCGTTGAGGCCGAGCGCGATGCCGGCACCGACCGGCGCGAGTTCGTGCGCATGATCGATGATGTCCGGCTGGATGCCGCGACGCTGCAGCGCGCGCGCCAGCGTGAGGCCACCGATGCCGGCGCCGACAATCAGCACGCGCATCGACGACGAGGTGGAAGGGGTGTTCATGGCATGCCTGAGGAGCGGCCGTCGCGCGCGTCACGTTCGCATCCGCTGGCGCACTCGCCAAGCCAGAGTCATCAGCCGGATACCACTTTGAGGGGCGTGCCGGTTCTGGCACAATCGCCGCGCTTGACCGTCATCGACTGCCAACCCGCATGACCGAAGACGCTGTGCCAGCGCCCGCCGAGTCTGGCGGTGGCGGTGCCTCCGATAGTGGAGCGCAGGTCCGCCCACCCGATATGTCCCGGTCGACGACGACGACGCGGGCCCTCTCGCGGTACCGTCCCGATCCGACTCAGGCGGATCGGCCGTGGCTGCTGGCGATCGTCGATCAGACCGAGACGCGCACGCTGGTCAGCGAGCTCGAACAGCGGCTGCTCAAGAGTTTCCGCGTGGCGATCTGCCCGACGGTGACGGCCGGCGCCAAGCTGATTGAAGCCTGCAACGAGGCCGGCGATCCGGTGGCCGTGGTGCTCTCCGAGGAGCCGCTGGCCGGGATGTCCGGCGGTGGCCTGTGGGGCCTGCAGAAGTGCCGCAGCCTGCGGCCCGAAGCGGTGCGCCTGCTCGGCGTGCATCATGCCGACTCGCTGCTGAAGGTGAGTATCGACAAGTTGCGCGACGCCGACGTGCACCAGGTGTTCAGCCTCAACACGCCGCCCGACCTGTTCATCCAGCAGATTCTCGGCCCGCTGACGGCGAAGACCGAAGACGGCATCGACGAATCGTTGCGCTCGGCCACGGTGCGCGCGACGTCGCCGGTGAAGCTGCTGAAGATCCCGAAGGAAACGTTCTGGGAGCTGTTGCTCCACGATTCGCGACTCTCGCTGGGTATCACCCGCGAGCTCGCGCGGCGTCTGCGCAAACTGCAGAGCTGAAGCGCGCGGCGCACCTGCCCCTTACAGGTACTCCCGGATGCAGGCTGGAAGCCTGCACCACAGCCAGGCAGGCTTCCCCCTGTGGTGCAGGCTTCCAGCCTGCTTCCCCCTGTGGTGCAGGCTTCCAGCCTGCTTCCCCCTGTGGTGCAGGCTTCCAGCCTGCTTCCCCCTGTGGTGCAGGCTTCCAGCCTGCTTCCCCTTGATGCACCTTCAAGCCCACGGGCTGCTGCCCGTGGGTCGCTTCCCGTCCTCGCCCCGCTCCTCAGTCG
>JBFWQT010000401.1:0-6824 GCA_050249295.1 Planctomycetota bacterium
CATGGGTGTAAGCCCCCCCCGGAGTCTGGTTCTGGGACCAGCACATGACTCTGTTGGTGGCGTGGACCTGGTGGCGCCGAGCGCTCGCCTCAGTACCAGACTCCGGGGGCTTACACCCCCGGCTCGCCCGGAGGGCTCCTCGATGGGACGAGGACCTGTGATTCGCTGTACTAACACAGGAGCCGCGAGCGCGAGCGAGCGGCCCCGTTGGGGTCACGCCTGCAGCCCACCGTTTGAACGCTGACAAGCGCGTCACGAAACCTCCGGACGGTTGATCCGCTGACCCGGGCCCCTCGGGGCCCGCTCGCTTGCGCTCGCGGCTCCTGTGTTAGCGTCCATCGGGCTTACACCCCGGCTCGCCCGGCCCGGAAACGGGATTCCCGGACAGGCTCGAAAGGGAGCGGAGGAAGCGGAGAGCCAGTCTTCACCGGCAGCCGGTCTGTCCCGATTTCCCCGCTCCCTTTCGGTCGCGGCTCTTGCCGGCACACCTGTCAGTTCCAGATCCGGCGCGACAACGCAAAGGGCCCGACGACCGTGACGATCATCGGGCCCCGGAATCGGCAAGTCAGAACCCGTGATCAGAAGCGCATGCCCAGGCCGACGCGCGCGCCGTACCAGCGGATGTAGGCCACCTCGCTGCTCATGTCGTCACGGTCGACGAAGGTCTCATTGAAGTAGCCGAAGACCGACTCGCCGTAGCCGTAGATCGCCTCCAGGTAGATCACGAACGATTCGGTGTACCAGGAGACGCCGGCGGTGGCCTGCAACGAGAAGCAGATCAGCAGGTCGTCGGTGTTCGTGTCGAGCACGTCGCTCATGCCGGTGTGCACGCCGATATGAATCGTGAAGCCCTCGCTGGGCGACTGCGGCATCGCCATCTCGAAGCGCACGCCGATCGGCAGGAAGTTGAACAGCGTGTTGTTGCCCGACGACCACACGTCGAACTCGCCGACGTAGTGGAGGCCGGTGCTGCCCGACTCGCCGACCGTGATGCCGGCCATCCAGCTGTCCTCGGCATCGTACCCAAGCAGGCCCGGCGCGGAGAACGCGCTGACGTCCCACTTGCCGAACATGCCGGTGATCGCGAAGAAGCCGTGGGCCTCGCCGTCGCCCAGCGTGTCGTAACGGTTGTAGCGCCCCTCGGCCGACGCGAGCGACGGCGCGCTGAGCACCACCAGGGCGATCAGCAGGAGGGCAATCGGCGGAATGAAACGGTGACGACGGATCATGTTGGCGGTGCTCCCGAAAACTCAAGCCCGCTCGGCAAGGAGGTATCGTCCTCAGTGTAGCCTGGCCGCCGGGGTGAAGTTCAAATCTGCGTTGGCCGGGTTTGCAACTACTTGTCAGGAAAATGGTTATGTCGCTCACTGTGCTCCGGCTCGTGCGGCCGGGCCAGTGCGAAGCGGGGCTCTGCGCGGAACAGCCAGACGTGGATCACCGGCCCGATCGACCAGAGCGTCACCGGCACGCAGATCAGCAGGCCGACCCAGCTCGCGTACGTGAAGATCCACGTCTGGCTGGCATGAGCGATATGCAGCGGCAGCACGATCGCGAACGACACCCAGCTGCCGAGGGCGAGCCCGCGCACGAGCAGTGGTTCCTTGCCGGCGCGCATCCAGAGGATTGCAGCGGCGAGCCAGGCGCACCACATCACGCCGACGACGGCGACCAGCTCGAGCGGACCCATCACCTCCCAGTTGAGACGGGCCGTGTCCAGGCCGAGGCGCTCGAGCACGGTGATCAGCGTGCCGGCGCCGAGCAGCGCCATGCACAGCGCGAACAGCGTCACCGCAACGGCCCGGCAGACGCGCTGCCCGGGCGGGACGACGAGCGGCTCGCGATGGATCGTCACGGAGGCGACCGCGAAGCCGAGTACCAGCATCAGTGCGCCGACCATCGTGTAGATCGTCCACGAGTCCGGATTGCGAGTCATTCCGATCGCGCTGAAGCCCGCGGCGACAGCGGCGCACAACACGAGCACGCCGATCGCGCCGATCCACCCGCTGGTGCGCGACCGGCGCGGCGCACTCACCGGCGAGACGCGCAGCGGGCCGAGGCCCACGATGAACATCAACTGCGTGGTCACGAACAACAGCGCGAGCATGATGCGCAGCCGCGATGAGCCCAGCACCGGCCGGTTGATCAACTCGTCCCACTCCGGCAGACCGATCCGCTCGCCGGTGACAAACAGCGTGAGCGCCACCACGGTCGGCGTCATCGCGCCGAGCGCGATCCACTGCCGATGCCGCCACAGCATGTGACGGCCGGCTGTCATCGCCGACATCGCTGACGGGCCGCTGAAGGCCGAGTCCGGGGTCTCGAAGTGCGGGGGCGTCACGTCACGTCACGTCACGTTACGAGGCGGGCGGCGCATCCTTGGGGTAGAGGATGCGGTGGCACGACGGGCACACCACCAGCTTCGACCCGCTGACCACGTGCTGCATGTTCTCCGGCGTGATCCGCGTCATGCAGCCCTGGCAGATGCCCTCGCTCGTGACCGGCGCCACGGCCTCGCCGTCGCGGTACGCGCGCAGGTCTTCGTACTGCTCGCGCAGCTCCTCGTCGAGCGCCTCCGCGACGCCCTTGCGCTCGGCCGCCAGCGCGTTGATCTGCTTGTCGAACCCGGCGACCTTGCCGTCGAGCACGCCCTGCTGGCGGTCGCGATCGGCCTCGTGCTTGCGCACCACGCGCTCGGCCTCGGCCACGCGCTCCTTCGCCTGCTCCAGTGCGCTCATCGCCTCGAGCTCGGCTTCCTCCTGGTTGCCGGTGTCGAGCTGCACGTTCTCGATGTCGAGCGTGAGCGCCTGATATTCCTTGTTGGTCTTCACGCCGCCCTGCTTGCGCTTGAGGTCGGCGATCCGCGCCTCGTTGGCCTTGATCGCCAGCTCGCGTTCGTCGATGGCCGCCTGCAGTTTCTTCGCGGTGTCGCGCTCGGCCTGCAGCGCCTTGTTGGCGACGTCGATCTCGCGCATCACGCTGCGCAGTGCGGCCGGCAGGGCATCGCGCTGCCGGGTCAGGTCCGTGATGCGATGATCGAGCGTCTGCAGCTGGACCAGGGTCTGCAACGCTTCCCTGATATCGGTCGTGGTCATCAGTTCCGCCTCCTTCACGCGCCGCACAGGGTCGGGGCGTGTACAATAGCTGCCCTTTCCGCCCGACACCACTTCTGCCTCGGCTGCAGCGCCCACGCGACCGCATGAGCGACACTCTCCGATTCAACATCTCCGACTTTCCCGGCGCGCTTGCGGTCAAGCTGCTGCGGATCCATGGCTCGATCGACGCCCGCTCGGTGGGCGGCTTCCAGCACGACATCGAAGGACGCATCGCGGACGGCATGCGGCGCATGGTCTTCGACATGCGCGAGGTGTCGTATGTCAATTCGACCGGGCTCGGCTACCTGGTGCGCCTCTCCGACCAGCTGCGCGACCTCAACGGGTTGCTGCTGCTGGTGGGTGTGCAGCCGACGGTGCAGACCGTGTTCGACATGCTCGGCATGGGTTCGCTGTTTGACATTGTGGACGACATGGAGCAGGCCGGCGCCTGGATTGCCAGCCGGTTGAGCGATCCGGCCGCGTCGCTTGATGCCGAGCGCGACCGCGACAGCGAGCGGTCCTCGTCGGATCGCAATCGCAGCGCGGACGCCAGCCGGTCGGGGTCCGCTTCGCGGCGCCGCCGGCTGGCCGAGGACGCCTCACCCGACGAGGTGGAGGCGGCGCTCGGCATGGAACTCGGCTCGACGCCGCCGCGGCCGGACAGCGCGAAGGGCGCGGCGAGCGGTGGCAGCCGCGGGATGCCGGCCCCGGCCGCGAAGGACAGCGTCTACGAGTCGGACGAGTTCACACCGGCCGGCGGCGCGGCGCCGCCTCCTCCTCCGCCTCCGCCGGCGCCGGCACCGGCTCAACAACAACAAACCGCGCGTCGCGCGGCCGCCCCGCCGCCGCAGTCGGCTGCTGCCCCGTCACCCGCCCCGCCGCCACCGCCGCCAGCTCCGGTCGTCGCCGCGCCCGCGCCCGACATTGCTCACGCAATGCCGATTCCGGTCAGCATGCCGGCCGCCGCTGCCGCCGACGACGCGACGCCGATCGCGCAGGAGGAGGAGATGGCCGCCGCTGCCGCCGAAGACGACGGCGACGGCGAGATGGGCGGCATGCTGGACGACGCGAATCCGGACTCGTTCGACCAGCTCGACGCGGCCGCCGCGTACCTCGAACTCGAACGCCGGCAGCGCACCGAGAGCGTGAAGAAGAAGGCGAAGGAGGCCGAGGCCCCCGGCGAAGCGGCTCGCGGTCGTGCCGCCAAACGGTCGGTCGCGCGCAAAACCTCCGGCTCGATGGCCAAGGCCGACATCGACAGCCGCATCGCCCGCGCATCCGAACGCCACAAGACCACTGCCGCCCCCGCGAAAACAGCCCTGGCGGCTCAGGCGGTGGCCGCGGCGCCGGTCGAAAAACTCGCCGACCTCGCGGCCGGTGACACGATCGAGCGTCAGACCACGGTGCGCTACTACGAGCAGATGAACCCGCTGCGCAACTTCCCGCTGCTGGTGCTGCTGACAAAGGAGAAGGTCGAGAAGATTGTGATGAAGCACGTCGCGCAGACCGAAGGCGTCGGCGTGAAGATCAAGGCCGCGAATCCGATGGTCGAGATCGTGCCGCGCGTGCCCGGCTGCCTCGTCGTGCCCGACCGCCTGACCGTGGATGTGCGGCCCGAATCGGTCGAGGCGCAGTTCTTTGTCACGCCGCTCGCACCCGGCGACATCCGGCACGCGCGCGTCGAGATCTGGTACGAGGGCGTGCGCATCGACACGATCGAGACGCCGACGAAGGTGACGACGCAGTTCATCGCGCGCGTGCTGGCGCTGGGTGGCGTGCTCAATCCGCTGATCTTCGGCACGCTCGAGGGCCTCGGCGTCAACCCGTCGGAGGCCGCGAGCAACGCGATGCTGGTGCGCCTCGCGCAGAACTTCGGCGGCTCGTACATGGTGATGGGCCTTGCCGCGGCCGTGGTGTGCGGTCTGCTGGCGTCGTTGTTCTGGTGGATCAACAAGCCGCGCCAGTCCGATCCGGTGGTGCAGTTCATGAACTGGACCGGGCAACAGCAAGAGCCGCGAGCCTGAGCGCCTCCGGAGCCCCGGCCCGCCCGCAACAGGCATTCGCGGACAGCTCTCAGCGAGGGCTCCCGGGAATCGCCGCGGCAATCAGGGGCAGATAGTGGCCAGCACCGCCGGGAAGATGGAAGCGCGCCCAACGCGTGAGCATCGTGACTTCCGGGTTCACCTCGACCGTGAGGTGCCGCGCGCGCGCCGCCTCGACCATCGGCGCCGCGATGTACGGGAACAGGCCAGTGGTGCCGACGGCGAGCACGAGGTCGGGCGGCTGCTCGATCAGCTCGCGCTGCAGTTGCCGCACCTTGCGATGGTCGAGCATCTCGTCGAACAGCACCACGCGCGGTCGCAGCCCGGCGCCGCACTCGCAGCGCGGCGTGGCGGTCAGCGCGGCCACCTGTTCGCGCGTGAACGTGTCTTCCTTGCCGCACGCGAGGCAGAGCGTGTCGAGCAGATGGCCGTGGATCTCGATCATGTTCGTCGAGCCGGCTGCGCGGTGCAGGCCGTCGACGTTCTGCGTGAGCAGCACGAAGCGGTGCACCTTGCGTTCGATCTCGACCAGCGCGTGGTGACCCGCGTTCGGCTCCGCCGTGAGCGCCTGCGACGCGAGAGCCGCCAGCGTGCGCCAGGTGCGGTCGGGGTCGGCAATCAGCGTCGAGCCGGTCAGCGCCTCGATCGTGCGGTCGCCTTCCTCGGGGTCGTCGTACACGCCGCCGCTGCCGCGGTAGGTGCGGATGCCGCTCTCGGCCGAGATGCCCGCGCCGGTGATCACGCCGACGGAGCGCACCGTGGCAAGCTGCTTCAGCAGCGACTCCGGCAGCGGCGGCAGCGCGTCGGCGGTGGGGGCCTCATCGTGCATCATGGAGTCGTGCCTTTGCGCCGAGCTCGTCGTTCCAGTACGCGGCCGGCACTGGCTCGATGCCGGAGACGTTATAGGTCGGCCGCTTGAAAGCCTCCGGATCGACAAAACCTGGCACGACGAGCTTCACAACCAGCTTGCCGATGTGGGCCGGCTCCCCGGGTCGCGGCTTGCGCATCAACAACACCGGCAGGGCCGTGATGCCGTCGTGTCCCCAGCCCGGCGGCAACGCATCCGCGGGTATCACCAGCATCGCGCGAGAGAGACCATCGCGCTCCATCGCGTTGCGCCGTTGGGCGACCGGCATCGACGCGAGGCGCTCGGCCGCGTCCTGCATCCACGCGGCGTCGCGCTGTTGTCGCGCGCGTGGCGAGAGCACGCCGTTGACCATCCACGCGTCCGGCCGGTCGGTAGCCGGGCGCGCGTCGATCACGCCGATCCATGCCAGCCGCGAGTGATCCCACACCGGGGACTTGCTGAGAGCCGCCGCCACCAGGGTGCCCCCGACGGCGAGCAGCACGCCGGCGGCCAGCAGCGTGGCTCTCAATGGCGACAACGTCGGCCGTTCTCCGTGCGGCGGCGACGACGGCGTGTTCGCATCACGCGGCGTGTAGGCCAGCGCGACGAACAGCAGGAACAGCGCGAGACCCGTCGTGCAGCCCCAGCCGAGCGGGACGTTCGGCGACGGCGCCAGCGACGTGCGGAAGCGGTTGAAGTTGCGTTTGACGTAGCGGGGGTCCGGTGCGTGCGACGGTGCCATCGCGCCGCCCTACTCGCTGACGGCCGCGGCGGCCGGCTTCTGCGCATTGACCCCCATCCAGAGCACGGCCATGCGCACGGCCAGACCATTGCTGACCTGCT
>JBFWQT010000402.1:0-6805 GCA_050249295.1 Planctomycetota bacterium
GTCCTCGATCGCCTCGAGCCGCTCGCGCAGTGCGTCGCGCTCGGCGCGGGTCTGGTCGGGGTCGGTGCCCTGCTGCATCAGCAGCGTGAGAATGCTGCGCAGGTCTTCCGCCACCTGGCGCTGCAGTTCGGCCGCGTCGTCGAGCTTGCCGGCCTGCAGTTGCTCCACGAGGCTGCCGAGGTTCTTCGCGAGGTCCTCCTGCTGGCAGCGCTTGAACGCCTCGCGCAGCCGCTGCGCGCGCTCCGGCTCCGACGCTTCGAGCTTCTGCGCGAGTGTCTCCAGCTGCGCCTCGAAGCTCGCGAAGCGCCGGCGCGCCTCGTCCTGCAGCCGCCGTGCCTCGGCCTCGGCGTCCGCTCCATCCTGGCCCGACACCAGCGCCAGCGGCAACGACGCGAGCGACATTCCGAGGCACACCAGCAAGAGCATCAATTGGCGCATGGGAGGTCTCTCACTCACTCACTCGATCGGCGACGCGACGGCAGGACAGGACCCGTCAGTATAACCGGTGCGGAGGGCCGCCGGTTCATGCCAGTGAGACGCGGCGCCGCCGTGCGGATCACCGGTCGAGCAATCAACTGCAAACTCGCTCTGCCAAACAGGTTGCGCGCAGGCTCAGCCCCCGCCGCCTACGCCCTTCATGCTGAGCGCGATGCGCTTGCGCTCGATCTCGACCGAGACGACGCGCACCTTCACCTTCTGGCCGACGTGCACCACCTGCGCGGGGTCGTCCACAAACTTGTCGGCAAGCTGCGAGATGTGGACGAGGCCGTCCTGGTGGACGCCGACGTCAACGAAGGCGCCGAACTTCGTGACGTTGGTGATGATGCCGGGCACGACCATGCCTTCGTGCAGATCCTTCATCTCGTGCACGTCGGCAAACTCGAACGCCTGGAAACCGCCACGCGGGTCGCGGCCGGGCCGACGCAGCTCGTCGAGGATGTCCACGATGGTGGGCATGCCCGCGCCCTCTGCCTCGGCGATGAACTGCGTCGGGTCGAGCTTCGCGACGAGCTCGCGGTTGCCGGCCAGGTCGGCGATGCTCACGCCGGCCGTCTTCGCCATCTGCGAGACGAGCTTGTAGCGCTCGGGGTGTACGCCGGTGTTGTCGAGAATGTTGTCGCCGTCGGGCACGCGCAGGAAGCCGGCGCACAGCTCGAACGCCTTTGCGCCAAGGCCACTGACATTCTTCAACGCGGCACGATTGGCGAACGCGCCGTTGGCGGTGCGGTGCTCGACGATCGCGCTGGCGAGCTTCGGGCCGATGCCCGACACGTACTGCAGCAACTCGACGCTGGCGGTGTTGACGTTCACGCCCACGGCATTCACGCAGCTCTCGACCACGCGATCGAGCGCATCCTTGAGTTGCCGCTGGTTGACGTCGTGCTGGTACTGGCCGACGCCGATGCTCTTGGGGTCAAGCTTGACCAGCTCGGCCAGCGGGTCCTGCAGGCGGCGCGCAATGCTGATCGCGCCGCGCACAGTGAGGTCGAGGTCGGGGAACTCCTTGCGCGCCACCTCGCTGGCCGAATAGATGCTCGCGCCCGACTCGCTGACCATCACGACCGTGAACTTCATGCCGTGCTGCGCGAGCGAGCGCAGGAACGCCTCGGTCTCGCGGCTGGCCGTGCCGTTGCCGACGGCGGCGTACTCGAACTTGTACTTGTCGTGGAGCCGCTTGATGGTCAGTGCGGCGTTCGCGACGTCGTTCTTCGGCGCGGTCGGGTACATCACGTCGTGCGCGAGCAACTCGCCCGACTTGCCGATCACGGCCAGCTTGCAGCCGGTGCGGAAGCCGGGGTCGACGCCGAGCACAGCCTTCGGCCCGAGCGGCGCTTCCAGCAGCAGGTGGCGCAGGTTCTCGGCGAACACCTCGATCGCTTCGGTGTCGGCCTGTTCGGTGAGATCGACGCGCACCTCGGCCTCGATGCTCGGCACGAGCAGCCGTTCGAAGCCATCGTCGATCGCGTCTGCCGTGGTGCGGCCGGCCTCGCTGTGCGGCTTCGGAATGTTGCCGGACTTCAGCGCGGTGGCCTCGGGCGCGGTGTCTACGTCGACGCGCACGCGCAGCGCCTTCTCGCGCTCGCCGCGGTTGGCGGCCAGGATGCGGTGGCCGGGCAGGTTGTTGACGGCCTGCGCGTAGTCGTGCAGGTCGCGGAACCGGCCTTCCTTGTCGGCCGCCTCGTCGGGGCCGCCTTCGATGCGCAGCTTCGCGCGGGTCCACATCGCGTTGCGCACCATGTTGCGCACGTCAGCGTTGTGCGCCACCTCCTCGGCAATGATGTGCTTCGCGCCGTCGATCGCCGCGGCGACGTCGGGCACTTCCTTCGCGGCATCCACGAACGACGCGGCGAAGGCCTGCAGGTCGGTCACCTCGCCGGACAGGATCGCCTCGGCCAGCGGCTCGAGGCCGCGCTCGCGGGCCATCTGCGCCTTCGTCCGCCGGCGCTTCTTGTACGGCAGGTAGAGGTCTTCGAGTTCCTGTTTGGTCTGCGCGGCTTCGAGCATCGCCCGAAGTTCGGGCGTGAGCTTCTTCTGCTCGGCAATCTCCTTGATGATCGCGGCGCGACGCGACTCGAGGTCGAGCAGGTAGAGGCGGCGCTCGGAGATCTTCTCGATGTGTTCTTCGTTGAGCTCGCCGGTGGCTTCCTTGCGGTAGCGCGCGATGAACGGGATGGTCGCGCCCTCTTCGATCAGCGTGATGGTAGCGAGCACGCCGCGCGGCGGCAGTTGCAGGTCGGCGGCGACGCGTTCGGCCAGGATGCTGGTCGGCGTGAGGGTGGCGGCGTTGCTCATCGTCGGTGTGCGGGATGTCTGTCGATCGCGGTGCCGCATGGGTAGCGTGTCGGCGCGATCAACGGAAGAGGGTTGTGGTGTGCGGTGTCAGGTCCGAGCCGCGACCGTCAGGGAGCCGGACCAGCGAGCGTGGAAGAGGTGATGCCCCGGCGCAGGTCTCGCGCTGGTTGGTCCCGCTCCCTGACGGTCGCGGCTCGGACCGGATGCGAATGACTCAGCTGCCGGTCGAACGGTAATGGCGCACGCCGAGGCGCCACACCTGCATCATCAACACCAGGAACAGCACACCGATCGATGGCGCGATCCACAGGAACGGATCGGGCGCGCCGAGCGCCTCGTCGTGCCGGCCGAGTATGGCCAGCGCAGGGAAGTACGACACGCACGCGAGCGGCACAACAAACGTGAAGAAGCGCTGGAACCACTGGTCGTAGATCGAGAGCGGGTATTGCGCCGTGTCGGTGCCGCCGTACGTGACCGTGTTGATCAGCTCGAGCGATTCGGTCGTCCAGAACGCCATGATCGCCTGCACCGCGAACAGGCCGACGAACAGGCACGCGCCGCCGACGATCGCGAACAGCAGCAGCGCGACGCGCGCGAGCGTCCACTCCACCTGCAGCGAGTTGGCCGCGATCAGCAGCACGATCAGCCCCTGCGTCAATCGGCCGACGCGCATCAGCTGCACCTCGCGGGCCGCCACTTGCAGGGCCGTGCTGCGCGGCCGCAACAGCAGCCGGTCGAAGTCGCCCGACTTGATCAACGCGGGGCAGGTGTCGAAGCCGCGACCGAACGACTCGCCGAAGGCCATCGCGATGTGGATCATGCCGTAGAACAGCGCGACCTCGGGCAGCGTCCAGCCGTCGATCGTGCCGAAGCGGTGGAACATCGCGACGACGCCGAGCGCCTCGACGCCGCAACTGACGAAGTGGCCGAACGAGAGCATGACGAACGACGCGCGGTACTGCATCTGGCTGCGCAGCGAGACGCCCACGTAGCGCAGGTAGATGTAGATCGCGTCGCGCACGTCGGCAGGCGGGGTGGCAGCGGTAGGTGGCGATGGTCGTCGGCGTGATTCTGGTGACACGTGCGACCGGGTGCAACGACGCGGACGGAACGCGCGACGCGACGCGACGCGATCACAAGGCGCGATCGGAAGGATTGCGGAACTGGACGGTTACCCACGGGCGCAGCCCGTGGGCTTGAATAAGGCCCACGGGGGATTACAAAGACGGGCGGATCAGAAGTCGCCCTGGCATCCGCTTTGTCGACTGCACGCGCGCAACGTTGCGTGTCGTCGTGCCCTGCGCGCCGCGGTCGCACCGCGTGATCGACGCGATCTCCCTCCACGTGCGGCTCGCGGCCACGCGCCCGGCCGGGACGCATCCAGGAGGACTGCTCCCGGCGAGCCGGGGGGGTAAGCCGGCGTGAGCCCCGGGAAGCGACGCGAGCCCTTCCCTCCCCTCTCTTCTGTCTGCCGGAGCCCTGTAGGGGGGGCAAGGCACTCGGCGATCCCCGGCCGCCCCTCCGGGCTCCGGCAGAAGAGCGGGGGAACGATGGAGGGGCTTGCCCGTTCCACCCGGGGCTCGGCCCCGGGCTACTGCAGGGCCGCCCCTCCGGGGCTCCGGAAGGGATCGTGTGGTGAGCGCCCGCACGCGACCCCGGGTTGCAACCCATTGGCGACAGAGCCGCGCGTTGAGATCACATTTCGCGCCGGGCAACATGCGAAGAGCGCTGCGTGGATTCGCAGTCGCCACGCCCTGCGGCCCGACTCGTTTGCGTTCGCAAGACTTTGTGTCACCGCACGCTGGCGAACGGGTTGAACACCACATGCGCATACGGCACCCGCATCACCACCGGATGCGAATGCCGGTGACCGACGCGGCCGTCCTCGCCGTAGGCGTCGCCGTGGTCGCCGAGCAACCACATGAAGCAACTGCCGCGCGCGCGCAACGCGGCGAGCAACGGCGGCAGGCACGAGTCGGCATAGGCCAGCGCGGCCATCTGGCTCTCCACCGAATCGTCGGGCGTGCCCGGCAGGTAGTGGCCGTGCGGCGCGTGCGTGGCCGAGATGTTGATGTAGAGAAACACCGGCAGGCGCGGAGGCCGCGCGGCAAGCCGATCGCAGGCCAGCGCCACCTGACGCGCGGTGGAGTCGGGGCTGGTCGCGCCGAACGCGGGCTGCCAGTGGGCCTCCTCGAACAGGCCGGGCAGGATCTTTCCCAGCGGATTGAGCTGGTTGAAGAACTGCACGCCGCCGATGCAGATCGTGCGGTGGCCGCGCGAGGCGAGGCCGGCGACGACATCGGGCACGCCATCGAACACGCAGGTGTGCGCCGAGGTGGTGTGCGCACCTTCGAAGCGCAAGGCGAGCGGCCGGCTCGCACGATGGTCGTGCACGGGCGTTGGCAGGAAGCCGGAGAAGAACGCGAGGTGTGCGGGCAGCGTGAAGTTGCCGGGCGTCTCGCGTTCCTCCCAGCCGGCCGGGGGCAGCAGTTGCGCGAGGTTGGGCGTGGCACCGGCGGCCAGCGCGCGCACGGCCGTGTCGTAGCGCAGCGAGTCGAACACCAGCATCGCGATGTCCATCGCGCCGACGATGCGGTTCATGTCGGGAAAGCCGGGCGGCGGTGCGGCGGAGCTCATGGTCCGGCGGCGAGTGCGGTCTTCAGGTCAGCCAGGAACTGCAGGATACGCGATGCGTTGGCGCCGAGGTCGCCGCGCCCGACGCGCGAACGCGAGCGCATGTCAATCCGCGTGCGGCCGTCAGCGTCGGCCCGCACGCGGATCACGACGTCGTCCACGAAGCGGAAGATCGCGGTGTGTGTCTCGGCTTCAATCACGCGTTCGCCGTTGGCGTTCTGTTGGCGCGTCAGCGTCCAGCCGCGCGCGGTGGCCAGGTCGACGGCCGCGCGGTATGCCGCGTCGGGCGTGGCGTCGCACACCAGCGGGCCGAGCGTCGGCCAATGGCGCGCTTCCACGTCGCGCAGCACCGTGGGCCAGGTCAGGTCCTTGCCCTTGTTGTCATCGGCATTGACAGCCGCGACGAACACCGGCGGATTGTCCGGGTCGGTCGTCACGTCGTTGATCGGCGGCGCGCCACCCGACATCGCCACCGGCAGCGCAGCCAGCAACACCGGCACCAGCCCGACCGCGGCCGAGAGCAGGCCGTAGCGCCGCAGCTTCTGTCCGCGCAGGGCCATCGCCAGGCCAGCGATCACCACCATCAGGCCGAGCAATGCGCCGAGGCCGAACAGGATGAACCCGCTGTACGGCCGCACCACGCCGAGCCACGCGACGGCGGGTCCGGTCGCGCTGCTCAGCACCGCGGCGCCGGCGGCGAGTGGCAACACGCCGCGCGTCCGGCTGGATCGGGTGGCTCGCGGCATGCTGATGCTCCTCGCTTCGGGCGTTGCTGCTCGCCAGGCGTACCGACTGCGCAGTCCGTTTGCAATGCCCGGGGCTGTAGGCGAACCGCCGGTCGTTGCTACAATCCCGCCATCTGGACACCTTCTTTCCGTGTCCATTCCGCCTCCACACGGAGACGCCCGATCATGGCGATGCGCCTGCTGACGCGTGGTGACCTCGACGGTCTCACCAGTTCCGTCCTTCTCACCCTCGTACAGGACGTGCGCGAGATCCGTTTCGCGCACCCCAAGGACGTGCAGGACGGCAAGGTGCCCTGCGACGCCAGCGACATTGTCGTCAACCTGCCGCACGTGAAGGGCTGCGGGATGTGGTTCGACCACCACGTCTCGGAGGACAGCAAGCTCGACGAGATCGGCAAGTTCGAGGGCCGGTTCGAGGTCGCGCCGAGTTGCGCGCGCGTGATCTACCGGCACTACAACAGCCCGAAGTTCGCGGCGTTCGACGAACTGGTGAAGGAGACCGACCGCCTCGACGCCGCGCAACTCGAGGAGTCGGACGTGACCGACCCGCAGGGCTGGATCCTGCTCGGCTACACGCTCGACCCGCGCACCGGCCTCGGCCCGGACTTCCAGAAGTACTTCCGCTGGCTCGT
>JBFWQT010000403.1:0-6776 GCA_050249295.1 Planctomycetota bacterium
CTGTTGATCGGCGCTTCGCTGTGGGCCACCGCGCCGCTGGTGGACAACGCGATGGCGGTGCAACTCGGCGCGGGGTCGCTCTCCACGCTTCGCTTCGGCGTGAACATCACCAACGCGATCGTCGCGTTCGGCGCATCGGCGCTGGCCACGGCCGTGTTGCCGACCTTCTCGCATCTGGCCGCGACCGACCGCGCCGCCCTGCGTCGCACGCTGCGCACGTGGGTGCGCATCGCGCTGGTCACCACCGCGCCGATCACGCTGATCCTCCTGCTCGTCGCGAAGCCGCTGACCGGGCTGCTCTACGAGGGCGAGCAGTTCACTGCTGACGACACGCTGGCGGTGTCGGCGGTGCACGTGATGTGCGCGCTGCAGATTCCGCTCTACACCGTGGGCATCCTGTTCACGCGCGCGCTGCAGAGCATGCAGCACAACGTGGTCGTGTCACGGCTCGCCGCGGTGAACTTCGTCGTCAACATTGTGGGCAACCTGGTGCTGATGCGCTGGCTCGGCGTGGCCGGCATCGCGCTGGCGACGAGCGTGGTCTACGGCGTGGCGTGCGCGCTGTTGGGGTTCATCACGTGGCGCGTGCTGCGCGACCCGGCGACGTGAACAAGAGCCGCGACCGTCAGGGAGCGGATGTGCAGCGAGTGGCTCGCGATGCATATCCGCTCCCTGACGGTCGCGGCTCTTGTCCACCCGACACCGGTTTCAATCGGTGCCGGTCGGCTGCTGGGTGGCCAGCGTCGCGAGGCGGCGGATCTCGGCGTCCGGGTCGTTCTGCGCGAGCCGCAGCAGCATGTCGCCGTAGCCATCGGCCTTGCTGCGGATCAGTTGCGCGACGGCCATGCGACGCACGCGCGCGTTGTTGCCTGGCGTGTCGGCGATACTCGCGAACAGCGGCGCCGCGTTGCGGCCATTCACGCGGCCGAGCAGGCCGAGGCCGTTGATGCGCTCGTTGTCGTTGAGCTGGCCGGACGTCACGGCGCGCTCGACGGCCTGGTACACCGTCGTGCCCAGCACGTCCTTCACGTTCGGCTGGTTGGCGTAGCGATTGACCAGCGCGTTGCTCACCGCGATCGCCACGCGCGCGTCGGGGTCGCCGGCCAGGCCATCGATGAAACTGTTGATCACATGGCTGTCAGGAATGCCGGCCAGGTTCTGCACGGCCAGCACCTGCTGCTCGGGCGTGCCGCCGGAGAAGGCCAGGTGCGCGAGGTCGCGGGCCGGGCCGAGCAGCGAGTCGAGCTGATCACGCAGCGCCACGTTCTCGGGGTCGCGGCCGATCGCCTGCAGCAGCGCGCCGACCTGCGCACTGCCGAGATACTTCCACGCGGTCAGGCGGGCTTCGAGGCGCGCGTTGCTCGAGTTCAGCACGTTCTGCAGCATCTCGTGCGCCGGGCCCGACCCGATCGACAGGTTCAGCGCCGCCGCGTCGAGCAGGTAGAGGTTGGCCTCCTCACCATTGAGGATGTCGTTGAGCGCGGTCCACGAATCGAGGCCGGCAATCTCGCCGAGCGCCGAGAGCACCATGCGGCGGACGTTGACGTCTTCGGTCTGGCCGTACAGCGCGAACAACTGCGGCACGGCCTCGGCCAGCGCCGGATCAACCTGGCCGGCCACGCGGCCGCCCTTCTGCCGGTTGATCATCGACGAGATCAGGTCGAACGCCGCGACCAGCTCGGCCGGCGTCGACTCGGGCGACTGCAGGATCGCCTGCAGCTGCGTCATCGTGGCCTCGTCCATCGAGCCGAGCAGCGTGTGGTAGGTCAGGTCGCGCCACTTCGCGGCCTTGTCACCGACAAGGATGTTGACCAGTTCGTTGTTCGCGTCGTGCGAGCGCATCTGGCCGAGCGCATTGATCGTCGCGGCCTGGACCTCGGGCTCTTCGGTGCCGGCAAACACCTCGCCGGCAAACACCGCGGCCTCGGGCGTGCCCACCAGGCCGAGCAGTTGCACGCGACGGATCTGGTCGCGCAGCGCGTCGGGCGTGTCGTCCGACCACAGCTCGCGCAGCGACGGCAGGATGCGCGAGCGCACCGCCTCGATGATCGACGGCGGCAGCGGCACCTTCTTCTGCGGCCAGTCGAGCAGCGTCAGCGCGAGGTTGACCTTGACCAGCGCGCCGAGATCCTCGTCGTCGAGCAGTTGTTCGTAGAGCGCCAGCAACTGCTCGGGAGTGATCCGGCCGTCGGCCAGCGCCTTGAGCAGCGCGGCCATGGCCTGCTGCGGATCGGTGGCCAGCAGGGCGGCGATCGTGGACTTGAAGGCGGCGAAGTCGGCCGCGCTCATGCCAGCCGGGGCGGCCGGGGTGGCGTCGCCAGCGTCGGTGGCGGTGGGGCCGGGCTGTTCGACCGCCGGCGCGTCGGTAGTAGTCGCGTCCGTCGGGGACTCCACGCTGCCCGAGGCATCGGTGTCCGCGTCGGAACCCGGCGCAATGCCGGCGGCGTCATCATCGTCGCGGCCCGGCGTGGGCACGGCCGCATCGGGCGCCGGCGCGGACGCCACGGTGCTGTCGTGCGGAGGCACCGGCGGCGCCAGCACCTGCATCACCACCCACGCACTGCCGGCCACCAGGCCGACAACGAACAGCAACAGGACGATCGGGGTGCGGAGTTTCATGACGCCTCGGCAGTCGCGCGGCGGAACCGGAACAGAACGTGGACACAACACTACAGTGTACCCCATCGTCCGGTGCAAGGCATGGCCTGTTGAGTCCGTGCGCCCCGCCTGGCAGCGCCCGACGCCCGCTGTTTTCTCCTTGCGCCGGGCAGCGGCGTCTGATCCAATCCTGACGTGGTGATTGGCGGTAACCTCACCATCTCTTCCCGTAAGATTGCAGGTTCCCGTCCACCCCGGACTCGACGAGTCAGGGCGGTGGATGATCCGACAGCCCATTCAAGCCTGTGTGCTCCCCGCCACAGGTGGCTGAACAGATCATCAGGCCAGCCGGTTTGGCATTGGCGACACCCACCCTTTCGACCGCGGCCGGTTCCCCGAACACCGATCTCCGCCGACCAGGCTGATTCAGTTTCTGAGCGTTCGAGCCGAGCCGCGGCACTCTCCGGCCGGCGATCCACCGATCCGATCCACCGATCTGTCGCGCGGCCACCCGGCCGACGGCCCGGTGCCACATCGCGAGCCGCTGTCACCCTGTCTCACACAGTCTCTTGTCCGAGCGTCAGCCGACCTGCTTCCTGATTGATGGCCACTACCGGCTCTACAAGGCCTTCTTCGCCGTGCGCGGTCTGAGCACGCCAGAGGGTCAGCCGATCGGCGCCGTCTACGGATTCACCAGTTCGCTGCTCAAGCTCGCACGAGAGATCAAACCCGACTACTGGGGCGTGTGCTTCGACCGGCCGGGCAAGACGTTCCGGCACGAGATGTACCCGGCCTACAAGGGCACCCGCAAACCGTCGCCCGACGACTTCCAGGTGCAGGTGCCGCTGATGGAACAGACCCTGGAGGCGATGGGCATTCCGGTGCTTGCCGTGCCGGGGTACGAGGCCGACGACCTGATGGGCACGCTGAGCCGCCGCTGGGCGGAAGCGGGCGTGCAGGTGTTCCTGGTGACCAACGACAAGGACGCGAAGCAACTGCTGGGACCGACCGTGAGCATGTACGACCTCGATCTGTTGCAGCCGTGGACGGCCGACGATCTCCGCCAGGAGACCGGCCTCGCACCGCCGCAGATGATTGACCTGCTCGCGCTCACCGGCGACACCAGCGACAACGTGCCCGGCGTGCCGAAGGTCGGCGAGAAGACCGCTCTGCCGCTGATCCTCGAGTACGGCGACCTCGACGGCGTGATCGCGCACGTCGACGAGATCGAAGGCAACGCGCGGCTCGACCTGCGCGGCAAGGCCGCCGTGGCCGAACGCATCAAGGAGTTTGCCGACCAGGCGCGACTCTCGCGGCGGCTGGTGACGATCGACTGCGACGCGCCGGTGGAAGTGGAGCTGGACGACCTGCGCCGCCAGGAGTTCTCGGCGTCCAGCGTGCTGCCGGTGTTCCGCCAGTTCGGGTTCACCAACTTCATCCGCGACCTCAACCTGATCAAGGCGGTCGATCCGACCGAGCTCAAGAAGCGCTACTCGGCCGTCGAGTCGCTGGCCGGCGTGAAGGACCTGGCGAAACAGCTGAAGAAAGCCGGGCGGTTTGCGCTGCGCGTGATCAGCTCCGACCCGGCCCACCCGATGACCGCCACGATGCTCGGCCTGGCGATGTCCGACGCCGAGGGCCACGGCTGGTACCTGCCGTTCGTGTCGCCCGGCTCGGCGCCGAAGAAGGGCGAGCTGTTCTCGGCGCCCGACGCCGATGCTGCGCTGGACGTGGCTGCAACGCTTGACGTGCTGCGGCCGCTGCTGGCCGACGAGAAGATCAAGAAGCTCGGCCACGACCTCAACCACGACCTGATCGTGCTGCGCAACGCGGGCGTGGACGAGCTGCGCGGCGTGGAAGCCGACACGATGGTCGCCGCGTGGATGCTGCATCCGGGCCGCGCGAACCTCGGGCTCGATCACCTCTCGGTGGAGTTGCTCGGCCGCGAGACGATTCCGCTGGTGTCGCTGCTGTCCACCGGCAAGGCCAACCGCACGCGTCCGCTGGAGGAGGTGCCGGTCGCCGAGCTGGCCCTGTGGGCCGCCGAGCAGGCCGACGTGATGCTCGGTGTGCAACGCGGCCTCGCGCCGCGCATCGCCGAGACCGGCGTGGACGCGTTGTGGCGCGACGTGGAGTTGCCGCTGATCGACGTGCTGGTGGACATGGAGCGCCGCGGCATCGCCCTCGACACGGCGTTCCTCGATTCACTGCGCGTGGAACTGGAAGCGGCCGCCGAGTTACTGGAAGGCGACATCCACGAACTGTGCGGCCGCTCATTCAACATCCGCTCGCCGAAGCAACTGGCCGAGGTGCTGTTCGAGGAGCGTGGGCCCCGCGGTTACGTGCCGGTTCGCAGCACGCGCACCGGGCCGAGCACCGACGAGAGCACGCTGGAAGTGCTGGCCCGCCGGCACCCCGACGATCCGCTTCCGGGAAAAATCCTGGATTATCGCGAGGTGCATCGGTTGTTGAGTGGGTACGTGATGGCATTGCCGAAGTTCGTGCACCCGCGCACCGGCCGCGTCCACACGACCTACAGCCAGTGCGTCACCCCGACCGGCCGGCTCACGTCGTCCGAGCCGAACCTGCAGGCGATCCCGATCCGCACCGAGTTCGGCCGTCGCATCCGCAAGGCGTTTGTGCCCGGCAAGCAGGGCCCCGGCGGTAACGTCCTGATCGCGCTGGACTACTCGCAGATCGAGCTGCGGCTGGTCGCGCACATTGCCGGCGACGAGACGATGCTGGCATCGTTCGCCCGCGACGAGGACATCCACCGTGCGGTGGCCGCGCGAGTGAACGGCGTGCGCGAGGAGGACGTCACCTCGTCGATGCGCTCCGACGCCAAGGCGATCAACTTCGGGATCATCTACGGCGTCACCGCCTACGGCCTCTCGGAGAACCTCGGCGTCGGCAAGGACGAGGCGCAGGCGTTCATTGACAGCTACTTCGCGACGTTCCCGGCGATCAAGCGCTACATCGAGCGCACGATATCGGAAGCGCACCGCGACGGGTTTGTGACGACGATGCTCAACCGCCGCCGTTATCTGCCCGAACTGAAGGCCAGCAACCGCATGCGCCGCGAGCGCGCCGAGCGCGAGGCCGTGAACACCACGGTGCAGGGCTCGGCCGCGGACCTGATCAAGGTGGCGATGATCGAGCTGCACCGCCGGATTGCGAAGGAGAAGCGGCCGCTGGAGATGCTGCTGCAGATCCACGACGAACTGGTCTTCGAGGCCCCGGCCAGCGAGGCCGAGGAGCAGGCCGCCTTCGCGAAGGACGTGATGGAGAGTGCCCTGAAGCTCGACGTGCCGCTCAAGGTGGACGTCGGGATCGGGCCCGACTGGTACGAGGTCTGACGATGACGACGAACCGTTCTGACTGACCCATTCAAGCCCACGGGCTGCGGCCCGTGGGTCGAGGACTCGCAACCCCACACCCCTGCAACGACCACTGACCGCATGACCGCCCCGCGCACCATCATCATCGGACTCTACGGTGGAGTCGGTTCGGGCAAGAGCACCATCGCGGCGCTCTTCGCCGAACTCGGCGCCGTCGTGCTCGATGCCGATGCCGAGGTGCGTGCGGTCTACGCCGAGCCCGCGACTATCGCGGCCGTGCGCAAGGCGTTCGGTGCCGACGCGATCACCGACGACGGCACACCCGACCGCCGCTTCCTCGCCGACCGCATCTTCTCCGATGCGGCCGCGCGCCGCCGCCTGGAAGCCATCATCCACCCGCGCGTGATCGCCCGTCTGCGCGAGCAGACCGACGCCGCGCAGGAGGCCGGCGCACCGGCGGTGATCCTCGACGTGCCGCTGCTCGCGACCTCGCCGTTGCGCGATGCGCTCGACGCCGGCGTGTTCGTCGATGCGCCGCTCGCCGTGCGCGAGGCCCGCGTGGCCGTCTCGCGCGGCTGGGACCCGGCCGAACTTGAACGCCGCGACGCCTCGCAGCCATCGCTCGAGGCCAAGCGCGCCCTCTGCCAGCACGTCGTGACCAACGACGTGCACACCACCACCGACGACCTGCGCGCGCAGGTCCGGACCATCTGGTCGGCTTTCACTGCACAGCCGGCACGACCATGACACCTCACGACACCAACGAGACTCCCACCGAGGACGGACAGATGCCCGAGAAGAATAAGAAGGCCGTGCGCAAGAAGCTCGGCGCCCGCAGCC
>JBFWQT010000404.1:0-6763 GCA_050249295.1 Planctomycetota bacterium
AGAGGTGGGGCCTCGGGGCCCGCTCGCTTGCGCTCGCGGCTCTTGTCCGACACCCCGGACATCTCGCTGACGACTGCTCGCACCACCGGCTCGCGCGGAATCGCGCTCGACTGCGCTCAGAAATCCTCGGCTTCGTCCTCCGGTCGCGTGCGGGCCTTCAGCGTGTGGTCATCCTGCGTGTTGCCATCCTCGCCGATCACGCGCACGCGCAGCGTCTGCTGGCCGAACGAGAGCACGAACACGTGATTGCCGCGCGACGCCATGCCCGGCTTCGCGAGGTACCAGCGCTCCGTGTCCGGCCTGCGCTGGCTGACACCGAGGCCGCCTTCGCCGATGTACACCACGCCGTCGGCGGCCTCGCGATCGTTGCGGATCGGCACCGTGCGCTTGATCACGTGGCCGTCGTTCTCCAGCACCAGGTCGGTGTTGAACTGCTCGAACAACGGCACCCAGTTGGTCTTCGCCGGCGACGGCCGCTTGACGGCGGGCCACGCGGGGCGGTGGTACTGCGCGAGTTGCCAGCGCATGTAGCGGTGGCGGGCCAGCGACGTCTTCAGGAAGTCCAGCTGATCGCCGCCGGTCGCCGTCTCGGTGTTGAGCGTGACCAGCAACACCTGCGGCGAGAGCTTCGTCTCGAACCAGTTCTTGCCGAGGCCACCGCCGGGCCAGCCGAACACCTCGTCGTACTGCGGGCCGACCGCCTCGTGATTGCCGCGCGCCGGGATCACCGGCAACACGCGGCCGTCGTCGGTGGTGGTCTGCTCGTGGTCGCTCATCCAGCGATCCCACAGGTCCATGTCGGTGCCGTTGGCCACGTAGTCGCCGCCGTGCGCCAGCGCGAGGATGCCGGGGTCGGCCTTGACCAGCGCGGCCATGCGGCGGTTCATGCGGGTGCGCACATCCGGCTGGCTGCGCGAGTCGCCGCCCGAGAACAGCCGGAAGTCCTTGTCGGTGTCCGGCGCGGTCAGCACATGGAACTCGCGCGACGTCTGATCGTCGCTGACCAGCCTGAACCAGTAGGTGGTGGCTGCCTGCAGGCCGCTGATGCGCGCGTGGTGGTAGTAGAGCGCGGGCTCGCTGCCCGTGAAGCGGCCGTTGCGCTGCGCCTCGACACGCGTGGTGTACGCGTCGAGCCCGGCGCCCGCATGCGGCTGCCGATCGATGCAGACCGAGTGCCGGGTGCCCGGCGCGCGAGTGTTCCAGGCGATCAGCATCTCGTGCTGCGGATTGGTGGTGAACACCACGCGCCACTGGATCGGCTGCAGTTCCGCGTCGTCGCCGTCGCCCGCGCCGTCGGCACGCGTAGTGGTGGCCGGCGCCACCAGACAGAGCAGCACGGCCACAACAAGGCCGAGGACGATGGCGCCGTGGAGCCGGCGAGCGGGCGAAGACGTGGATGCACGCATGGCGATGTCTGGCGACAGCGAGGTGGTGTCCGGTTATCGCAAGCGCTTGCGGTGCTGTCTGCACCACGCGAAGAACTCACGCAACCGATACGCGGCCCTCGTGGACATTCAGAACGGCTGTCGCATGCTGGCGATGATCTGCGCGATCACGCGGCGAGCCGGGTAGAAGCGGATCAGCAGGTCGCGCACTGGCGTGAACCAGCGCGAGCTGACAAACATGAACCGCGCGATGAAGCGCGAGTCCGCCTGGTTGCGACGCACGATCCGCTGGCAGCGCTTCACGTACATCTCCAGCGCCAGCGGCACACTCGCGGCGTCGGCGCGCGACAGTTCGTCGGCCAGCGCGGCCGCGCTGCGCAACGCGTTGGACGCGCCGGCGCCGGCAGTCGGCAGGAACGCCGTGCCCGCATCGCCGCACAACGCCACCCGGCCACGCACCCAGCTTCGCGAGCCGACGTCGATCATCGGCCAGGGGAACAGCGTCGCGCCGGCCGCGTCGTCGAGCAACCCACGCAATACCGGCGAGCCGTCCGGTCCGGCCGACGGCCCGATCGCCGCCTGCATGGCCGATCGCACGGCGCCGCTGTCGGTGGCGTCGGGCACCGCGCGCCGCGGCATGCCGACCACCATCATGCAGCGGCCGGGCACCGGGTACGCCGCCGCAAGCCAGCCGCGACCCCAGAATTCGTACGCAGTCGTCGGCTCGACGCCCTCGCCGCGGCCCCACCACGTCCACAACAACCAGCCCGTGTCGGTGCCGGGTTGCTTGCCGAACACCCGCTCGCGCAGGTCGGAGTGAATGCCGTCGCAGGCGACAACCAGGTCGAACGACTCGCGGCTGCCGTCACTGAACGTCACCTGCACCTCGTGCCGAGCCTCCTTGTCGTCGGGGCCGGTGTCGATGTGCTGCACGCTGGTGCCCATCCGGATCGGCAGCTCGCCGCACGCCTCGCGCAGCAGGTCGATCAGGTCGGTGCGCGAGAGCATCACGAGCGGCCCGACGTGGTCGGTCAGCACCTGCGTGTCCATCGTCTGCAGCACGCGGCCGCGCGCGTCGGCGATGTCGTAGCGCGTCAGCGTCACCGAGCGCTCGAGCATCTTCTGGTACATGCCGAGCCCGTGCAGCACACAACTGCCGAGCGGGTAGAGGCCGAGCCCGTAGCCCGCGTCGCCGTACTGGTGCGCCTTCTCGACCACCACGGGGTGTCGGCCCTGTTGCCGCAGCCGCGCGGCCAGCGTGAGACCTGCCACCCCGCCGCCTGCAATCAACACTCGCATGGTGTGCCGCCGGTCTGGAGTTCCGTGGGCACTGCGATTGTGACCCTGGCGCGTGGACGTGTGCAACCGACCGGTCGAGCCGGGCAGTCATGTTGGCCGCTATGCGCCGAGCAACGACTTGCAGGCGACCAGCGCCGACTCGGCGAACGACTGCACCTGCTCTGCCTGGGCCGCGGCATCGCCACCGGCCACAATATGAGCATGACGCAGGATCGCCGACGGCCGCCCGTTGTCGGTGCGCCACTCGCCGCCGCCGCGCAAGGCCGGCAGGTTGCTGGCATCCACTTCCGCGCCGTGCGGCGTGCAGTACCAGTACGGCTCGCGGTACCAGGCCTCGTCGCCGGGGCAGAAGCCGATGCCGATCGTCTTGCCCGTGGCCGGGTCGGTCGTGGCGGAGAACGCGATCAACGTCGCGACGTCGAAGTGATGCGGCCAGGTGCGCACCGGCGAGGCGAAGTCGAACGCCGTGCACAGCTTGTGCAGCAGCCGGTCCGCGTTCTCGAAGAAGCGTTGCCACTCGTCCAGCGCGGCCGGGTCGGGGCTGAACGCGGCGCCACTGGTGCGCACGGCGTGCGGCGGCATGTCGTCGAAGCCGGTGAGCTCGCCGGGCAGCATCGAGCCGATCGCCTTGATGCGCTCCTGCAGCCAGGCGTAGCCGTCGGCCAGGCTGCGACCCTTGAGGTCGTACGTGTCGCTGCCATTGTCATGGTCGAGCAGCACGCGGAATGTGGCGAGCTGCAATGCCGCCGACACGTTGGGCTCCGACGCCGACCAGTCGGTCGCCAGCGCCCGGCGCTCCTCGAGCCAGCCGAGGCTGGTGTGGCTGTCCATCGGGGCCTTCTCGACGAGTTGCTTGCCGACAGCGGCCGGGATCTGCAGCGCCCAGTGCATCTGCACGCGGGTGTCCCAGAGCTTGTCCGCCGGGATCGTGCCGCAGGACTGCCAGGCGGACGTCGGGTCATCGTGTGGCTGCTGGACCGGCTCGTTCATGATTGACGGATGGGTGACGGTGACGGCGAGGCCGACGGTGGCGTTTGGTGAGGAGTCGGATTGTACATCGGGCCCCGCTTCGGTTTGCGCACATCGGGGCTTGTGCTATTCTCTCCCCGCTCCCGCCTCCGATCGGACAGGATTCCGCCCACGCGCTTTCCGTCCGCCACAGGCGGCCAATCCAACCCGACCATCCATTCCGGACGTCGTCAGCTGCGGACGGTGACCATGTACGACCTGGACACGTTTGCCGAGAAGGTGCTGTTGCACAACAACGTGGTGACCCGGCCGCAACTCGAGGAGGCGCGCCAGATCGCCCGCGAGTACGCCGGCAGCACGTTGATCGACGGCCTGATCAATGTCGGCGCGCTCGACGCGACGCACGCCAAGGGCATCCTGCAGGACTACGAACGCTGGCGCACCGCGCAGGAAGCCAAGGCCGCGGCCAAGCAGGCCTCGCGCGCCGCGGCGCCCGTCGGTGGGGGCGGCAACAACAATCTCACGCCGCGACCGGCCGGTGCCGACGGCGGCGGTGGTGGCAACGTGATGCAGTCGGGCCGCCTGCGGATGGACTACGTCCAGCAGGCTGCCGACGCCGATGATCTGGCCGACGACGACGACCCGGGCATGTCGGTCGAACTCGACGTGCGGCCGGCCACGATCGTCGCGCCGCAGGGCAACGCGCAGGCCGACTACCTCAACCAGTTGCTCGCGCACGCGCGCAAGATGGGCGCGTCCGACCTGCACCTCAAGACCAAGTGTCCGCCGGTGGTGCGCAAGAACGGCAGCCTGCTGCACTTCCAGACCGAGCCGTTCAAGCCCGGCCAGACCGAGGCGATCCTGACCTCGATCCTCAACGACCAGCAGAAGGCGCTGCTGCGCCGCGACAAGTCGATCGAGTTCTCGTACTCGGTGCCCAACGACGGCCGCTACCGCTCGAGCATCGTGCAGCAGCGCACCGGCTTTGACGGCTCGTTCCGCATCCTGCAGAACCGCATCCCGACGTTCGAGGAACTCGGCCTGCCCGAGCAGTGCCGCCGCCTGTCGGAATACAACCAGGGCCTCGTGCTCGTCACCGGCCCCGGCGGCTCGGGCAAGAGCACCACGCTGGCCGCGATGATCGAGCTCTGCAACGTCACGCGCCAGGACCACATCGTGACGATCGAAGACCCGATCGAATACCAGTACACGCCGAAGAAGGCGCAGATCAACCAGCGCGAGGTCGGCCTGCACACGGCCGAGTTCGACGTCGCGCTGCGCAGCGCGTTCCGCGAAGACCCCGACGTGATCATGATCGGCGAGCTGCGCGACCGCGAGACCGTCAGCCTGGCCGTGACCGCGGCCGAAACCGGCCACCTGGTGTTCGGCACGCTCGACACCAACACCGCCGCGCGCACCGTCGACCGCATCCTCGAAGTGTTCCCGCCCGAGGAGCAGGGTCAGGTGCGCAGCATGGTGTCGGAGTCGCTGCGCGGCATCATCTGCCAGCAGCTGATTCCGCGGAAGGACGGCGCCGGCCGCGTGCTGGCGCTTGAGGTGATGTTCAACACCGCCGGCATCAGCAACCTGATCCGCGAAGACAAGGTCACGCAGATCCCGGCGCTGATGCAGATGGGCAAGGCCCACGGCATGATCCTGATGGACAACTACCTGCAGTACCTGCTCGAGAACGACGTGATCGACGGCGCCGAAGCCTGGTACGCGTCAAACGAGAAGGTCCGCTTCGGACAGTTCTCGCCCACCGGCTGGTAACCCTTCCGCTTCTGCACTACGCGACCTTCCGGACACGAGCCATGGCCAAGATCGACACGCTGTTCAAGGAAATGCTGGGGCACGGCGGATCCGACCTTCACCTCTCGCAGGGTCAGCCGCCGAAGATCCGCCGACACGGCCGCATCATTCCGCTGCAGCATCCGGTGCTCACCTACGATCAGCTCTCCGAGATGTTCAAGGAGATCTGCCCGCCTGACCGCTGGCGCCACTACAAGAAGACCGGCGACCTCGACTTCGCGTACTCGTTCGCTGACAACACGGCGCGATTCCGCGGCAACCTGTTCATCCAGCTGCACGGCATCGGCGGCGTGTTCCGCCAGATTCCCGCCCGCATCCAGACCATCGACGAGCTGCAGCTGCCGCCGGTGCTCAAGACCTTCGCCTGGATCCGCCAGGGCCTCGTGCTCGTCACCGGCCCGACCGGCTCGGGCAAGAGCACCACGCTGGCCGGCATCCTCGACTTCGTGAACACCAACTACGCGCGGCACATCCTCACCATCGAGGAGCCGATCGAGTTCATCCACACCGACAAGCGCTCGGTGTACTGCCAGCGCGAGGTCGGCCTCGACGTCAATTCGTTCTCCGATGGCCTGCAGGCCTCGACGCGCCAGGACACCGACATCATCCTGGTGGGCGAAATGCGCACCGCCCAGGAAATCGGCCTCGCCATCTCCGCGGCCGCCAAGGGCTCGCTGGTGTTCGCCACGCTGCACACCAACTCGGCCGTGAAGACCATCGACCGTATCATCGACGCCTTCCCCGCCGAGGAGCAGGGCCAGGTGCGCTCGATGCTCGCCGACGTGCTGCGCGGCGTCGTCGCCCAGCTGCTGGTGCGCACCCCCGACGGCAACGGCCGTACCGCCGTGCACGAGATCCTCGTCGGCATCCCCTCGCTGGGCGCCGCGATCCGCACCGGCAACATCAGCAACATCCGCAACATCATCGCCGGCGGCAAGAAGTTCGGCATGCAGATGATGGACGACTGCATCGCAGCCGGCATCACCAAGGGCATCATCGACCCGCTCGACGGCTACATGAAGGCGCTCGACAAGAAGCGCTTCATCCAGTACGCCCCGCGCGAACTGCAGTAGCGCCGGTCACCGCAATCCGCGCGTCCCGGCGATCAGAAGTCGCCGTACCAGGCGATGTGCGAACGGCTGTACGCGCGATCCTCCACCAGCGCGCGTCCACCGATCGCCGCCGGTGGCTCCGTCTTCTCGTCGTGCACCAGCGCAAACACGACCGCCGGGCGCACCTCGCCATCGGGCAGCGTGGCGGCATCCACTTCCGGCGCGACGATGCCCAGCATCGCGTCG
>JBFWQT010000405.1:0-6680 GCA_050249295.1 Planctomycetota bacterium
TGCTGACGAGCTTCTACTGGGACAACCTGCTGCATTTCGGCATGGGCCCGAAGCCGGGCCCCGACGGCAAGTTGGCGTTCGTGCTGCCGATGGCGGACAAGAAGTTGCCGGGTATCGCGGCCGAGGACATCGGCAAGTGTGCGGCCGGCGTGTTCAAGGCGGGCGACGCGCACATCGGAAAGACGGTGGGCATTGCCGGCGAGCACCTGACCGGCGCGCAGATGGCCGCGTCGCTGAGCAAGGCGATGGGCAAGGAGGTGGCGTACAGCTACGTGCCGCCGGAGGTGTACCGCACGTTCGGGTTCCCCGGCGCGGACGACCTCGGCAACATGTTCCAGTACAAGCGCGACTTCGAGACGCCGTTCTGCGCCGCGCGGCCGGTGGATGCGTCGCGCAGGCTGAACGCCGGGCTGATGACGTTCGATGCGTGGCTGGCGAAGTACGCAGCGCAGATTCCGGTGGCGTGAGAAGAAGGAGCGATCGATGAGTTCAACCACTGCGACGTTGGCGGATGACGCGCGAGGGCGCGGGCTGGTCTCGATGCCGGCCGTCGCGTTGATCTGGATCGGCGCGGTGCTGGCCGTGGCGATGGAGGCCGGTGCGAGGTTCCAGGCGCCGCTGATCACGCGCGAGGTCGCGTTCGACGTCGGTCGCACAGTGTTCACGATGTTCAACCGCGTGGAGATCGTGCTGGCGGTGCTGGCGACGATCCTCACGCTGTGGCAGCGCGAACGCGCGATGGCGCGGTGGGCCGTGCTGGTGGCGGTGTGCGCGCTGATCGTGCAGACGCTGGTGCTGCTGCCGGCTCTGAACGCGCGGGCCGATGTGATCATCGCGGGCGGCGACGTCGCGCCCGACGGGTCGCATGCGGGGTACCTCGCGGCCGAGGGGATCAAACTGGTGGCGCTCGCAGTGGCTGCGCACGTCGGGTTGCGCGGGTTGCGCGGGTTGCGCGGGAGAGGGCAGTAGCGCGAAGCTCTGCGAGAGGGCGTGCGGGCATGGTGGGCGAGGCGTTGCCCACGGGCAGCAGCCCGTGGGCTTCAATGGGCCTGGTCGGACGCTCGGGTGATCCGCAATGAAAACGGGGGACGGATGCAGGTGCATCCATCCCCCGTTCTTCATTGTTCGCTGCGTTCGTGCAGGCGACCCGATCGATCAGGCGTTCGGGTTGCTGAAGTCGAACGTGGTCGGGATCTGGCCGCCGCTCAGCCACGTCCAGTTGATGACGCGGTAGGCGAAGCCGATCTCTTCCATGTGCGGCGGCGTGGTCTCGTCCATCTCCGTGCCGCGCGGCATGTAGGGCTTGGCGTAGACGACGCGGCAGTCCTTCAGTTCGATCTTGAAGTAACACTCGCTGCCGCCACCATCCGGGTTATCGCGCCAGAACTCGAAGAGCACAGACGGGACCTGCTTCTTCTTCGCCAGCTTCTCGTAGAGCAGCGGTGTGGCCTTGTCGATCTGCTTGAAGGCCGTGCACCGGCCGTGCTGCGGCTCGCCACGACCTTCGCCCTCGCGCATGTCGAAGGGATACGACATCTCGTGGTGGAAGCCACGAAGATCGCACCAGCCACCGTGGTCGGCATCGCGCGACGAGCCGTCGATGCCCTCGATCTTCATGAACACCTTCATATTCGGCATGACTCAACTCCGGTTCATTGTGCCGGCTACCGGGACGCAGTAGGCCGACGGGTCTGCCCGCCCGACCGCCATGAGGCCGAACGAACGCGGGTGGGAGTGCCGGGATGGCACGGGTCAGGTCGGATAGCGGACACCTGCAATTACAGGCGGGGGCGGTTCGAACGGGATGAGATCGGCATGCGGTCCGGATCGACACACGGGCCGGGACGGCTGCGAGATCGCAAGACCCGTTCCCGGCCCGTGAGCACGATCAACAGCAGTGGTCGGCGATCACTCCTTGTCGAGCTTGCCGACGAGGCCGAGCGTGAAGAAGGCGCCCATGTACTTGAAGTGCGGGCGGACCTTCATGCTGACCTTGTACCAGCCGGCTTCGCCGGGCACGTCTTCCACCTGGATCTGCGCCGCGCGGAGCGGGCAGCGGCTGCGGATGGCCGGCGACGGGTTGTCGGTGGCGGCCACGTACTGCCCGATCCAGTTGTTGAGCTCGCGCTGGAGGTCTTCCTTCTCCTTCCAGGCGCCGATCTGCTCGCGCTGCAGCACCTTCAGGTAGTGCGCCAGGCGGTTCATGATGAACATGTACGGCAGCTGCGTACCGAGGCGGTAGTTGAGCTCGGCTTCCTTGCCTTCCTTGCTCTGCCCGAAGTTCTTGGCCTTCTGGCACGAGTTGGCGGAGAAGAAGCAGGCGTTGTCGGAGCCCTTGCGCATCGACAGCGAGATGAAGCCCTCTTCCGAGAGTTCGTACTCGCGACGCTCGCTGATCAGGCACTCGGTCGGGATCTTGGTCGCCAGCTCGCCGGCTTCCTTGTACTGGTGCAACGGCAGGTCGGCGACGGTGCCGCCGCTCGTCGGGCCGATGATGTTCGGGCACCAGCGGAACTTGGCGAAGCTGTCGGTCAGGCGAGTGGCAAACGCGTAGGCCGTGTTGCCCCACAGGTAGCCCTTGTGGTTGCCAATGACCTTCTCCTGGTAGTTGAAGGCCTTGACCGGCACGGTGTCCTGGCCGTACGGCAGGCGCAGCAGGTAGCGCGGAGCACACAGCGCAACGCTGCGGGCGTCCTCGCTCTCGCGGAACGACTGCCATTTCGCGTAGGCCGGGCTCTCCATGATGTCCTTCAGATCCTTCAGCTTGGGCAGCTCTTCGTAGCTGTCCACGCCGAACATCTTCGGGCTCACCGAGGAGATGAAGGGCGCGTGCGACATCGTTGAGATGCTCGCGACCTTCTTCAGCAGGTCGATGTCCTGCGGGCCGTGGCTGAACTCGTAGTTGCCGATGATCGCGCCGTACGGCTCGCCGCCGAACTGGCCGTATTCATTGGTGTAGACGTTCTTGTAGAGGCCCGACTGGACGATCTCGGGGCTGTCCTCGAAGTCGTCGATCAGGGCCTGCTTGGAACAGTTGAAGAGTTCGAGCTTGACGTTCTCGCGGAAGTCGGTGCGGTCGACGACCATCTTCAGGCCGCGCCAGGCCGACTCGAGCTTCTGCACCTTCTCATCGTGCAGGATCTCGTCGATCTGGCTCGAGAGCTTCTCGTCGATGCCGGCGATCATGGCGTCGATCGCGGCCTTGTCGGCCTTGGTGCCGCGGGCCGGTCCGAGCAGATGCTTGATCAGCTCGCCGACGCCGCGCTTGGCTTCCTCGTAGCCTTCCTGTTCGGGCGAAATCTTCGATTCCGCCATCAGCTGCTCGAACAGCGACAGCTCGCCGCCTGCTGCGGCGCCGGGCTGTTGTTGGCGTGCTTCCTCGGGCATGGTGTTCTTCCGTCAGTGGTGGATCAGAAATGAGAAAGTTGGATGCAGCCCGGAGGCATCAGCTGCCGGCCGCTGCGTCGCCGCCACCGCCGCCGATTTCCTCGAGCAGCTTGTTCGCGGCTTCCTCGTTGCCGAGGAGTTCCTGGAGCTTCTTGCGGAAGTCCGGGATGTTGCCCATCGGGCCCTTGAGGGCGCTGAGGGCCTGGCGCAGGTCGAGCAGTTTCTTGAGCTCCGGCACCTGGGTCGCGATCGCCTCGGGACCGAAGTCCTTCAGGCTCTCGAACTTCAGGCTGACGGGCATCTCCTCGCCTTCCTTCTCCGCCAGCTTGTTCGCCACGTTGACGTCGAGCTTGAGATCCATGCTCTTCATCACGTCGTTGAAGTTGTTCTTGTCGATGTTGATCGGCTTGCGATCTTCCAGCGCAGTGCTGTCCTCGCGCAGGGTGTAGTCACCCATCATCAGGAGCTTGAGCGGAAGCTCCTTCTCCTGCGACGCGCCGCCGGTGGCGGGCTTGTACATGATGTTGACACGCTCGCGCGGTGCTACGGATCCGTCATCAGCCATGGTGGCTCTCCATTTTACTGTCGTGGACAGTCCTGGCGTCAGACCCTCGCAGACCGTGTCGGCCAGCCTGACGTCAACCTTCGGGGACGGTGGCGGGCTACGCTCCCGCTACCGGTGGCAGTGCCCCGCAGCGTGGGCCCCGCCGGAAATCTGACGCACCCGCGATCAGTTGGGCTTGTGCTCCTCGAGGCCGAGGTGCTCCCACATGATCCGCTTGGCGTTCTGCTCCTTGCCGATCAGCTCCTGCATGATGTCGTCGAGCCGCATGTCGCTCCACTTCGCGGCGCGATGCACCAGGAAGGTCACCGGGTTCTGCGGCTCGGTCTTCTTCAGGAAGTCGGCCAGTTCCTTCAGGCGCTTGTAGGCGTCGGCGCGGCTCTGCAGCGGGCCACCGCCACCACCGCCCGCGCGCGCTGCCGGGGCGCCACCCGCGGCCGGGGCCGCCGCGCCATCGCCGCCCTCGGCACCGCCCTCGGCGCCGGCGAGCATGTTGATCTTCTCCTCGCACAGCTTCGCCATCTTGAACATGCCGACGCCCTTGCCCTCGAGCTTCGGCGTCAGGTCAGTCTCGAGATTGTCGAACAGCACCTTCAGTTCAGCGAGGACCGGCTGGTCAGCGGCTTCGAAGTTCGACTCCGAGATCGCCGGGTAGAGCTTGTCGGTGAGGTTCTGCAGGGCGTTCTGCCGGGCCTTGGGGCGCGTCGGCATGGTCTCCCAGTAGGTCTTGCAGACGTCGCTGACGACCTGCACGCCGGCCTTCGCGCCGGCCAGGCCGAAGGCGTTGAACGCGGCGATTGCCAGCGTCGATGCGACCTTCAGGTCCTTGCTGCGCTTCTCCACAATCGTCGCGGCAATCGTCGCGAGGCGGCCCCAGTTGAGCTCAGCCTGGTTCAGGCCGCCGATCTTCGAGAACTCGGCGTCGTAATCGGGCCACTCGGGACAGCCGTCGGGGCTGTCGCCAGCGGGATTCTCGCCTTCAATCGGCTTGGCGCCAATGGACGGGTCGATCAAAGGGGCCTCCACAGGCAGGGACGAGGGGCCAGGGGCGCTCGTGGGGATGCGGACCGCATTTATAGGCCCGCCCGTGGTGGGAGTCAAACCGATTGCGCCCGCCGTGCGGCTGCCATCAGTAGCTCCACGCCAATCCGCTATCTATTGCCGCTACGCTGACTTGCGGGCTCAACCACCGGGCGGCCAGAGCACGTCATCCGGCGGGTCGTCACCGGCCGACTTGCCGCCGTCGTCCTTGCCATCCGGCCCGACCGACCACAGGCGGTAATGCTGGCCGCTCGGCTGGTAGCGCAACGGCTGGCCGCTGAACGGATCGACGACGTTCACGCCGCCGGGCAGACGGGCGGGCGGGTTCGCCTCGCCGCTCGTCAGACGCAACATCTCGATGGCGATCGACACGCGCGTGCCACGGCTGCCGGCCACGATCCGGCCACGATGACTGTTGATGCTCGCGAGGTTCGGGAACACGATCGTCAGCAGGATGCCGGGCGAGTACCCGGCCGACTTGTTCTGCGCGCTGATCGCATCGAGGTCTTTCTGCACCGCGTCCAACTCGGCCTGCGCCTGCGCCAGCGGCAGGTCGACCGACTCGATCACTCGCCGGTAGATCCGGCTGCCGGTGGCCATCTCGGCGATCAGCAGATTGCCGGCAAGGTTGATGCCGAACGCCTTCTTCGTGGCGTTGACGTCCTTGTCCTTCTGCACCTCCTCCACAGAGCGCACAAAGGTGATGTACTCCGCCCGCCACGTGTCCGAGACCGGCGGTCGCGCGGCGTCTACCCGCATCAGCATCGCGTCGGCCCGACGCAGCTGCTCCATGTTCAGCCGGTGATCGCGGACCGCCACGCGCAACTGCTCCTGCACCAGTTTCTCGGTGGCGTTGGCGACCAGCACCGGAATCAGCGCGCGCGACTGCTGCAACCGCTCGGCAATCGTCAGCCCATCATTGAGCGTCAGGAGCGCCTCGTCGGCCTGCCCCTCTTCGAGCTGCAGCCGCGCGATGGCGGTGACAAACTTCACCACCGCGATCACCGGCGGCGCGTTGAAGCCGATCAGGTCGTCGAGCGTGTCCCATTTCATCGGCAGATGCGCGGGCCGCGGGGTGAGCGCACGCAGCGAGGCGAGCAACTTCGCGTGTGCGGACTGCGCCGCGCGCATCGCCTCGGTCAGCTTCTCGCGGCTCGGGGCCGGGCTGCTGAAGCCCAACTCGGTCGGCTCGCCCGGCTCGATGTATGCGTCGAACACGTCCGACGCCATGACGTCGCGGCCCAGCAACTTCGTCCATGCCGGCTCGTCGAGTTCCTTCCGTGCCGCCTCCCACAGGCTGACGTAATCGTTGCCGGCATCGTTGCGCACCGGCGAGGAATGCCGCTTGAGCATCTCGAGGCTGCCGTCGAACATCTCGAGGTCGAGCCCTTGCGGCGACAGCCCGGTGAGATCGACCGGCGGCGAACTTGCCGAGCGGAATGCGATCGCCAGCGCGACGCCGAGCAGCAACACGCCGAGGCCGCTGGCGATCAGGATCAGGTGGGTCTTGCTCAGCCGGGGCATGGGCATGCAGTGGTCGGTGGTGGTGGAGATGCGCAGTGCAGTGCAGTGCAGTGCAGTGTGGCGTTTCCAACGGCCGGAGTGCGAGCCCGGCAACGCCGCCACGGCGGATGCAACGCAAACGGCGCAGTTTGCAGCGGAGCCGCGTCCTGCGCCGTTCGAATGCGAA
>JBFWQT010000406.1:0-6657 GCA_050249295.1 Planctomycetota bacterium
CGGCGAGGCGGTAGCGCGTCTGGATCGAGCGGAACGTGGTGCCGTTCCAGGCGGCGTCGAGGGTGTAGGTCTGGTTGGTGCCGTCCATGTCGTAGTTGCTGAGCCCGTTGCTGACCGTGCCGTCGTCAGCCAGGTCGGTCTTGACGAGATGCACCATGCCGATGGCGGCGTAGACCAGCTCGGTGCGGGCGGACATCTCGCCATTCTGGACCATCACGCTGGTCATGGCCTGCATGGTGCCCACGACCATGATGGTGAGCGCGATGATGAACACAGCGGCGGCGACGATGACGATGCCGCGGGGTCGTGCGGAGGGGGTGGAGCGGGTTGTGCGTGCCATGGGCGATCGGGTGTTGCGCGGGCTGTGAGTCGACGGGTGTGTGTGTGTGTGTGTGTCTGCCTCTGCGACGGCGTCTGCTACTCGTTGGGCGTTGCGCTGTTCACCTGCTGGTGCTCGGGCGCGACCACGCAGCGCAACTTGTGCTTCTTGATAAACTCGGCCAGGGCGACCGCCGCGGGCGGCGGATCGCTCATGCGGTCGAACTCCACGGCGAACTGCTCGAACGCGTCGACCATCGCGCGGAACTCGATGTCGGCAATCTCGCCGCCGTCCACCGACGACACCAGCGGGATGCCGAGGATGCGGCGCGACCCGGTGTGCCGGGTCCACATCGCGGTGCGGGCGCGCTCGATGATGGCCTTGCCGACCAGCTCGTTGCGGAAGTGGTAGGTGTTGTCCAGCTCGGTCGCGTGGGCCGGGTCGAACAGGCGATAGATCGTGCCCTTGCCGGTCCAGGAGCTGGTGGCGTGCTCGCCGGTTTCGTCGCGCGCGAAGGCAAGCAACGGGTCGATCCGCACGATGCGCAGCGCCGTGCCGGGGATGGTCTGCCCGAGGCCGACCTCGTGGGGCGCCCACAGGCCGTCGGCGGCGCGCGTGTAGACCAGCGCGATGCGCGCCATGCGGCCGTTCTCGTCGGGCTGCTCGCGCGTGAACGCGAAGCGCACCTTGTCGAACGTGGTCTCCGGGTCGTCGCGGAACGTCATCTGGCCGATCTGCGCGGCCGTCGCGATGATCAGCGCGTCGGCTTCGGTGGTCTCGCCCGGCGGCACCACCACGACGGTGTTGTCGGGCCCGGCCACCGGCGCGCTGCCCGGCACGAACTGCATGGCCGCGCCGCCGATCGCGGTGATGACCAGCGCGATCAGCAGGTAGCGGGTCTGCCGGCGCTCGGTCTGGCGGCGGATGATGCGGGTGAACGATCCGCCACCGACGACGGCCTTCTTGAGATGGCCACGCTGCGGCTCGAAGTTGAGTTCCATGGGCTTCCTTTCGCGCGTGGCTCAGCCGCCGACGATGGCGTTGAGCATCGGAACACGGACCTGGATGGTGGTGGTGGTGCCGGTGTTGGTGGCAGCCAGAAGCTGGATCGTGACCTGGATCTCGTCGATGGTGGTCTTGCGCACGAGGAACGACCCGACGGGCGTGATCAGCGGGCGCGTGACGCCGTTCTCGGCGACCTGCAGCACGTTGCCGTTGAGCGACATGGTGCGCGTAACGCCGCTGACGATGTACTGCACCTGCACGCCGTCGACGCCGAGACCCAGGGGGCTGCCGCCGCCTGCCGAGTAGACCTCGCCGCCCTCGGCCGCCAGCAGCTCGGCGCGCAACGCAATCGAGGCGATGTGGCTGTCGCTGGAGAGCACGAGTTTGTCGGCGGCCTGTCGCGACGACGTCACCATCTGGACCATGAACACGGCGAACGGCAGCAGCACCATGCCCCCGATGACCACGGTGATCATCAGTTCGACGAGAGTCATGCCGCGGGGGCCGGTCGGGCGATGGAGCGACTTGAGGCGCATGGAAGACGAGGTGCGGAGTCGTGCTGCGAAGTGATGGGTTTACTGGGAGACGATCGTGGCCTTCACGATCTCGCCGCTCGGGTTCGCGTTGTCGGGCCACGTGACGCGGATGGTCACACGCTTGAATTCCTTGCCGGCGCCGAGGCTGCTGTCGGTGACGATCGCGCGCTCGACGACGTAGTCGACGGTGTACGCCTGGCCATCGCGCGAGAACGACAGCGTCTGCGTGTCGATGACGCTGGAGCCATCGACGAGGCTGGCGTAGTTCTCGACGAGGCTGGAGGAGAGCCACGCCTCTGCCAGGCGATGCCCGGCCGATTCCTGCAGTTGCCGCTCGGCGCTGATCACCACCGCCGACATCACCTTCGGCACGATCAGCACCATGATGGTGATCAGTGCGATGGCGACGCCGATCTCGACGAACGACGCACCGCGTCGGTGAGAGGTGGCAGAGCGCGACGGGCGGAAGCGGGTCAACAACGGTGTGTCTCCTCTTGGGCGGAAGGGGCGAGAACCGGGCACAATGGCCCGTCAGGGTCTCCTTGAGAGCAAATCCGACGCCACAACCCCAAAAACCGACAAATATTGCAATCGACTCATATCAAAGGACTTACAGCCGACTTTTTACATGTTGCAACCGCCAAAAGGCCGAATTGACCCGCCTGGTACGCCCCTGATGGGCCCCGTACCTCCAGGTACGGGTTCGGCGTCCGGTCGCCGAGGCCGGAATCTATCGCTGTCCGCCGTCGTCGGGTCGCGTCGTCGTGGTCGCGGGTGTCCCGCTACGGTCGAGCGGCACCGACACCCGCTCGATCAATCCCGCCAACGCATCGGCCATCGTCGTACCAGCCAGCGCCGCCTGCGGATGCAACAGCAGACGGTGCGACCACACGTGCGGCAGGATCGCCTGGACGTCAGGCGGCGCCACGAACATGCGCCCGTGCAACAGCGCGAACGCCTGGGCAGAGCGCATCAGGGCCAGGCTGCCGCGTGGCGAGACGCCCAGCCGGAACGCCTCGTCGGCACGCGTGGCCGACGCGAGGTCCACAATGTAGCGGCGCACGTTCGGCTCGATCGCGACCCGCGTCACCGCCTCCTGCAGCACGCGCACCTCGGCCTGACTCAGCACCGGCCCGAGCGACTCGATCGGATGCTTCAACAGCTTCTGCTGCGCCTCCAGCACTTCGAGCTCGGCTTCGGCGTCGGGATAGCCAATGCTCAGCCGCAGCAGGAAGCGGTCGAGCTGCGCCTCTGGCAGCGGCCACGTGCCCATTTGCTCGATCGGATTGAGCGTGGCCATCACCAGGAACACCGGCGCGAGCGGATGCGTCGTGCCGTCCACCGTGACCTGCCGTTCGGCCATGCACTCCAGCAGCGCGGCCTGCGTGCGCGGCGTCGCGCGGTTGATCTCGTCGGCCAGCAGCACGTCGGTGAAGATCGGCCCCGGCTTGAACTCGAACTCGCCGCGGTTCGGCAGGAACACCGAGCTGCCGGTGATGTCCAGTGGCATCAGGTCCGGCGTGAACTGCACGCGGCCGAACTTCGCGTCGATCGACCGTGCGAGTGCGCGCGCCAGCATCGTCTTGCCGACGCCCGGCACGTCTTCGAGCAGCAGGTGGCCGCGGGCGAGCAGCGGGATGAGGGCGAGCCGGATCAGGTCGCGCTTGCCGAAGATCACGCGCGCGACGTTGTCGGTCAGCGCATCGAGCAGCCGCACCCATTCGGCGAGTGGCTGCTCCGGCGTGGCGTCGCTGACGTCGGCGTCGGTCATCGGATGCGGGTGTCGCGTGAGGCGGCGGTGAGGACGGCGCATGACAGCAAGAACCGCGCGCCGCGGCAAGGTCTGTCGTCGGCGACGCCGGTCCGCGATAGACTCCGCGCACACCCGCTCACCCGCCACTGTGTCATGACCGCCGACCGCGTGCTCGCACTCGACCAGGGAACCACGTCGAGCCGATCGATCGTGTTTGATCGCAGCGGCCGCGCGTGCGGCAGTGCACAGCAGGAGTTCCCGCAGCTGTTCCCGTCGCCGGGCCACGTGGAGCACGACCCCGAGGCGATCTGGCAGACGCAACTTGCGACGGCGCGCGATGCGATGGCCGCGGCCAGGTGCGACGCGGCGGCGATCGCGGCAATCGGTATCACCAACCAGCGCGAGACCACCGTGCTGTGGGATCGCCACACCGGCACACCAGTGGCCAACGCCATCGTCTGGCAGAGCCGCATCACCGCGCCGATCTGCGACCGGCTGAAGGCCGACGGCGCCGAGCCGACGTTCCGCGCGAAGACCGGCCTGGTGATGGACGCCTACTTCTCCGGCACCAAAGTCGCCTGGCTGCTCGAGACCATCCCCGGCCTGCGCGCGCGCGCCGAAGCCGGCGAGATCGCGTTCGGCACGATCGACACATTCCTGCTCTGGCGGCTCACCGGCGGCAAGGTGCACGCCACCGACGCGAGCAACGCCAGCCGCACCTTGATGTTCAACATCCACACGCACGAGTGGGACGACGAACTGCTGCGACTGCTCAGCGTGCCGCGCGCGCTGCTGCCCGAGGTACGCGACAGCAGCGGTATGTTCGGCCACACCGACGCCGCGCTGCTTGGCGCGAGCATTCCGATTGCGGGCATCGCCGGCGACCAGCAGGCCGCGACATTCGGCCAGGCGTGCTTCGCGCCGGGCATGGCGAAGAACACCTACGGCACCGGCTGCTTCATGCTGATGAACGCCGGCGACCAGGCGATTGCCTCGGAGCGCGGCCTGCTCACCACCATCGGCTGGCGCATCGGCGGCAAGACCACGTACTGCCTGGAGGGCAGCGTGTTCATCGCGGGCGCGGCCGTGCAGTGGTTGCGCGATGGCCTCGGCATCATCCAGCAGTCGAGCGACGTCGAGACGTTGGCCGCGAAGGTGGCCGATTCCGGCGGCGTGTATCTCGTGCCGGCGTTCGTCGGCCTCGGCACGCCGTGGTGGGATCCGCACGCGCGCGGCACGATCGTTGGCATCACGCGCGGCACGACGGCGGCGCATATCGCGCGCGCGACGCTCGACTCGATGGCGTACCAGACGCGCGACGTGCTGGAAGCGATGACGGCCGACAGTGGCGTGGCGCTGGCCGAGTTGCGTGTGGACGGCGGCGCTGTGGTGAACAACGCGCTGATGCAGTTCCAGGCGGACGTGCTGGGTGTGCCGGTGCAGCGGCCCGTGGTGACGGAGACGACCGCGCTCGGAGCCGCGTATCTGGCTGGTCTGGCGGTGGGTGTGTGGAGCGACGTGAGCGAGGTCGAGGCCAACCGCGCCGTCGATCGCCGCTTCGAGCCGGTCATGGAGGCGGCGGATCGCGATGCGCGCTACCGCGACTGGACCCGCGCCGTCGAGCGCTCGCGCGGCTGGACGTCGGCGTGATCGTCACTCCATCGGCGGCAACTCGCCGACCGGGATCGCCTCGACCAGCACGTCGTGGCGGAACCACTCGGCGGCGACGCGGCGCACATCGGCGGCCGTGACGGCGGCAATGCGGTCGGCGTAGGCGTCACTCCAGCCGAGACCCTTGTTGTAGAGCACGTCGAGCGCCAGCTCGGCCGCGCGCGAGTCGTTGGTCTGGTTGTCGATCGCGCGTGCGATGCGGCAGGTGTGTCGCGCCGACTCGAGCTCGTCGGCCGTGACATCCTCGGTGTGCAGGCGGCCCAGCTCGCGACGGACGATGCCGAGCACCTGCTCGCGCTGCGACGGATGACACTGCGTGAGCGCGTAGAACATGCCGCCATCGAGCCCGGCGAACGGCACGGCGTGCACGTAGTAGACGAAGTCGTTGCTGCCGCCGCGCAGCGCGTGATGCAGCCAGCCGGCCGGGAGGTGCACACCGGACGTGACCGCGTCGATCACGTCGAGTACCGGCGCGTCAGCTGTGCCCCACGACGGCGCGGCCCACGCCAGCGCGATCGCGGCCATCTGCTTGCCGGTGGGGAACGGCATGTGGCGCGGCGCATCGGGCACCACAGCGCGCGGCGCAACCACCGGCTCGCCCGCCTTCGGCCCGGCCGGCCACGTATCGAGCCAACGCGTCGCGGCCGTCAGCGCGGCGTCGGCATCGAGGTCGCCGACGATCGTGACGACGGTGCGGTCGGGCGCGCACCACTCGCGGTGCAAGTCGCGCAGCGACGCCGGCGTGATCTGCGCGACGCTCTCCTCGGTGCCGGTCAGCGTCAGGCCGTACGGATGGTCGCCGAACATCAGCGCGCGCAGCCGGCGCATCGTCTCCTGTTGCCACGACTCGTCCTGGCGCTGCACGAGCAGGCGCTGCCGTTCGAGCGCGCGCGCGACCTCGGCGTCGGGGAACGTCGCGTTGCGCAGCACGTCGCAGAAGACCTCCAGCCCGCGCGCCAGGCGGTCGCCGCCGGCGAGGCAGCGCGCGGCCAGGCCAACCGTGTGATTGCCCGCGCCGCCGCCGATCGTGCCGCCGAGCGCGTCGAACGCATCGGTGATCGCGCGCGCGTCGCGGTCGGGCGTGCCGCGCACAAAGGTGCGAGCCAGCGCGTGGAATCGGCCGTTGGTCGCAGCGGTCTCGTGTCGCAGGCCGCCGTGGCTGAAGGCCTGCATCGTGATCGTGCCGGTGCCGGGCATCGGTTGCACCATGATGCGCAGCCCGTTGCCGAGCGTGTGCAGCACCGGCGACGCGGTACGGTCCCGCACCGCGGCCGACGGCAACTGCCGCTGGACGGCCCCGGGCGGCGCCGGCAGCATCGTCGCGCGCTGCGGGTCGGCGTCGTACGCCTCCTGACTGACCATCGCCACTGTCG
>JBFWQT010000407.1:0-6634 GCA_050249295.1 Planctomycetota bacterium
GACTTCGATAGCGCGCGCGAGTGGTTCGACCACGCGGTGGCGCTGTGCCCCGATCATGCCGACGCGATGTTCAACAAGGCGATGGCGCTGAAGAAGCTCGGCCAGCTCGAGTATTCGCTGCGCTACCTCAGCGAGGCGATCCGCCTGCGGCCCGAGGACCCGGAGCTCTACTACAACCGCGCGATCATCCACGCGCGGGCGGGCCAGTGGAAGGAGGCCGTGGCCGACCTCGACATCACGGTGCAGCTCAATCCGCGGCACTCCAACGCGTACTACAACCGCGGCATCGCGTGGGAGAAGCTGCGCGACGCCGGCCGCGCGCGGCAGGACTACCTGCTCGCGCTGAAGCTCAACTCGAAGTTCGCGCGCGTGCTCACGCCGCGGCTCAAGCGGCTCAGCCAGCGGCGCTCGCGTTCGCGGCCCGATCTGCCGTCGATGAGCGACGATGCGATGGGCGGCGCGGGCGATGGTGCGGGCAACGGCCCGACGGCGGGTCCCTGACCGATGGACATCTTCAAGACGTTCCACCTCGAGTCGGCCCACCGCCTGCCGAACGTGCCGGCCGGGCACAAGTGCGCCAACGTGCACGGTCACCACTACCGGATAGAGGTGCACGTCAGCGGCCCGATCGATCCGCACACCGGCTGGGTGATGGACTTTGCCGACATCAAGGCCGCGTTCGCGCCGTTGCACGCGCAGCTCGATCATCACTACCTGAACGACATCGCCGGCCTGGAGAATCCGACGGCCGAGAACATCGCGCGCTGGATCTGGAAGCAGTTGGCCACGTCGTTGCCGTTGCTGAGCCGGATCGTGGTGTTCGAGACCGACGACTGCGGGGCGGTGTGCACAGCGGCCGACGTGTGACCGGCGACCGGCGGCCGAATTCGGCAGATTCACCGAGCGCGAGACCGACCGAGAGAAACGGGCGCGGCCGACGCTTTCGCGTCGGCCGCTGCCTGCTCTTCCTGCAATGTGCCGAGCGTTGGTACCACCACCCCCCCTATTAGTGGTGGCGCCTCCGCTCAACTTTGTTGAGCCGGACAACCCTGACTACCCCCCCTATTAGTAGTCAGAACGTCCGACTCAATTCTGCTGCCAGAGGCGCGGTATCTTGCTCGGCAAGGTCGCAGCTTCCAGCGAAGGTCTGGCTCACCCTTTCACATCGCCCCCCCTTTTGGCGATGGGTCCGGTATGAGCCAAATGTCCGGGCCAGTCTGTCATCACCACCCCCCCTATTAGTGGTGAATCCCTACTGACCCAGTTCTCAGAGATCGTGGTGCGAGTGGCGCTGGCTTGCAGGTGGTGCGCTCCCCTCGACACGCTGAATGATAGGGGGCGTATGTCACGAGACTGTAACACCACCTTGGTTTTCCGGAAAAAAGGATGAAAGGCCGATCGGATCTCCGTAACCATCTGGAATCATTCTGGTTGCGGATTCCAAGGAAACCTCCGAATGTCCCTTGGCCGGGGTTTCGGGCCGGTCAGTGAGTAGAAACGGTTACATATTCGCCGTGACAGACATATGGCCCGCCAGCGCTGCAAGGCTCGCATTTCGAATAACTTACAACCCAACCGGCTACTTCGTGCTGAACTCCCACTCGTAGACCAGTCCGGGCTTCCCCGGCAGCGTCAACCGGGCTCGGATGACACTGCGCGACGGCAGCGCCGCGGTCGGCGAGAACAACGCCAGGCCCGGCGCGCGGAATGCGTCTCCCTTCAGTGGCGCTGCCTGGCCGCGACGATCGAGTGCAGCCAGCGTGAGCTCGACGCCGTCGCCGGACTTCGCCTCCGGAACCGCCGCGCCGGCCACGCCCACCGCCAGTCCGGCGCCGGTCGGTGCATCGGCGCCACGGAACTGCTCGGCATCCTTGTCGTTCGTTGCGGTCAGGCTGGTCATGCCGTGCGGCGGCCACACGGCCACGCGTCGCGAGTGCGGGCCGCCGGTCAGCGTGGCGGTGTCGAGGCCGAACACGCCGTTGCGGATGACGAACGCGGACGCGCGCAGGCCGGGGTCGAGCAGCGCGTAGCGCGTGCGACTGCTCGCCAGCATGCGGTCAATCGCGTCGGCGCCGTCGCGCGCCCCGGCCATGAATGCGCCGTGCAGGGCGGCCTTCTTGCCGGCCTCGCTGAATCCGGCGGCGCCGCTCTCCTCGTCGCGCGCGCACTCCTTGTGCTTCGCGCAGAACTCGCAGTGCGCCTCCAGGCCGGGCACGAGGTCGGACGCGACCTTCACCGGCGCGAGCCCCGCCTGCTGCCTGCGCCAGTTGAGCTGCGCCAGCGCCGACGCGGCCACGCGATCACCAGGTGCCGGCAACTCGGCGGTCTGCCACTTGCCCTCGTGCTTGCGCAGCATGATGCCGCCGCTGCCGCTCCACAGCGTGTCGGACCACACGGCCACGGTGCGCGCGCCACCCACCACGATGCCGTCGCCATCGGTGCCCAGCGTGCCGTCGAGGTCGCTGTCCACGAGGTACACGTTGTCCTTGCCGACCTTCAGCTCGATGCCCCACGCGCAGCCGATCACCACGCCACCGCCACCCGTGCGCTCGCGCACCGAGAGGCCGTAGTCGCCACCGGCCGGCATGTCGAGCGTGAGCATGCAGGGCAGACGCAGCGACCTGTTGCGCGGCCGGCGCGCGCCCGGCTCGAGTTGCTCGACGCTGACCTTGCCGCGGCTCTCGCTGAACGTCAGCTTGTGGCCGAACAGCTCGAACGTCTTGCCGTAGTCGAGCGACTGCTCGTGCGGCAGCACGGGGCTGCGGCAATCCAGCAGTTCGTTGTGCGCCTTCGGTTGCTCCTTCACGTCCTCCCACTTCAGCGCGTCCACATCCAGCGGGTCGATCGTGGCGGGCGGCGGCGCGAGCATCGGCACCTTGATGATCCACGGCAGGTCGGCGTCGGTACGCTTGAACCACACCGCGGGCGTGTTCACGCCGTTGCCCTGCCCGTTCCACTGCAGCATCGACGCCTTGAACGGCACGTCGAGCGACCAGATGTGCACGAAGCCGTCGGTCGAGCCGACGATCAGATCGAGCAGGCCGTCGCCATCGAAGTCGCCGAGGAACGGCACCGAATGGTTGTCGCCATCGCAGACCAGCGGGAAGCCGCGCACCGTGTTGCCCGCCATGTCGTAGCCGTAGACGTGCTTGTCCTCGGCACAGACCACGATCTCCGGCTTGCCGTTGCCGGTCAGGTCGGCGACCGCAATCGCGTAGGCCGGCTTCTGATACTCCTTCGGCCAGCCCGGCAGGATCTTGCCGTCGGAGCCGACGACCCACAGCTTGTGCGTGTGGTTGCCAGCGATGATCTCGAGGCCGGGCTTGCCGTCCAGGTCGGCCAGCGCCGGGAACGACGTCGAGAAGTTCTCCGGCTTGTCGGCCAGCGCGACCGGGAAGCCGGGCAGCGGTTTGCCGTCGGCAAGGTTGATTGCGTAGAGCTTCGAGCAGCCGGCCGCGAGCGCGACGAGGTCGATCGTGCCGTCGCCGTTGACGTCGCCGGCGCACATCGAGGCGCGGCCCTGCGTGCCGAGATCGACCGGATACCCCTTCGCGTTGCTGCCGTCGCCGCGGATCGCCTGCACCTTGCCGTCGCCGTCGAGCACGATGATCTCGGGCGTGCCGTCGCCGTCCACGTCGAGCGTGGGCCCGACGAAGTAGTTGAAGCAGCCGATCTGCGTGACGCGCGCATCCTTGTTGAACGGCGTGCCGTCGGCGTTGAAGATCCACACGCCCTTGCCGAACCCTTCGACGAACACCACTTCGACGCGGCCGTCCTGGTTCACGTCGGTGACGCGCGGCGGCGTCATCTGGCGCGCGTTGACCTTGTGGTTCTCCCAGCCGGCCATCTCGGTGCCGTCGAGGTGCCACACGTAGATCTTCTGGTCGCCCATCCGACCGGCCGTGATCAGCTCGACCTTGCCGTCGCCATCGAGGTCGGCGATGGCGGGGGTGAACACGCCGCCGTCCACGGCCTTGAACAGGCCGAACGTCCAGTTGTCGCCGCCGTGCAGCCACTCGCTGCCGTCGTTGTGCCAGATCCACAGGCCCTTGCCCTCGTCACCGGCAATCAGCTCGGGTTTGCCGTCGCCATCAAGGTCGGCAAGGATCGGATCGGAGACCGGCGCACCGGTGCGCTTGGGCCAGTCGTCGAGCGTGCGCAACGCGGTGGAGACGCTGAACTCGGCCGACTGCGGGCCTTCGAAGCCCTCCGGCGTGACCGCGCTGATGCGGTAGCGGTAGGTGGTCAGTCCCTTCAGGCCGCGATCGAGGAACGTGGGGTTGGTGATCGGCGCGGGCGTGACGCGGACGAACGGTGCGGAGCTGTTCTCGCCCTCGGCCCGGTAGACCAGCCAGTTCCCGCCGAAGCCGCGCTGGTACCAGTTGACGCGGATCTCGTTGACGCGCGCGTCAAACGTGGCGGCATCCGGCGCGACTGGCGGGCGCGAGATGTCGATGCGCTGCGCGGGCAGCTGCAGGCCGTCAACGGTCAGCGTGACGTTCACGCTCGGCGGATTGCCAGTCAGTCGCCAGCTGAACGCGCCGTCGCGCACGCCGCTGGCGGTGGCGCTGCCGCCCGACGTGGCCAGCGCGACGCTGATCGGCGTGCGGTCGGCTCCCGGGCCGACGACGCGCAGCGAGAGCGTGTCGCGTTCGAGGCTCGCGCTGATCCGGTAGCGGCGCGCGGCGAGTTGCAGGCCGAAGCGTTGGCCGTTGCCCGGCTCGAATGCGAAGGTCGTCCGCTCGCCGCCGTCGATGTTCAGCGCGGGATCCGTGCCGTCGAGCGTCATGCGTTCGGCCTTCGCACCGACGATGCGCGCCGCGAGGTTGCTCACCGCGCCGCTGAACCGGCAGCGGATCTCGCGCGCACCGCCCGGCACCACAAACACGCCGCGCTCGGCCCGCACCTCGCGGCCGTCCACCAGCAGCGCCTCCAGCGTCGGCAGGTTGGTGCCCGGCACGCTCATGTCGCGGATCGTCGGGACGAGGTTCTCGCCGGTCACGCCGACTGACACGCTCATCGCCTTCGCCGGCAGCGCGAACACGAACTCGCCCTTCGCGTCGGTCGTACCCACCGCGTAGAAGTTCGCGGCGCTGACGCAGACTGTCGCGCCTTCCACGGCCGTGCCGCCGCTGCTCACCTTCAACCGGCCGGGCGCGCTCATCTCCACCGTCGCGTCGCGTGGTGCTCCCGTCCACACCGGCATCGACGGATCGCCGAGGTAGGTCAGCGACGTCGCGAGGAAGTGATTCTGCGGCAGCTCGCTCTTGCTGAGCAGCAGCGCCTCGGCCAGCGTCTTCTTCTCCTTCAGCACCTTCGTCCACGCGCGTGCCTCGTACGCCAGGCTCTGCGCGAAGTTGGTCTCGGCCGAGCCGACAAACGCCACCACGCCGCCCTCCTCGCTGAGCAGCAGCGTCTCGGCGATCGAGCGGTAGTCGAACTGGCAGACGTTGCAGCCGTTGGACCACATCACTGACGGCCGCTGCGCATTGACCGCGCGCTGGTAGTTCTGCACCGTGATCGCGCCGTGCTGCAGGCCGACGTTGTAGATGTAGCTGTGCTGGTAGTGGCTGATCACGCCGTACCCGCGGCTGACTTCCTCGAACACGTGCCGCTCGTCGGAGTCCTCGCTCTGCGGCATCAACGCGCGATGCTCGAACCCGGCCGGCGTGAAGAGGTTGGCGGTCAGCTCGTCGTAGTACTGCTTCGCGTCGCCGTCCTGGAACACGTTCGCGCCGATGCAGAGCAGCTTCGTCTGGTATGCGCGTTGCTCGGCCGGCGGCTCGCGGTAGCGCAGCAGCTTCGCAATCCACGCCTCCACCTCGCGCGGCGTCTGCGCCGAGACGCGGCCGACGAACACCTGCGGCGTGAGGTCCACCGTGTCGCTGCCCGGCTCACCGAACTCGGAGTTGCGGTTGCCGTTCCACTCGGCGTTGAGGCACGCGTAGTAGGCGTCGACCACGTACGGCTTGATGCCCAGCGCGCCGGCGCGAAACACCAGGTAGCGCCCCGGCACCTGGTCCACGTCACCGCCGATCAGCACGTAGCGCAGCCCGCACTCGGCGTAGAGATGCTTGATCAGCTCGCGGATCGAGTGCGGCGGATCGCACGCCGGGAACATCGCGCAGGCCTGGTCAACCGTCACGATGTCGGCCGGCAGCCCGAGCTTTGTGCGCCGTTCGCTCAGCGGCTTCCACGCATCGCGCAGCGCCTCGGTGGTGACAATCAGGAACTCCACGCGGCCACCCGCTGGCGGTGTGTAGCGCGGCGTCGCCAGCGAGAGCGTGCCGTCCTGCGAGACCCCGGCCGGCGGATCGGCGATGGTGACGCCGAGCGGCGTGGCGAGCAGAAGCGCGAACATGACGAGACCGGCGCGGCAGACGTTGAGCATGATGGCGGGTGGTGTGTGGATCCGGGGACGCCCATTAGGGTCGCCGGCTGCGCCGACCTTTCACGTCCGATTCGGGCGCCGGCCAGCTGTCTGTCGGTCATGCGTCGCGCTCGCGATCCAGCGCGTCGAGGATCAGCCGGTTGGCCTTGGGGAACGGATAGTCGCGCAACGCCGCCGGCTTCACCCAGCGCAGCTCGGCCGCGCTCTTCGCGCGAGTACGACCGGACCGCACCTCGCAGTGCA
>JBFWQT010000408.1:0-6625 GCA_050249295.1 Planctomycetota bacterium
GTCGGCATCCGGCAGTGCGGCCAGGCGCGGTTGTCGACGCCGGCGGATGGCTGCACGCCGGACGGACGCCACGAGGTATCCGGCCAGGTTGTCGACGCGCGCCAGGCTGCGGCGCACGCGGACCAGCCCGGTGAACACATCCTGCAGCGCGTCCTCGGCGTCGGCCTGCCGACCCGCCCCGACGATTGCCGTGGCAATGCGGAACAACTGCGCACCATGCGTGTCATAGAGCTCGGCGAACGCCGCTTCCTCGCCGGCCGCCAGACGCGCTTGCAGCGATCGTGCATGCATGTCAGCGCCGGCAGGATCAGGTTCGCTGTGATGCATGAGCGGCAGCCGCGGACAATTTGTCTGCAAATCCGGAAAAAGCGCACGCGGGCGCGAACACCGCACGGTCAGCGGATGATGTGGCGTGTGTTGCGCCACCAACATGTGCGGCGAGCGGGCCGACTGCCCTTGCGGAGCCCCCGCGCAGACCACTATCATCCACATGTCTATCGACGGACCGCCCCGCCGCCAACCCGCGGCAACTGCGCCCGTCACCCAAGGAGCTGAACGTTGGAAGCGGATCCTCCCGACCCGTCGTCGGCAGCTGACGACGAGCCTCGACCTCCCTCTACGCCGGCGTGGTTGATCCCGCTGTCAGTCGTGGTCTTTGCGGTGCCGGTCTCCGGCATCCTGATCCCCTTGCTGGACGCCTCGTTCGTCCAGGCAACGGCCGTGTTCCTGCTCGTGCTCGGCGTGGCGGCCACGTTCTTCTTTGCGCTGATCGACGAAGCGCTGCACCACGTATCGCAGGCCCGGCTGCTGGCCACGTTCGGTGACGACTTTGTCCGCCGGGTGCGCTACCAGCACTACCTGCAGCACCTCCCGCGCCACCGGCTGGTCACGCATCTCGCGCGCGACATGTGCCGCCTCGGCGTGTTCGTCTCGGCGGCCGCGCTGGTCGCCGGCGAGGGCTACCGCCTGCACCTGTGGGAACTCGCCGCTGTCGGCCTCGGCGTGTACGGCTCGCTGGTGCTGCTCAACCGCCTGGTCGCCGGGTTCTTCGGGGCCACGCGCGCCGAGTCGATCCTCATTCCGCTGTTGCCGTTCGTGGATGCGATGCGCTTCCCGCTGTGGCCCGTGGTGTTCATCGTGCGCCTCGGCTGGCACGGCGGCGCGCAGCTGTTCGGCCGGGCCGAGCGCTCCGACGAGGACTTCTCGGCCGAGCTGATCCACTTCGCGGAGCAGGCCGAGGATGTCGGCCTGATCGACCCCGACGACAAGTCGCTGCTGCAGCGGCTGATCGACTTCAAGGACGCCGTCGTCGAGGAAGTGATGACGCCGCGCACCGAAATGGTGTCGGTGGAGGTTGGCACGGCCGTGTCGGAGGCGATGCGCATCGCCCACGAGAACGGCTACACGCGCCTGCCGGTGTTCGAGGGCGACCGCGACCACGTGATCGGCGTGTTCAACACGCGCGACCTGATGCCGTTCCTGGTGCAGATGGCCGCGCACGGCGAATCGGTGGCGGCCGGCAACGGGGGCGGGGGCAACGGCGGCAACGCAACCGGCGGATCAAGCGGCGTGCTGCGTGCCGTGATGGACATCGAGTTGCCGACGCTGCGCGAGATCATGCGTGAGCCGTACTTCGTGCCGGAGGGCAAGGACCTCGGCGACCTGCTCGAGGACATGACGCGCATGAAGCTCTCGATGGCGATTGTGCTCGACGAGTACGCCGGCACCGCCGGGCTCGTGACGGTCGAGGACATCATCGAGGAGATCGTCGGCGACATCGTCGACGAGTACGACGCCGAGCCCGACGAGAACGACCGCCTGCGCACGCTGCCCGACAACGGCGGCTGGGAGGTGGATGCGCGCTACCCCGTGGACGACCTCAACGAGCGCATCGGCACGAGTCTGCCCGACGAGGAAGACTTCGAGACGCTCGGCGGGTTCATGTTCTACGTCTTTGGCGCGATCCCGCGGCAGGGCGACACGATCGAATCGCACGGCTGCCGGTTCACGATTGTGGAGAGCGAGGCGCGTCGCGTGAAGCGCGTGAAGATCGAGAAGCTCGCGCCGGTCACGCCGGGCACTGTGGTGCGCGAGCGCGAGCGCGACACGACATCGATCCGCGCGAAGAGCGCGACCGGCTCGGTGACCAACGCGGGCTCGGACTGACCGACGTTGCGGATGCTGCGCTACCTCTCCAGAAGCCTCGCACAGCTCGATCGCGGCATCGCCACCTGGATGCACCGCTGGGGCCACATGCTGCACCGCGTGGCGCTGGCGATCCTGTTCATCTGGTTCGGCGCGCTGAAGTGTGTGGGTCTGAAGACCACCACGAGCATCGTGGCGCACACGGTGTGGTGGGGCTCGCCGGACGTCGTGCTGCCGGTGCTCGGCGTCGTGGAAATCGTCATCGGACTGTGCCTGATGTACCGCCGGCTGATCCGCGTCGCCCTGCTGTTGCTGCTGTTGCGTTTGCCGGGCACGGTGCTCGCGCTGATCCTGCTGCCCGGCGAATGCTTCGTGCAGGTGCCGTTCGCGCCGACGCCGGTCGGGCAGTACCTGCTCAAGGATCTCGCGATCTTCACCGCGGCCATCGTGATCGGCGGAACCGTGGGCACCGAGCGGCCGGCCGGGCATCATCACTGACCGGCGCGGGTGTCGCCCGTGGTTCAAACAGGTGCTGAACTGTTCAGTGACCCGCCTCGCGAGTGACACTGAAGAAGTAGTCAAACTCTGCGGTGGGCTCGTCACGTGCAAGATCGCGGTACGCGGCGAACGCTTCGGCTGCTCCGGTCCAGTCGCGATCAAAGTAGTGCACGAACGCAGAGAGGTACCACGCTTCATAGTCGAGGGGACGCCGCCGGAGGTGTCGCTCAAGATGCTCGCGGCAATGCCGAGCTTCGGCGCGGCCGAGTCCGTCGTCCATCCGCAACACGAGGGTTCGCCACGCGGTGGCATTGGCGGACAACAGGAAGGCGCGCAGGGCGTCCGCCATTTCTCGATATACCGAGCTGGCTTCGGCATCGTCCGGCTCGCGAGCGGCGACGTTGGTCCAGAGTCGCGCCGCTAACCGACAGAGGTTGCCGGAATTGGGCGCACGCTCATACTCCAGCCGCGCCACGATAACGGTGCTGTCAGCAACGCCGTGTGTCGGCTCGCGATCCACTGGCCGGTTCCGGTTTTCGTTGGTCCGTGCGGAGGTTGTCACCGGGCGCGCGGTGTGGCTGGATGTCCGCCGTTGTGGTGCGGGCCGAGCCGCGTTGCTCGTAAGAAAACCGACCAATCCGCCGACAACGAACAACGCCAGAATGACAACTGCGCATGCGCCGCCGAGGTTCAATTGTGTGGGCGCCGGTCGCGGCGGCAGTGGAACCCACACGAAGCCCACGCGAGTTGACCGGCAAACTGGACACTTCGGAGACCTGTCCAGACCGCGCGGCGTCCACTCATGGCCGCACGCCACGCACCCGTTGCGCGGGATGCCACTTGGCGAAAACACCTGCTGACAGCCCGGGGGCGGCGACCGCAGCGGCTCCGGCAACTCACCAGTCGGCGGCCACTCAAGGTCTGCTACGTTGGTTTGCGGTGGAGTCGTCGCCACTCCGCGCATTCGCGCCAACACACGATGAAGCCCGTCTACTACCTGGTTCCAACCCTCATCGTGCGATCGAAATGACACGATCGGTCGACCATCCTTCGGCATCGCCTGAACGTGGGCGAATGCCTCTCGCTGCCATGCGCAATGGCTGATCACGACGGGCACCAACTGCGCCGAGCGCCCGTGCCGTGCGAGTGCGTGCATCGCCTCGCGATGACACCATTCTGATGCGAGGTAGCTCGGACTGAGTAGCAACACAACCAGGTCGGCGCTCGCCAGCTCTCTTTCAATCTCGTTGGTCCAGTCGTGGCCCGGTTCAATCTTCCGGTCGTGCCACAGCCGAATGCGGCCCTGTCGCACCAGCGGGGCAAGGTGCGTCACCAGCGCGCGTTTGTATTCCTCGTCGGCGTGCGCGTAGCTGACAAAGACGAGGGGCGCGCCGGCGCTATCGGCTCCAACTCGCGGCAGCGGGCGCTGGTCGACCGCTCCCTTTGCGTGCGAGGACGGGGCTTCTGTAAACCGGGCATGCTGCCCCTGATTGGCGTCGGTATTGGACATCGTGACAGGTCAGTGCTTGCCTCTGAGTCCGCTCGCCACGTCGGCGATTTTCTCCGCGACTTCATTCCACGCCTTGCTGTGGCGGCCGTAGCTCACGATCGGCTTTGCGTCCGTCGGCATCATCTGAATGTCGCCGACTTCCATGTGCCGGTTCCATTGGCAGTGGTCGACGACGATCGGCACAAGCCTGGCAAGGCCCTCGCGGTGACGGGCTACCGCTTCCCGCCACTCGATCTGGCAGGCTGTCGAGGCCAACCAGCTTTGGGTGATGAGGAAGGCCACCATGTCTGAGTTGCGCAGGTGGTGGAGGATCTCTGGCTTCCACTCTGCACCAGGCGTCAGGCGCCGATCGTGCCACACGCGCAGTTCACCCTGCGCCTCTAGCGGCCTGAGATAGAGCAGGAGTTGCTGCCGAAACGCGTCGTCGTGGTGGCAGTAGCTGATAAAGAGCAGCGGCGGCTGCACGTCGGCCGGCGGGCCGGCGTGTGCGATCTGGTCTGCCGTTGGCGCGCGAAGCTGGGGCGCTTGATCTATCGAGCGCGGGGGCTCGGCAGAAACGAACGATTGCGCGATGCCGGCGTTTGACGCAGCCAGGTTGGCGGCAGTCGGTAGTTGCTCCACGAGCACCACATGAAGCGCTGCAACCTCGTGCTCGTCAGCAGAAGCCGACCGTGCACGAGCGACCCGCCACGCAATCCAGCCAATCCCCGCCGCGCTGGCCATCCCCACAATCCACGGCAGAAGTTGCAGCACCAGGTCAAACACCCAGCCAATCACGATCAGGAGCAACAGCGCCACGACTGCGACCACGCCGAACAGCAGCGCTTTGGTGTCGTCGCTCAGGCGATCAACCCGGCGCAGCCAGCGATGGAAGTCTGCCATTGTTGCAGGTTGCGAGCCGGTGTGAGCCGGCACTGAGTGGAGCCATACGCTGGAACCATATTGGTACATTCGCCGCCGTCGTCCACAAGGATTCGCGGCAACACCGACCCAGAATACCATGCGCTGCTGAAGGCGGCTGAGGCGGTTGGGCCACACAAGCCTGACGTGGAAGGCACTCCATCGGTTACCAGTTGCAGCAACTCGGCATGCGGGATGCACGGGGCGCGAGCGCACTGCGGGGCTGCGCCGAGGGGCGCCGAATGGTACACCGGTGCGCCTTCCAGCCCTCTACCTGCCTCATGCAAACGGCTCCGACACCAGACACCAACGGCTCGAACCGGGCCGCGGCGGGCCGCGCGTCGGCGATGGCCATGCAGTGCACCGTCGGCAAGCCGGCCTCGCTCGGCAGCGTGGCGCTGCACAACGGCCGCCACTGCACCGTGAAGCTGTTGCCGGCCGCACCCGACGAAGGCGTGGTGTTCGTGCGCACCGACCTGCCCGACAAACCGCGCATCCCGGCTGTCGTGCACAACATCGCGCAGCGCCAGCGCCGCACGGCCATCGCCATCGGCGACGCCGAGGTGCACATGGTGGAGCACCTGATGAGCGTGCTGCGCGCGCTCGGCGTCGACAACGTCATCGTCGAACTCGACTCCGACGAACTGCCCGGCTGCGACGGCTCGGCGCGCGACTACGTGCGGCTGGTGGACGAGGCCGGCATCGTGCAGCAGGACGTGCCGCGCAAGGTGTTCGTGCTCGATCGCATCATCGAGATCCAGGAGGCGCACGCCAACCTCGTCGCGCTGCCGCCGCTGGCCGACGAGTTCCAGGTGTTCTACACGCTCGACTACGGCGCCGAGCATCCGCTGCTGCGCGGCTTCCTCGACTACACGCTCGACGCGACGACCTTCCGCGACGAGATCGCGCCGGCGCGCACGTTCGTGATGGAGAAGGAAGCGGCGATGCTGCAGAAGCTCGGCTTCGGGCAGGGCGCCGACACCACCAACACGCTGGTGGTCGGCGAGCACGGGCCGATCGACAACCAGTTGCGCTTCCCGGACGAGTACGTGCGACACAAGGTGCTCGACCTCGTCGGCGACCTGTCGCTGCTCGGCCGCGACCTGCGCGCACGGATCGTGTCCACGCGGTCGGGCCACCAGAGCAACCTGAAGCTGCTGCAGAAGCTGGCCGAGGCGATGGGCCCGACGACGGCCGCGCCGGCCACATCAGGTTCAGCCACCGCCATGCCCTCCGGTCGCAAGCCCGCCGCGGCGCACGAGAGCCGGCGCAGCAGTCCGATCGCGCCCTCCGATCGCGAGGCCCAGGAGTCGGCCGTGTGGGCGACCACGATGATGCGCGATGCCACGCCGGCCGCACTCGACGTGCGCGACATCCTCAAGGTGCTGCCGCACCGCTACCCGTTCGTGCTCGTCGATCGCGTGCTCGAGATCGAATCCGGCAAGCACGCCGTCGGCATCAAGAATGTCACGATCAACGAGCCGTTCTTCCAGGGCCACTTCCCGGATGCGCCGATCATGCCCGGCGTGATGCTGGTCGAGGCGATGGCACAGCTCGGCGGCCTGGCGCTGG
>JBFWQT010000409.1:0-6621 GCA_050249295.1 Planctomycetota bacterium
GGGCGCGGTTGGCGTGCGTGCAGCATACCCGCCTGCGCGCCTGCGCGCCTGGTTGTGCTGAAGCGCAGCGCATGCCAGATTGCGCCATCCGGTGCGCGCACCGCCGCGCCGCCCATCGCACTGGTCTCGGCGATCATGTCGGACGATCTCGACATCAAACCATTCGGGCACTCCAACAAGCGGCTGCTGGAGACGTTCCTGCGTTTCCCGCGCAAGCTGCACCACCGCAACCGCTACTGGGTGCCCGACTGGCTGCCGCAACGACGCGAGCTGCATCATCCGCGCCGCAATCCGTCGTTCGCGCACCTCGAAGTCCGCTGGTTCCTTGCGTATCGCAAGGGCGACCCGATCGGCCGCATCACCGCGCACATCAACCACAACCACAACGCCCACGCGAAGGAGTCGGCCGGGTTCTTCGGCTTCTTCGAATGCGAGGACGACCAGGGCGCGGCCAGTGGCCTGTTCGACGCAGCGGCCGCCTGGCTCGGCGAGAAGGGCGCGACCGTGCTGCGCGGGCCGATGAGTTTCACGCCGCACGACGAGTGGGGCATGCTCGTGGATGGCCGGTTCGAGGATTCGCCGACGGTGCAGCTGCCGTGGAACCCGCGCTACTACCCGCTGCTGTGCGAGCGCGCGGGGTTCAGCAAGGTGCGCGACCTGAACGTCTACGAGGTCTCCGACTGGCACTGGCCCGATGCGCGCATCAAGCGGCTCGCGCAGCGCGTGCGTGAACGACACCGCGTGCGCCTGCGGCCGCTGCGTGTCGGCCAGCGCGGCTGGCGCGACGAGCAGAAGCTGATCCGCCGGTTCTACGACGAGGCGTGGGACAACGTCTGGGGCAACGTGCCGTTGACCGACGCCGAGTTCGCGCAGCAGATGACGAACCTCGAGCCGATCCTGCATCGCGACCTGTGCCACGTTGCCGAGATCGACGGCAAGCCGGTCGGCCTGTGCCTCACGCTGCCCGACGTGCACCAGGTGCTGACCCACACCGGCGGTCGCACGCCGTCGCTGCTGTGGCACCTCGTGATCCGCAAGAGCCAGTTCCGCTTCGGCGACATGGTGTCGCGCGCGCGGGTGTCATTGATCGGCGTCGATCATCCGATGCGCCACCACGGCCTCGAGTCGGTGTTCTACGAGGCGATCTTCGAGAGCCTGATTTCGCGTGGCATCCGCAGCGCCGAGATCGGCGGCATTCCGGACGACCACACGGCGATGAACAACGCGATGCGGCGGATCGGCGGCCGGGTCTGCAAGGTGTACCGCATTCATGAGCGCCCGATCATCAAGGCGGCGGCGCCAGCGGCCGACGAGCCGGCCGAGTTCTGAGCCGATTCATCTGCCATGACGCATCTGATCACCGCTGACTGTGGCAACTCGCGCGCGCACATCGCGCTGATCGATCTTGACCGGCTGCCCGACCCCGGGTCCGCGCCCGACCCGGCCGCCCCATGGCCCGGCGCCGACGCCGCGATCGGCCCGGTGTTCGGCGTGACCAATCGCGGCCTGCGCGACGCACTCGACGACGCGTGGATGACGCTGCCCGACGCCGACCGCCAGCGCGAGGTCGCCGCCGTGGTGATCGGCAGTGTGAATCCGCTCGGCGACGAAGCGGTGGCCGACTGGGCCGCGACGTCGGAGGCCTTCGCCGCGCGGCCGCGACGCCCGACGGCATTCCGGCTGCGGCGCGACCTGCCGATTCCGATCGCCAACCTCACGCGCCGGCCCGATCAGGTCGGCCAGGACCGCCTGCTCAACGCGCTGGCCTGCCGGTTCCGCTACCCCGGCCGCGGCGCCATCGTGGTCGACTTCGGCAGCGCGATCACGTTCGACATCGTCTCGCCGGCCGGCGAGTACCTCGGCGGCGTGATCGCACCCGGCCTGAGCCTCGCGCTGAATGCGCTGCACGAGCGCACCGCGTTGCTGCCGCTGGTGCGTCCGCGTGGCGGCGAGCGTCCGCCGGTGCTCGGCACCGACACCGAAAGCGCGATCCTCTCCGGCGTCTATCACGGCTTCCCCGGCCTTGTGCTCGGCATTCTCGAGCGGTTGTCGGCCGAGGTGTTCGCGTCGTCGCCGCCGCTGGTGATCGCCACCGGCGGTGATGCGCACACGCTGGTGGATGAGTTGCCGGCGGGTACGTTCCACGCGACGCTGCCGGAGATCACGCACGAGGGCATCGCCCTGTCGTGGCTCGCGGCTGGTCGCCCGGTGTGAAGCGGCTACTTGTTGCGCTCCGCCAACCACTTCCGCCACTCCGCGATCGTGCGGTAGTTGCGTCCCGAGAGCCGCACCAGGCCCGGACGGATGATGTCGCTGACGAGGTATTCCTCGCCTTCCTTGTCCGCGACTTCCCACAGATCGACCAGATGCGCGCAGGCGGCCGGGTCGCCGATCTCGACCAGCGCATCGACACAGTAGTTGCGCATCTGGAACAGCAGGTCGTCGTTGGCCGCGCGGAAGGTGCGCATCACGTTGGCAATCGCCGCCAGCACCTCGTCGCGATGCGTGGCGCTCTCCTGCCAGTCGGGGCGGAAGCGATCGCGCTGGATCACCCAGACTTGCGGCTGGTCGATCAGGTTGCCGTTGGCGTCGCGCACCGGCGCCGACTTCACGCGTTCCGGCACCGAGAACGATTCGGGGCCGTAGATCTCGCCGAGGGTGCGCACGAGCCGGCGCACGCGGTGGTAGCGCCACATCGCGCTCTCCAGCTTGCGCGAGTTGTCGAGGTCGATCAGCAGCGCCGGCACGGGCAACTCGTCCATCCGCGCCAGCGCCAGGTAGAGCAGCTCGTAGAAGCGCACGCCCTCGGCAGCGCGCTCGCTGCCCACCGAGTCGCTGAGCCAGGTGCCCCAGATCACCGGCGCGATCGCGTCCTCGCGCAGCTCCACCAGTTGCTCCACGGCCCACAGCGAGCGGTCCTCGATCTGCAGCGACTGCGGGCCGAGCGTGTTGCCCTGCGCGTTGGCCAGCCAGTTGGCGTTGGACGGCGGCGCCACATTGAACAGCCCCTGCGCGTTGGTCACCGTGCCCGCCTGCGGCACCGTGAACGAGTGATGCTGCGCGTTGCTCTCGGCCTCCTGGTTGTCCGGCGGCACCATCAGTTTCAGCACCAGTTCGAACGCCATGCGCTCGGTCGGCACGTCGGCCTTCTCGTAGCTGGTGCGGTCGTCTGGCTTGCCGGCCTTCTTCGCGGCGTCGACCTCCGCGCGGTCGGCGTCGGTCAGCGCCTGCAGCGCCTTGCGCGCCTTCGCCCAGTCTTCGGGCCGCGAGTGCGGATCGTGGAACACGGCAAGCTGCCGGTAGATGTAGCCCTGCCGGACCAGCCAGCGGCGCGACCGCGCGGTGTCCCAGTCGTGCGCTTCGAGCCGTTCGCGGATGTAGGTCGAGCGCTTCTGGTTGCCGTCCATGCGGATCGACGGCGTGTGCGTCTCCATGCGCGGCGAGAGCAGGCGGTCGCGCGCCTCGCGCCATTCGGCGGGGTTGTCGGTGCCGAAGTGATCGAGCAACTCCGGCAGGTCGGTCATGCGCCAGCGCGCGGCGTCGCGATGCTGGTCGGCCAGCGCGTCGAGCCGGCTGCGCTCCTCGGGTGTGAGCTCGCGTTGCTGGTAGCCGCTGGAGCAGCCCGCCGACGGGATCAGCGCGAGCAGCGAGACGACGATGGCAGGCAACAGGAGCGGCAGTCGGCAGGTCATGGCGATGTGGCAGGAGGTGGTCGCGCCGGCCGTGTTCTCTCTGCGGCCGACACACCAGCCTACCCGGTTGGCTGGCCTGCCGACCACCCGGCCGCCGCGATGCGACAACGGTTGCGCCCGCGCGCCCATGTCATTCATCATGGAGACCCCGACGGAGGCGCCGTTGGGTCGTTGAATTGAGGGCCGTAGCCGCAGGGAAGATCGTGAACGTGGATCGCATCCTGATGGTGGCCGCCGGCGTGCTGCTGGTGGTGTGCGTGGTCGCCTCCTACAACATGGGGACGGGCGATCGCTCGTCGTCCGGCGCCGACCGGCTGCCGATCGCCGTGCAGGACGATGGCACCGTGCCGTCGCGTCCGCCGCTGGATGTGCGGCCCGACGACACCGTGCGCACGAGCAGCGGCGGCGCGGATCTGACACCCGTGCAGCCGGCCAATGCGCAGCGCGTGCGCGACCTGCTCGACGGCGCGACCTGGCCCGACTACCCGCCGCTGCGCTTCGATCCGTACCAGCGCGCCGGCCGCGCCACCGGCCAGAACCTGATCGCCGGCAAGGTGATCAACATCTACGGCGAGCCGATTGAAGGTGCGCGCGTGATGCTGCTGCCGGGCGAGCCGGGCAGTGGTCGCGTGCGCATTCCGCCGCCGCCCGACAGCGCGGGCGAGCGCTGCGCCGTGGCGGTGGTGAGCGGGCCGACCGGCGACTTCCGCGTGCCGCTGCTGCCCGACGGCCCGCACCGGCTCTGGACCGCCTGCGCGTTCCACAGCGAGACCGAAGTCGGCGTGCCCACCGGCACCGATTCGCTGGCCGTCAGGCTCGACGAGTTCGGCCGGATCGTCGGCACGGTGACCGGCGGCGACGGCAAGGCGGTGCCGACCTTCACGGTGCTGATCGCGTATGCGGGCCCGCTGCTGCGGCCGGGCGAGACCGATGGCGCCGCGGTACCGACCGTGCCAGCGCGCTACTTCGAGGCCGGTGTGCCGATGTGGTCCGACCCGCTGCAGGCCAACCCCGGCGTGTTCCGCTACACCTTCGCCAACGTGCGCAACGGCAAGTTCGCCTGCTACACCGGCATCGGCCGGTTCCGCGTGTGGGTCTTCGGCGACAACACGTCGATCTCCACACAGAGCGTGGCGTGCCCGGCCAACACCGTGCTGCCGCTGTCGTTCACGCTCTCGCGGCCGACGTCGATCCAGGGCGTGGCGGTTGCCGCCGACGACCCCGATGCGCCAGTCGCGCGCGCCGTGATCCAGGCGCGCTACCACCCCAGCGGCAAGGTGGCCGGCAGCACCCACACCGACGCCGACGGCAGCTTCCGCTTCGATCTTCCGCACGCCGGGCAGATCCGGCTGATCATCAACCATCAGCAGTACCTGCCGTACAACGAGCTGTTCGACGTGGCCGACGGCGAGAAGAAGCAGGTGCGCTGCCTCGTCAAGGCCGGCTGCGTGCTGGTCGGCAAGGTGCTGGGCCCGGACGGCAAGCCGCTCGCCGGCATGAACGTGCGCGTCGCGCCGCGCGAGAGTGCCGGCACCATGCTGCGCACCGGCAACGGCACCACCGACAACGCCGGCGAGTTCCGCGTCCCCGGCCTCACCGAGGGCCGCCACGTCGTCAGCGTCGACCCGACCGGCCCGTACATGACGACGCAGAAGCTGGTGGACATCGCCGGCGAGAAGACCGAGGTCACGCTGCAGGTTGAAGGCGGCATCACGTGCGTGTTCACGGTGCGGCGCGCCGACGGCAGCGAACTTCCGACCGGCCTGCGCGTGGGCGTGTCGCGCGATCCGTCGTCGCCGCCGATCGAGCGCGGCGACCCGCTGGACAAGGACTTCCACTGGTCGCCGGGTCAGCAGTTCTACAACGGCGAGGTGATACTGGCCGGCACCACGGGCACCGCGAAAGTGCAGGGCGTGCTGCCCGGCAAGTACATCGTGCAGATCCGCCACGCCGAGCTGAAGAGCTTCGATCAGGTGATCGAGGTGCCGGGCGGCAGCGGCGAGTTTGCCGTGCAGCTGACCGTGGACGGCGGCGCCTCGCTGGCCGGCCGCGTGACCGACACCGAAGGCAAGCCGCTGGCCGGCGTGCAGATCCAGTGCATGCTCGCGAGCGGCGACGACGCCACGAAGACGCGCATCGGCCGCAGCGACGAGCAGGGCAACTTCCGCGTCGCCGGCATCGAGAGCGGCGACTACAAGGTGCAGGCACTGCTGCGCGACTACCGGCCGTGGGAAGAGCAGATCACGTTCGAGTCGGCTGCGGTCACCCGCGAGATCCGCCTCGACGGCGGCATCGTGCTGACCGGCACCGTGCGCACGCCCGACGGGCAGCCGGCGCGACAGGGCTGGTTGCAGCTCGAGGCCCCCGCGCGCGGCGCGTACGAACAACAACCCGGCACGCTGATCCGCGACGGCGCGTTCCGCATGGCGGGCCTCGTGCAGGGTCGCTACCGCATCCGCGTGAATGTGCCCGGCTACCTCGCGCCGCCCAACCTCGAGGTCGACCTCACCGGCGGCGGCACCGTCGAGATCGAAATCCAGATGGTCGGCGGCGGCGGCCTGACCGGCACCGTCACCGGCCCCGATGGCAAGGGCGTGCGGCAGGCGCGCGTCGAGCTGCGCAAGGTCGGCGAGAACGATCAGTCGCACGGCAACCCGGGCGCCTACACGCAGCCCGACGGTCGCTACGAGATCCGCGGCATCCCGCCCGGCGAGTACCGCCTGTCGGTGCGGCCGTTCGAGCTGGCGCCCTACGATGCGACGGTTACGATCGGCGAGGACATGGCCACGCAGGACATCACGCTGCAGGCCGGGCTGACGATCAGCGGCGTGGTGCGCCAGGCTGGCGGCGGCATCCCGCAGGCCTACGAGCAGGTCACGCCGGAGAGTGGCATCGACTCGGACGGCACGTCGGCGCGCGTCGACCCGCA
>JBFWQT010000410.1:0-6620 GCA_050249295.1 Planctomycetota bacterium
CGCTCTTCCGATCTCGTGCTGAACCGCCCGCAACTCGGCCACGACGGGCTGATGCTCAACTGCCACAGGAACGGGAACAGCTTTCAGGCTGACGTGCGTAGCGGCGACCGTCTGGTTGACTGGCCGGGACGTCACCTTGCCGTATCCGGCAACGGAGACTACGCGGCGTGGGTGAGTGAGGGGCGAATTCACGTCGGGCACGCGCGCTGGCCCGGCCCTCCGGAGTCGCTCTGGTCGGTAGCTGCCGCCCGCAACGACAACCGCGCCACGTTCAGTGCCGATTCCACGCTCGTGGTGCTGTGGCTGGGGCCGACACGCGGCTCGATGTTCCGGGTTCGCGATGGCGAATGTCTGGTGGATCCGGAGGTGAACTCTGACGACATCGCGTGGGTCGATGATCATCTGCTGGTCAATTCGGACGGCACGCTCTTCGACGAGCAACTCGCGGTGGTCGGCCATCTGGGCGACATCGGTGACGGCCGTCGCGTCGCCGCGTCCGCCGACGGCTCGCGTGTGGCGGTCAACGCCGACGGCGTTGTCCACGTCCTCGACGTCCAGACCCGGCGCGAGCTGTGGCAACAATCGGTCGTTGCCCGCCACCCCGGCATCGCCGTGCCCGCGGTCCTGCGCGACGGCCGGTTGCTGATTGGCGCGCACTTGTACGCGGCAGACGATGGCCGGTTGGTGCGCAAGTTGGGCAGCGAGGTGGAGACCAGCGTCGCCTGGGCGTTCAGCGATGCGGAACGGCACATCGCCATGCTGAGCCGTTCGCGGCTGGTGGTGTTCGAGACCTCGACGGGCGAGGAGGTGTTCTCGACGACACCGCAGTTGCAGCGCCAGGATGCCACCGGCGTCGCAATTGCTCCGGACGGCGAGCATGTGGCAGCCCTGTTCGCGGAGGGCAGTTCACGCTGGTATCGCGTCGCCACCGGCCGCGCCGTGCGTCGGGTACCGGCGGGGCTCGACGCGGCGGCACTGTCACCCGACTATGTGCCAGAATTATCGAGGGTGATCGCGGGCGACATCGGGCGCATTTCGCCCGATCGCAATCGCCTCGCCGTCGCCACGATGTTTGCGATCGCCCTCTACAGGCGTCGCTGACAGCTGCGACCTCACATCCGCTCGGGCGCTTCAAGGCCGAGCAGGTGCAGGCACTGCCGTATCACGCCCCGCATCCGCGAGAGCAACGAGACCCGCGAGTCGGCGGCGGCCGGGTTGTCCGTGTCGAGGAACAGCACGTTCTTCCAGTAGAGATTGAGCCAGTCGGCAATCTCCAGCATGTACCGCGCCACCAGGTACGGCTGGTGCTCGGCCAGCGCGGCCCGCACCGTGGACTGGTAGTCGCCGAGCAGCCGCAGCAGGTTCCGCTCCCACACCGTGGTGTAGTGCGAGAAATCCATGGCGGCCGGGTCGTGCGGCTTGCCGAACGTGGTCTCGTAGTTGCGCAACACCGAGCCGGTCTTGGCGTAGGTCATCTGCACCCGCGGGCCGGTCTCGCCGTCAAAGTTGACGGCCTCCTCGCTCGCGTAGTTCACGTCGTTGGTCCGGTCCACCTTCAGCATCTCGAACAGGATCGCCGCCTTCGCGACGGCCCGCGCGGTGGCCTGGTAGTCGTCGGGGCCAAGGTCGTTCTCGAGGCCGGGGTTCTTCTCCCGCATGATCTCGAGCACCCGCTCCTGGTTCTTCGCAATGTAGTCCTCAACGAGGATCACGTTGCCGGCCCGCGTACTCATCACCTGGCCCTTGATCCGCACCGCGCCGAACGGCACATGCTGGCACCGCTCGGCCCACTCGTGACCGGCCCGCTTCAACACTTCAAAGACGTTGGCGAAGTGCTCGGACTGCCGGGCATCGACGACGTAGACGTTCCGGTCGAAGTGATACTCGTTGTGCCGGTAGGTCGCGGCCGCGAGGTCCCGCGTGGCGTAGGTCGTGCCGCCGCCGCTCTTCAGCACGATGCACGGCGCCTTGTCCTCGCCCATCTCCACGACCTGTGCGCCCTGGCTCTCGGTCAGCAGCTTCTTCTTCCTCAGCTCGGCGACGATCGGCTCCATCTTGTCTTCGAAGAAGCTCTCGCCGGTCCACGCGTCGAAGTTCACGCCGAGGTCGGCGTACGTCAGCTTCAGCGCGGCAATGCTCAGATCGAGGAACCGCTTCCACAGCGCCCGGATCTTCTTGTCGCCGGCCTGCAGCGCGTCGTCGGTCTTCCGCGCCCGCGCCGTCACCGACTGCGGGTCGTCGGGCAGCAGCGGGTCGGCCACATAGTCGTCGCCGCCGGTATCCTTCATCGGCGGCTTGCCGGCCTTCTTCAGGCCCTCGGCCTTCTCCCGCAGCGAGTACTTCTGGTAGATCGCCTGCAGGTACGGGATCGGATCCGCCTCCAGGGCCTTCTCGTCGCCTTCCTCCTGCCACGCAGTAATGACGACGCCGAATTGGTGGCCCCAGTCGCCGAGGTGGTTGATGCCGACCGTCTTCCAGCCGCAGCTCGTGTAGAGCTGGATCAGCGAGTGGCCGAGCATCGTGCTCCGCAGGTGGCCGAGCGAAAACTCCTTCGCCACGTTCGGCGACGAGTAGTCCATCGTCAGCACCTTGCCCTCGCCGTCCGGCAGCCGGTAGCCGTTGGCGGCCAGTTCGTCCAGGCCGGGGATGATCTGCGCGGCCATCGCACTCGCCGACAACGTGATGTTGAGGTACGGCCCCTCCGCGACGGCGCCCTCGACCAGTTCGTGCGCCGGCAGCGTCTTCGCCAGGTGGTCGGCCTTCTCGTTCGGCTTCTTCAGGTCGCCCACCGGCAGCTTGAAGCACGGCAACGCGATGTCGCCCCACTCGGCCTTCTTCGGCCGGGCGAACTGCGCGCGCACATCATCGGCACTCATTCCGTTGGTGTGCGGTGCAATCCACTCGGCGATCGTGTTCCGGATCCGGTCCATGGCAGCGGCAGTGTTCGCGACGGCGTTGGGCGTCCTCGAATGACAGGGGCGAGAGTCTACAACGCGGCTAGTACGGCGAAAGCCGGGCAGTGGACAAGAGCGGCGCGCGTGAGTGGCTGTCAGTGGCTGTCAGCGTATCCGGACGCGAGGCGAGCCGGGGACGTAAGTCCCCGGAGGGGAGTGCGGTGACCTCGCGGGGACACATGTCGCCGGCTCGCCAGGGCCGCTCGCGGCTCTTGCGGGGCACGGTTCGTTCGCTCGCCGCCTATCGAAGGCGACGCAGGAGCGCCACCGCCACCAGCAGCACGAACAGCGTCGTGGTCACCGGCGACATCATCACCGGAGCGCCCGCGGGCAAGGCGGCGCAGAAGCCACTGCCACCACCGCCACCGCCACCGCCACCGCCGCCGCCACCGCCACCACCAAAGCCCTGGTTGCCGAAGTCGATCTCGGCCGACGTGCTGCCACTGACAAAGTCGACTGCGCGGTTGCTCGTGCCCACCGACAAGCTGCCACTGCCGGTGCCGACAAACGAGCCGCCGGTTGCACTGACCGTCTTGCTGCCGGCGGTGACGGCGATCGCATAGCCGCCGGCCGCGTTGGTCTGCACGTTGGCGCCGCCGGGGTTGACGGTGACGGTCACGCCGGACAGGCCCTCGCCGTAGTCGTAGCGGTTGTTGGTGTTCGCGTCGTCGTAGACCACTCCGGTGATCCACGCCGAGTCGGGATCGCGGAAGCCGGTGTGGAAGGCCCAGTAGTTCTTGTAGGTGCTGCCGGCGCTGTAGCCGTGGCCGCAGCCGCACTCGACGAAGTTCTGCGCGAAGGCGGTCATCGCGAGCAGGTGCTGGCGGTGGCCGGGCGGGTTGATGCCGGTGTCGAGGATCAGGAAGCGCACGACTGTGGTGCCGGTGGTCGCGTCGAAGTTGGTGCCGGCCGCGAGCGACTCGACGTTGTTGGCGGTGTTGGTCAGCCACGAAGCGAGCGGGTAGCTGGCGTCGCGCTCCATCTTGTTCGGCCAGTCGCCGGTGACCGCGCTCTGGTGCGCGAAGTAGTTGTTGACCGCCATCTCGTTGGCGTGGAAGCGCGCCGACGTCACGAGGTCGTTGTTGACCGCCAGCGGCGGCTGCGCGGCCACGGCATCGAGCAGCGTGCCGAGGCCCTGCTCGGCGCCCCACGCGGGCGGATTGCTGCGCGCGCGATTGACCTCGTAGATGAACAGCTGCTCGCCGTCGGTGGGGTCGGCCTGCGCGACTGCCGGCAGCAGCAACGTCACGACGGCAACGGCAAGAGCGAACAGACGGCCGGGGTGGGTCATCGTCGTGATCTGTGCGGGATGTAGCCTGTGGGCGAATACCCCAGACTACCCGATCACGACGCGGCGCGACAATTCCCCGCCGCGAGGGAGGCATACAGTTGGTGGTTGCCTGTGGTGCAGGCTTCCAGCCTGCCTGCTTCACAACATTGCGCAGTCCTGTGGTGCAGGCTTCCAGCCTGCCTGCTTCACAACATTGCGCAGTCCTGTGGTGCAGGCTTCCAGCCTGCCTGCTTCACACCAGCGCGCAGCCTGTGGTGCAGGCTTCCAGCCTGCCTGCTTCACACCACCGCGCAGTCCGGATGCAGGCTGGAAGCCTGCACCACATCACACGGTCGCCCCGCCCTTGTCGTACAGCGGTTGCCAAACGACGATGGCGACGATGGCGACGCTCGCCACGGCCACCGCCACGCCACGGACTACCGCATGCTGATGACGCGACCTGTCGGAACCCCTGTGGCGGCCACCGCGCTTGCCGCCATCGCGATCAGCATTGTGCTCGCGTGCCTCCCCGGCGCACGCGCGCGCGCGCAGGATCAGCCGCAGACGCGGCCGAACCAGCCAGAGCCGCCGGTGCCGGTGCCCGACAACGTGTTCACGGTGACGGCCGTCGACGAGGAAGGCTACACGCCGTACATCGACGCCGGCTACAACAACGGCGTCGTCGAGCACATGCGCTTTCGCATCATGCGCGGCGACGTGGAGATCGCGCGGAGCGAAGTGGTCTGGACGCGCGAATCGGGCTGCCTGACGCGCGTGATCCCCGGCACGCGGCGCGAACGCGTGCGCGTGCGCGACACGGCGATCCTCTTGCCGTACATCCCCGACCTGCGGCCACCCACGCGGCATGGCGAGACGTCGCCGGTTCCGCCCGATCCGCCGGGCGGCGCCCACACCGGCGGCAACGGCGGGCACGCGCCAAAGCCGGACAACCCGTTCGAGGCGGTCGAGCGGCAGCAGCTCGTCGACATCATCAACAAGCTCACGCAGGAGCTGTACGACGCGAAGACCGACGCGCTGCGCCTGACCAACCAGCTCGAGGACGAGAAGAACGAGAAGCTGATCGCGCAGGCGCAGGTCGAACAATCCGAAGCCGGCCGGATTGCGCGGCGCGACCAGCACGAGGCGCTGCTGTCGGAGATGCAGCGCGCGACCACGTTCGGCCTTGGCGGCCACATCGGCACCACAGTCGGCGATCCGCTGTGCGGCAGCTTCTCGCTCGGCCCGGAGCGCTTCTCGCTGGTCACGGGTGCCAGCCTCGACGTCTTCTCGCTCGGCCCGATCGACGGCATCCATGCGTGGTTCGATCTCGTCGAGCAGCCCGGCATCGGCCCGACCGGCAACGGCGAACACGTGGTCTGCGCGACGTTCGGCTTCGAGCTGTACCTGCCGTTGCGCCCGGCCGGGTGGAACACCGCGCTCTCGATCGGCTACCGGCACCATCACTTTCCGGTGCCGTTCCTCGGTACCTACTCCGACAGCGGCGAGCTGGTGTTCTCGTGGGGCCGTCGCGTGCCGATGTCGCGCGAGCGCGAGTCGCACAGCTTCTGGTCGTACCAGCTGAGCCCGATCATCGAGTGGATCCACGCCCCGTACGGCGCGACTGGCACCGACATCCGCATCGGGGTCGGTTTCCCCGACCTGATCACGGTGATGATGGATTTCAACTGGGGCTACTTCACCGGCTCGAATGCGTTCATCCTCGGCGCGCTGCATGTGTCGGCGCGAGTGCCCGTTGTGCAGGACCACGGCGAGCTGGGGTCGTTCCGCCTGATGCTGACCGGCGACTGGGTGGAGCCGTTTGACAGCGCGAGCACGGTGTACCGGCAGGTGTTCCAGGCGGGGATCGTGCTCGAGCTCAACTACGGGCGGTAGGTCGGGAGCCAGGGCTGGAAGCCAGGACGGCGTGTCGACAAACAAGAGCCGCGACCGTCAGGGAGCGGATGTACAGGTGTGAACCACCCGCCAGGGTACATCGTAAGAGCCTGTCCGCGAATGCCTGTTCCGGGCGAGCCGGGGGTGTCAGCCCCCGGAGTCTCGTTCTGAAGTCAGCTCACGATTGGCTCTGCAGGCCGGTCGCGGAGTCGTCCCGGAATCAGACTCCGGGGGTTTACACCCATTGGCGCTAAAACAAGAGCCGCGAGCGCAAGCGAGCGGGCCTCGAGGGCCCGGGTTTACGGATCAACCGTCGGAAGTTTCGTGAACGCGCTTGTCAGCGTTCAAACGGTGGACTTAGGAGCCGACACCAGTCTACTTCGGGTCTGGTTGATCCGACCGGGGTGCGATCGTGTAGTTCCAGCCAGGACACACTTCGTGGCGACGGATCGACAGTGAGGCCATTGCCACGTTGCTCACCGACTCGCCTGTGCTGTATTCGC
>JBFWQT010000411.1:0-6610 GCA_050249295.1 Planctomycetota bacterium
GTGAGCGCGGGTTGACACTCCAGGCTCCAGCCATTCCCCCTCCGGGGACTTACGTCCCCGGCTCGCCCGGAACCGGAGCCGGAACCGAACCCGGAACCGAACCCGCAACCGGAACCCGCACCGCGCACCACGCACCGCGCACCACGCCCCGGCCGCAAACGCCGCCCCGCGCCGATCCGTATCCGTTCCAGATACTTTCCCTGCCAACGACCCTGTCACCCATCCAACCGACATGCCGTCGATTCGCCCGCATATGCGCGCACATCTCCTCATCATCCTCGCGCTCGCGCTCGTCGCGGCATTGCCCGCCTCGCTCGTTTTCGCGCAGGACGGCAACGACGACGGCAAGCCGTTCAGCATTCCGGTGCAGGAGCGCATGCTCGAGAACGGCCTCAAGATCCTCGTCGTCGAGAACCCGGCCAGCGAGTCGATCAGCTGCCGACTGTTTTTCCGCGTCGGCTCGGCCAACGAAGAACCCGGCCTGACCGGCCTCGCGCACTACCTCGAGCACCTGCAGTTCAAGGGCACCGACAAGGTCGGCGTGAAGAACCTCGAGGAAGATCGCCGCATCCGCAAGGAACTCGACGAGGTCTACGACCGGATCCGCGCGCTCGAGCGCTACGCGCAGCTCAGCGACGACGAGACGGCCGAGATGACGAAGCTGAAGGACCGCATGGCCGCGCTGATCGAGGAGCAGAAGGGCGTCGTCTACACGCGCGAGATCTGGGACATCTACCAGGCCGCGGGCGGCACCGGCATGAACGCCAGCACCTCGCGCGACTGGACGCAGTACCAGGTGACGCTGCCGGCCAACAAGCTCGAGCTGTTCATGTGGATCGAGGCTGACCGCTTGCGTAACAGCACGTTCCGCGAGTTCTTCGCCGAGCGCAAGGTCGTCCGCGAGGAGCGCCGACTCGCCGAGAACCGCCCGGACTCGGCCTTCAACGAGGCCTTCCAGCAGATGACGTTCGGCTCGTCGGGCTACTCGTGGCCGACGCTGGGCTGGCACGCCGAGCTGGAGAACGCCACGCGCGCCGACGCGATGCGCTTCTACAACACGTGGTACCAGCCGGATAACGCCGTGATGATCCTCGTCGGCAACGTCAAGGCCGACGACGCATACGCGATGGCGCACCGCTACTTCGGCCACATCCCGAAGGGCACGCTGCCGCGCAAGACGCTGCCGGTGATCCAGCCGCGCGCGGTGGGCGAGCGCACGATGCGAGGCACCACCACCAGCGCGCCGTCGGTCCAGCTCGTGTACTACCGCCAGCGCGGCTGCTGCCAGGACGAGGCCGTCTACATGGTGATCAGTGGCCTGCTGACCGGCGGCAGTGGCCGGCTCGAGAAGAAGCTGGTGCGCGAGCTGGAGATTGCCACGCGTGTGGACGCCAACACGCTGCCGGCGCGCTATGTGAACACCTACGACATCGACGCGACCGCAAAGGACAACGTCAGCTCGGCGCAGCTGCTGGCCGCGATTGACGCCGAGCTGCAGAAGCTGTGCGACGAACCGGTCGGCGAGGACGAGCTGCGCCGCGCGAAGAACGCGCTGAAGTCGCGCCTCGTGGGCTTTTTGCGCAACGACGAGTTCCTCGGCATCGTGCTCGGCATGTTCGAGGTCGTGGATTCGTGGCACGCCGTGAACCGGCTGTTCGAGCGCGCCGAGACCGTGACGCCCGAGGACATCCAGCGCATCGCGCAGGAGACGTTCCGCAAGGAGAACCGCTGCGTGGGCCTGCTGGACAAGGCCGGCGATGACGCGCCCGCGCCGCTGCCCGCGATCGCCGGTGAGCGTTGGCCCGACAGTGGCCGCCAGCCGGCCGTGTGGCGCCCGGCCGCCGGCACGGCGCTCGTCGCCCCGGCCGTGTCGCACACCGACCTGGCGTACGCCGAGCGCACCTTCACCGTGCCGAACGCGGACGACTACCGCATCACGCTGCCCAACGGCATCGTCGTCTACCTCAAGGAGGACCACCGCTTCCCGACGATCAGCGTCAACGCGCACATCAAGGGTGGCGGCCTGTGGGAGCCGCGCGAGATGATCGGCCTGGCCAGCGCCACCGGCGACCTGATGAAGAGCGGCGGCACCGCCACGCTCGACGAGAACGCGCTGGACGAGGCGCTGGCCGGCATGGCCGCGACGCTCAGCAGCGGCTTCGACAGCACGCGCGGCAACGTCGGCATGACCTGCTTCAGCACCGACACGGAGGCCGCGCTGAAGCTGATGCGCGACGTGCTGGTGCAACCGCAGTTCCGCGATGAGGCGCTGGCCCGCTGGAAGGCGCGCGCGCTGCAGGCGCTGGAACATCGCAACGACACGCCGGGCCAGATGTGGCGCCGCGAGTGGGCGCTGCGCGCGTTCGGCGAGATGCACCCGGTCTCGCGCCTGAGCACCGAGGGCTCGATCAACCGCATCAACCGCGAGGCGTTGCAGGATTTCCACCGCACCCACGTGCGCCCCGGCACCGTGATCTTCTCGGTCAGCGGTCACTTCGATCGCGCGGCAATGGCGAAGAAGCTGGCCGACACGTTCGGCAGCTGGGCCGGCGCCGACAGCGAACTGCTGAGCGTGCCCGTGACCGAAGCGCCGGTCGGCAAGCGGGCCGTGCACTTCCTCGAGAAGCAGTCGAGCCAGGGTTACGTCGCGATCGGCCACCCGTCGTTCATGCGGCCCAACGACGACTACTACACGATGCAGCTGCTCAATCGCGTGCTCAGTGCGCGGCTGTTCGAGTCGGTGCGCCGCGACGAAGGCCTCGCGTACACCGCCGGCAGCGGCTTCACGGCCAACGAAGATCACCCCGGCCAGTTCATGGCGATCTTCCAGAGCAAGTCGGAGTCGGTCGCGCGCGCGCTGCAGCTCACGCTCCAGCAGATCGACCGCATCCGCAAGGAGGCGATCCCGGCGGAGGAACTGGAGACCGCGCGCAAGAACCTGATCGACAGCTTCCCGCAGCTGTTCGGCGATGCCGGCCGCACGATGGAGCTGTTCGCGCTGACCGAGATGGCCGGCCGCCCGAAGGACTCGCTGACGACGTGGCGCGAGAAGATGCAGGCGATCACCGCCGAGCAACTCCTGGTGGCCGCGGAGACGCACATCCACCCGGAGCAGTTCACGATCCTCATTGTCGGCCAGCGCGAGCCGATCGAAGCGGCCGCCAGCGAGCACTACATGACGCTCGATGCGTTCGGCCCGGTGACGTACACGGTGATCGACAAGCCGCGCACCACCGGCAAGGACCTGACGCCGACCGAGATGGTCGTGAAGTCGCTGGAGGCGCTGAAGAGCGGCGATGTGGACGCCTACGTCGAGTGTTTCATCGATGCGGTGAAGGCGCAGTTCAACGACGACATCAAGAAGCAGATCCAGGCGCAGCTGGCGATGATCACGTCGATCAGCTGGGAGACGACGGGCGAGGACATCAAGGATGACCGCGCCACGGTCACGGTGGTGATGACCTTCGAGGTGGCCGGGCAGAAGCAGTCGCAGGAGCGCACGATGCCGCTGATGAAGGAGAACGGGAAGTGGAAGATCATGTCGCCGCGTTGATCGCGCCGGCAGCAGTACGAGTTGAGTGAACAGTCCCGGGCGAACTGGATGCAGACCTGCGCATCCGGTTCGCCCGGCTCCGTTCCTGTGCGCCCGTACTATCCAGGCATTCCCGCTCACCAGGAGGGTCCCATGTTCACCGTCTGCCGAACCTCTCTCCCGGTCGGCCCACCGCCGACCGGCACCCGCTCGACTCCGCCTGCCCGTCCCGCCCACCCGGCCCGGCGCGAGTAGCGACATCGTCCGGGTTTGCACTCGCAATCCCCTGCGACAGTTGAGGTGGTCCCGAGGCCGCCTTCCGACATAAGCGCAACGACGCGTTCGTGTGCCTGCACTGCGGGCGCGACGTCGCGCCGCTGAATAATGGATCCACGCGCAATCACTGTCCGCACTGCCTGTGGTCGCGGCACCTGGACGTCATTCCCGGCGATCGTGCCGCCGACTGCGGCGAGCTGATGCGGCCGATCGCGGTCGAGGCAGATGCACGCCGCGGCTGGATGCTCGTGCACTGCTGCGAGAAGTGCGGCGCCGTGCATCGCAATCGCGTGTCGCTTGATGACGATCAGCCGGACGACTTCGATGTCCTGCTTCGGATTGCCAACGGCGAGTGACTGCCGCCGTTTGCGCGCGTTGCGTGGGCGGGCGGAGCAGCGGGGTGTAGACTGAGGCACCCCGCCGCTTCTCGCCTCGCCTCCACCACCGCCGTTGATGGAACGCGCGTCCACGATTGCTCCACCGGTCGAACAGGCCAGCCACACCGACGCCGGGGCGCCGCCCGTGGTGCTGGAGGTGCGCGACCTGCACACGCACTTCCTCACGGCCGGCGGCGTGGCACGGGCCGTGGATGGCGTGAGCTTCGACATCCGCCGCGGCGAGACGTTCGCACTGGTCGGCGAGTCGGGCTGCGGCAAGAGCGTGACGGCGCTGAGCATGATGCAGCTGGTGCCGAAGCCGGGCGGGTTCCATCCGCGCGGCAGCATCCGCCTGCTGACCGGCAATCGCACGCGCGACCTGCTGCGCATGCCCGAGAAAGAGAAGCGCGCGATCCGCGGCAACGACATCGCGATGATCTTCCAGGAGCCGATGACCAGCCTGAACCCGGTGTTCACCATCGGCCAGCAGATCGCCGAGGTGGTCCGCCTGCATGAGCGGGTCTCGCACCAGGACGCAATCGCGCGGGCCGTGCAGATGCTGGAGCAGGTGCGCATGCCCGACCCCGCGTCGCGCGTGCACGAGTACCCGCACCAGCTTTCCGGCGGCCAGAAGCAGCGCGCGATGATCGCGATCGCGCTGGCCTGCAAGCCCGCACTGCTGATCGCCGACGAACCGACGACCGCGCTCGACGTGACGATCCAGGCGCAGATCCTCGAGCTGATGCGCGACCTGCAGCGCGACAGCGGCATGAGCATCCTTCTGATCACGCACGACCTCGGCGTGGTCGCCGGCATGGCCGATCGCGTGGGCGTGATGTACGCCGGCAAGATTGTCGAGACGGCCGACACCGCCACGCTCTATGCGCGGCCGCGGCATCCGTACACGCTGCGGCTGTTCGATTCGCTGCCTGATGTGCGCAAGCGCGGGCAGGAGCTGGCGGCGATCCCCGGCAACGTGCCGCCGGCGACGCGCTTTCCGGATCACTGCCGGTTTGCGGGGCGATGCGAGTACGAGTTCGCGCCGTGCCGGTTGAAGGACCCGCAGCTGGTGTCGGTGGCCGATCGCGACGGCGCCGACGCCGAGCCGCACGAGGTGCGCTGCTTCGCCTACGACAAAGGGATCAGCGACGAGAAGCCGGACGTGGCCGGGCGCGCGGTGGTGGCCGACGCGAGGGCAACGAGCGAGCCGGCCGATGCACCGGCACCGCCCGAGACGCTGATCAGCGTGCAGGACCTGCGCGTGCACTTCGGCGTGAAGCAGCGGCTGAAGGACCTCACCGCGCCGGTCGCCCGGCTCGCCACGATTTCGTTCATTGCGTCGTTCCCGGTCGCGGCGATCCTCGCGCTGATCGGCGCGATGCGCTACGGCTCGATGTGGCCCGCGCTGGCCGGCGGCGTGATCTGGATCGCGTCGCTCGTCGGCCTCGTGGTCAACACCAGCGGGTCCACGTCGCGCCGCGCGGTCGGCGTCGGCGCCAACCTCGCCTCGCTCGTCGCCGGGCTCGTGCTGCTGTCGTGGCTGAGCGGTGGCACCGTGGCGCTCGGACTGGCTGCGGTGGCCGGTTGGGCGACCGTGCTCTACCGGCTGCTCGAAGCATCGCGCGTCAAGCTGCGCGCCGTGGATGGCATCGACCTCACGATTCAGCGCGGGCAGACCGTCGCGCTCGTCGGCGAATCGGGCTGCGGCAAGACCACGGCCGGCAAGGCGCTGCTGCATCTCGCGCCGCCCACCTCGGGCAACGTGGTCTTCCGTGGCGAGAGCATGACCGGCTTCTTTGCCGAGCTGCACGCGCTGCAACAGCACGCGCCGATTGCCGTGCTCGTGGGCATCGTCGGCGTGCTCGCCGTGATCGGCGCCCGCGGCGGTCCGCTCGCGCTGTTCATCATCCTGCTGGCCGGCCTGCTTGCCGGCGTCGGTGTCATTGCGCGGCTGGCCGGTCGCGAGCGCATCGTCGTGCTCTCGCTGATCAGCGGCCTGCTGCTGATGCACCTCGTGCAAGGCATGACCGTCACCGGCTCGCTAGGTCCGCTCGCCGCGGTCGCGTCAATCCTCATCGGCGCGGTGCTGCTGTGGCGCGCCGTCGTGCTGTTCAGCTACGCCGCGCGCAAGAACCTCGACCAGCGCGTCGCCACGTTCCGCCGCAACTGCCAGATCATCTTCCAGGATCCCTACGGCTCGCTGAACCCGCGCCAGATGATCGGCGAGATCCTGGCCGAGGGCATGGAGGCCAACCGGATTGGCGCCAACGCCGCCGAGCGCGACACGCTGGCGCGCCGCCTGCTCGAGCAATGCGGCATGCCGGCCGACGCCGTGAACCGCTACCCGCACGAGTTCTCCGGCGGCCAGCGTCAGCGCATCGGCGTCGCGCGGGCGCTTGCGGTCGATCCCGCGTTCATTGTCTGC
>JBFWQT010000412.1:0-6592 GCA_050249295.1 Planctomycetota bacterium
GCCAGCGTGTTCATGAAGTGCTTGTTCTGGAAGCGCTCCGGCGAGACGTAGAGCAGGCGCACCTGGCCGGTCAGCACGCGGTCAAGCAGGTCGAGCTGGTCTTCCCACTCGACGCTGGAGTTCACCGTGCCCACGTAGTCACCGAGGCCGCGCGCGGTGAGCTGATCGACCTGGTCTTTCATCAGGGCGATCAGCGGCGAGACGACCACCGTGAGGCCGCGGCGCACCAGGGCTGGCAGCTGGTAGATCAGCGACTTGCCGGCGCCGGTGGGCATCACCACCAGCATGTTCTCGTTGCGCAGCACCGCCTCGATGATCGGCGCCTGGGCCGGCCGGAACGCGGGCAGTCCGAACAGGTCCTGCAGCGCGGCGTTGGCGCGGCGCATGATTTCGCCCGAGTCGATTGCCGGGGTGTCGTCGGACATCGGGGACTGGGACGGGCGCGGATCGGCAAGTGGCGGGCGTCGGCGACGACCATTCTACATATGCGACGCCGGAAGTGCCCTGGTGCACCTGTGGTGCAGGCTGTTCCGCCAGTGTGGTGCAGCCTTCCAGCCTGCATCGGTTGTGGTGCAGGCTCCAGCCGGTTGTGGTGCAGGCTTCCAGCCTGCATCCGGTGTCGTGCAGGCTTCCACACCTGGCAGAACCTGCACACCACAGCAACTCACCGGTCTCACCGCTTGCTGGCGCGCGCACGACTTGCTGTCATCAGCACGCCACCGCACCACTGTTCTTCGCGCCGCCCCACACCGCCATGGCCATCAAGCTCGACCACACCAACTGCCTTGCCGCCGCCGTCGGCCCCGAGCACGGCATCGCCGCGACCGACCTTGCGAAGGCGCACGACCAGGCGGCCGCCGTGATGCGCAGCCTGGCTGCGAAGCGCGACGCCGGCACGCTCGGCTTCTTCAACCTGCCCGCCGCCACGGACGCCGTCGAACGCATCAACGCATTCGTCCATGAACGCACCGGGCAGTACGACAACGTCGTGGTGCTCGGCATCGGCGGCTCGGCCCTCGGCCCGCTGGTGCTCCACCGCGCGCTCAACCATGGCGAGTGGAACATCCTCTCCACGGCCCACCGGGCGGGCGCGCCGCGCTTCTTCCTCGTGGACAACACCGACCCCGAACTGCTGGCCGGCGTGCTCGACGTCTGCGACCTCTCGCGCACGCTGTTCATTGTGATCAGCAAGAGCGGCACCACCGTCGAGACCGTCGCCGCATTCCGCCTCGCCTGCAGCCTGTGCAAGGACAAGCTCGGCGACGCCTGGACGAAGCACTTCGCGCTGGTCACCGACCCGGCGAAGGGCTGGCTGCGCGACGTGGCCACCACCTGCAAGCTGCCGGCGTTCGAGGTTCCCCCCAACGTGGGCGGCCGTTTCAGCGTGCTTTCGGCCGTGGGCCTGCTGCCGGCGGCGCTCGTCGGCCTGGACATCGCCGCGGTGCTGCGCGGTGCGGCAAACGCCAACGCGCTGATGACGCACGAGCCCGACGCAAACTGGCCGTACATGGTGGCCGCGCTGCACTGGCTGGCCGACACGCGCCACAAGAAGACCGTGTCCGTGATGATGCCCTACGTGCAGTCGCTGCGCGAATTCTCCGACTGGTACGCGCAGCTCTGGGCCGAGAGCCTCGGCAAGAAGCTCGCGGCCGACGGCACGCCGAAGGTCACCGGCCAGACCGTCGTGCGCGCCACCGGCGCGACCGACCAGCACTCGCAGCTGCAGCTGTTCATCGAGGGGCCCAACGACAAGATCACCACCTTCATCGAAACGGCCGCGTTCCGCCGCGATCTGCCGATCCCCGCGCCGCCGCTGGAAGACCCGGCCGGTGGCTACCTCGACGGCCACACCTTTGCCCGCGTGATCAATGTGGAACTGCAGGGTACGCGTGGCGCGCTGACGGAATGCCAGCGCCCCAACCTCACGCTGCACATCGACCGCGTGGACGCCGAGACCGTCGGCGAGCTGATCATGGGCTACCAGATCGCCACTGCCGCGGCCGGCGAGCTCTACGGCATCAACGCCTTCGACCAGCCCGGCGTCGAGCTCGGCAAGAAGATCGCCAAGGCGATCCTCGCCGAGGGCTGAGCCCGCGTCGCACAACGCCACCAACCCGTACCAATCGCACCGGCGCCAGGGTACGATTCGCGCCCCGCCCCGTACGTTCCCCTGCGTCACGGCTGCTTCCCGTCCCGACGGCCATCATCTGTGTGGCCGCGATCGGTCCAGCCGCATCCCGGTTCACGCACGATGCCAGTTCTCCGCGTCAAGTCCGGCAGCAACAAGGGAGCCGTCTTCGATCTGACGGCCGAGAGCATCTCGATGGGGCGCGACTGCCCCGATGGCGTGCAGATCCTCGACCAGGGCGTCAGCCGGCGCCACGCCGAGGTCTTCCGCATCGGCGAGATGTTCTTCGTTCGCGACCTGCAGAGCCGCAACGGCGTGTTCCTCAATGACGAGAAGATCGTCGAGGAGTTGCTGCAGCCGGGCGACCAGATCCGCATCGGGCAGACGATCTTCGTGTTCGAACACGACGCCGAGCAGGCGCGCGCCGTCGCGAAGGCCGAGATCGAACGGCCGCGCGAGGTGATCGAATTCGACGACGACGACCACGAGACGTCGTACTCGAAGACGCTGATGCTCGACCTCGACCTCGGCGCGGGCGGCTACGTAGGAGGTGGTGGCGGTGGCGGCGCGAGCCACGTGCCGGCCGAGAGCCTCGAGTTCCGCTACCTCAGCACGATCTACGCGCTGGGCAAGACGATCAGCTCCGAGAAGTCGCTGACCGGCCTGTTCAACGACTTCCTCAAGGTGGCCGGTACCGCGGTGCAGTCCGACAGCGGCTACATCTTTGTCAACGCCGGCAAGAACAACTTCCTGCCGCGCGCCAGCTGGCACAAGGACGACGCCGAGGGCGCTGGCGGCAACGGCAAGAAGCGCGTCAGCCAGGCGGTGAGCACCAGCATCGTCAAGCGCACGATCGACTTCGGCAAGCCGATCATGACGACCGATGCGACCGAGGACAGCCGCTTCGCGCAGCAGCACAGCATCGTGCTCAAGCACGTGCGCAGCGTGATCTGCGCGCCGCTGAAGGTACGCGACAAGGTGCACGGCGTCGTCTACCTCAATATGGTGCGCACGGGGAAGTCGTTCTCGGCCGAGGATCTCGAGTTGATCTCGGCGCTGGCCCTGCAGGCCGGCCTGGCGATGGACTCGATCCAGTCGGCGCAGAAGCAGCGCGAGAACCTGTTCAACATCGTGCGCGCGATGGTCGGCCTGATTGAAGAGCGCGACCCCGAAAGCCGTGGCAAGAGCCTGCGCGTGATGAACACCGCCGCGGCGATCGGCCAGACGCTGAAGCTCAAGCCGCAGCAGCGCTACACGATCGAACTGGCGGCGCTGCTGCACGACGTCGGCTCGCTGGCTGTGGCCGGTGCCGAGTTCATGGAGCCGGTGCAGAAGTACGAGGCGATTGTCGCCGCCGGCGAGCGCTTCGTGAAGAGCATGAAGACGATGGACGCGATCCTGCAGGGCATCCGCTACCAGTTCGCGCGCTTCGATGGCAGCGGCTGGCCGAGCGATGCGAACGCCGCGAACACGCCGACGATCGGCAAGATCATCACGGTCGCGCGCGACTTCGAGGAGTTGCAGTCCACGCCGGATCCGGAGACGAACGAGCCGGTGCCGGTGAAGAGCATCCTCGTGAAGATGAGCAAGCAGGCCGGCAGCCGCTACGATCCCCAGGCGATCCAGGCACTGCTGCTGGCCGCCAAGCACGGGACGCTGTTCAATCCGCAGCCGATCTTCAAGGACCTGTTCGCCGAGAGTGGCGGCGCCGCCGAGCAGCGCGTCGAGACGGCCGACACCGGCGACGAATAGCACCGCGCCCACTCTGTTCTGGTCCGATGTCGTCTTGTTGCACCTGTTTTGCTACACCTTGAAGCCACGGGCTGCTGCCCGAGGGCAACCGCGCGCCCTCACCCCGCTCCGCGTCAGCATCCCGACGCGCAAGCGACAGGTTGATTCACTCCGTGGTCATTTCTCTTCGTGCCGTCGCGTCCTGCGAGGCGGCAACTCATCGCTGCACGGTCGGTACCGTGGTCGCACTGCGCGCCGCCCCGTTCGCTCCGTTCGCGCTGTGTCCGTTGGCGCGCTTGAAATCGCGGATGCGTTCGATCAGCAAGCGCGCGAGGCGCGCCGGGTCGTGGCGGACCAGTTCGGTCTGCGAGGCCAGGTCAGCCGGCACCACCATCGCGCTGAACGACCACGCGGCCGCGGCGGCAGCGTCCCACACCACCGGCTCCTGCCCGCTGGCGCGGTAGCTCAGCAGCAGGCGCTCGTCGATCGGCCGGGTGTTGACCACGACCGCATCGACCAGCCCCGACTCGGTGTGCGCCTCGATCGCGCGCAGGTGATCGGCCACCGTGTAGCCGTCGGTCTCGCCCGGCTGCGTCATCACGTTGCAGACGTAGACGATCGGCGCCGGCGAGTCGCGCATCGCGTCCACCATGCCGGGCACGAGGCAATTCGGGATCACGCTGGTGTAGAGCGACCCCGGCCCGAGCACGATCAGATCGGCCTCCGCCAACGCCTCGCGGATCTCGGCATCGACCGGCGCAGGTGTCGGCTTGAGATCGAGCCGCGAGATCGGCTTGCGCTGGCCGCGTGTGATCTGCGCCTCGCCAGTGGTGCGGCTGCCGTCGGGGTGCGTGACGACGAGCGCGAACTTGCGATCGGTGGCGGGCAGCACGCGGCCGGACACGTTGAGGATGCGCGTCGCCTCGCGCACCGCCTGGCGGAAGTCGCCGGTGATCTGGCTCAGCGCGGTGAGCAGCAGGTTGCCGAAGCTGTGGCCCTGCAGCGTGCCCGACTCTTGGCCGAAGCGATACTGGAACAGCGCCTCCATCGTCGGGCCGGCATCGGCCAGCGCCACGAGGCAGTTGCGGATGTCGCCCGGCGGAATGATGTCGAAGTCGCTGCGCAGGCGGCCGGACGAGCCGCCGTCATCGCCGACGGTGACGATCGCGGTCAGGCGGTCGGTGTGTTCTTTCAGGCCGCGCAGCATGGTCGAGAGGCCGGTGCCTCCGCCGAGTGCGACGATCTTCGGTGGCTTGCGCCCGAACAGCCTGCGCCACATCGGCGATGCCTTCGTTCGATTGTTGAGCAGCCTTCCGGTCCGAGCCGCGACCGTCAGGGAGCGGGACCAGCCAGCTTGCAATACGGCGGGCCTGCGGAGCGTCAGGGAACGCGGAGAGCGCGGATATTGCGGACTGGTTGGTCCCGCTCCCTGACGGTCGCGGCTCGGACCGGGAGGACGCCCGGCCGGCTACTCCTCCGGCGGAGCGTTGCGCGGATCGGTACCGGCGGTCTCGTCCACGATCTCCTGGTAGCTCGGCTCGGCCTCCTCGGCCGGCATCGGCAGGCCGCCGGCTTCCTTGATCGCACGCTGGCGGCCGGAGTCCTTGCGCTGCTTGCCCTTGAGCTTCTCGTTGAACTTCTTGAGCTGCTTCTCCATCTTGTCGATGCAGATGTCCACCGACGCCGTCGCGCTCGTGTCGCGCGCCTCGGCAACAAAGGTGGAACCCTTGACGGCCGTGATGATCAACTCGATGTGCGTCGTGTCGCTCTCCAGCGTGAAGATCACCTCGGTGGTCTGGATGCGGTCGAGGTACTTCTTCAGACGCAGCACCTTGTCCTCGGCGTAGTCACGCAGATCGTCGTTGATCTCGAGGTTGCGGGCCGTCACTTTGATGTTCACGAGGTGTCTCCTCCCGGGGCTCAACGCGGTCGTCTGCATACAATGAAGAACGTTCCGCGATGGCCGCCAGCCTAGCGCCCACGGGGCCTGCACGCAAGCGAGACCGGGCGCCAACAAACGCATCACACCACGATGAACCTTTCCTGTGTCGGCGCGTTTGCATGACCGGTACCCGACTCCGGCCCCGACTCACAGATGAACCGGCTCAACCCGACGACGACGTGCGCCACCGCCGCAACCCTCGCGCTGTTTGCCTGCCTGGTGGTGAGCCCGACAGTGGCCAGCGCGCAGGATGATCGGACGTCGCCCAGCGTGCCGTACATGGTGGTTGCCGCCGGGCCGGGCGAGGGGCGTTACGCCGTGCTCGCCGACAGCGCCGGCAATGCAGGCGGGATACCGTCGATCGCCGATCTGAAGCTCAAGGGCACCACCGTCATGGCGGCCGCGCTGCCGGGCTACCTCAAGGCGCTGGCCAGTATCGCCAGCGAACGCAACACCGACGACGCGCGGTGCGAGGCCGGCGTGGTGATCGTCGGATCGCGCCGGGACGCGGCCGCGCCGGTGTTGCGCGTGCTGCTGATGTGCGCGCAGCCTGACGTGCAGATCGGCCGCGTGTACCTCGTGAACAGCAATGGCGATGGCGCCTGCGAACTGCTCATCCCGCGTGACCCGGCCGCGCCGGTCGGCGTGCCGCAGCAGTTCCGCTTCCGCGCGGTAGAAGGTGTGAGCGCCGCGTACTCGGTGTCGCCGGAGCCGATCAACGAGTTCTTCCGCAGCTCCGGGTGGCCCGGCGACAAGCCGTTGAGCGCCGCGCCGGCGTTCGTGTTCTGGCA
>JBFWQT010000413.1:0-6590 GCA_050249295.1 Planctomycetota bacterium
ACGAGCATCTCGGCGGGCGGAACGTGGAGTCCGCTCTCGTACTTGTTGAGCTGCTGGAAGCGCAGATCGAGCTTGGCCGCCATCTCCTTCTGCGACCAATGCTTGGCCTTGCGCAGGCTCTTTAGGCGTGCGCCGAAGGACTTCCGAAGTTCGGTGTCTTGCATGAGTGCGAAGGGAGTGAGCACGTGGCCTCCGCAGTATCCGGGCATGTTCCAGAAGGGGTTTGACGATAACTCCTCGTAAGGATATAAAATGATCCTGTAAAGAGTCAACGTTGTACTTGACAGGGTTTTGGAGGTTACCGATGGCACGCATCCCGGATCACGAGATCGAGCGGCTGAAGCGGCGGGTGTCGGTGGAGCGGCTGGTGGAGGCGGCGGGGATCGAGCTGAAACCGCACGGCAAGGATCGGGTGGGTCGTTGTCCGTTCCACGACGACAAGACGCCGTCGCTGGTGGTGAGTCCGAAGACGAACCTGTGGCACTGCCTGGGCGCGTGCCAGGTCGGCGGGTCGGTGATCGACTGGGTGATGCGGTTCGAGGGCGTGTCGTTCCGGCGGGCGGTGGAACTGCTGCGGCAGGAAATCGGGGAAGCACCGGCGGCCGTGGTGCGCGAGTCCGTTCCCGTTTTAGCCGCTGAAGTTGCGCCGGCAGCAACGCTTGCGCCTAGCGACGATGCGGCGCTGCTGGGCCGGGTGATCGACTATTACCACGCGACGCTGAAGGCCTCGCCGGAGGCGCGGGTGTACCTGGATGCGCGCGGGATCTACTCGGCCGAGGCGATCGAGCGGTTCAAGCTGGGGTACGCGAATCGCACGCTGGGTTATCAGTTGCCGGAGAAGCAGATCAAGGCGGGCGCGGAGATCCGCGGGGCGTTGCAGCGGTTGGGCATCTTGCGCGAGTCCGGGCATGAACACTTCAATGGTTCGCTGGTGGTGCCGGTGATCACGCCGGATGGCGAGATCGTCGAGGTCTATGGGCGCAAGGTCTTGCCGGCATCGAAACTGCGCGCGGGGACGCCGTTGCATCTGTACTTGCCGGGACCGCATCGCGGGGTGTTCAACGAATCCGGTCTGGTCGGATACGAGGAAGCGATCCTGTGCGAGGCGCCGATCGATGCGCTGACGTTCTGGTGTGCGGGCTATCGGAACGTGACCTGCGCTTACGGGATCGAGGGGTTCACGGCGGATATCCTGGAAGCGTTCCGACGGCATGGGATCAAGCGGGTGCTGATCGCGTATGACGCGGACGAGGCCGGCGACGGCGCGGCCGAGAAGCTTGCCGGCAAGCTGCTGGCGGACGGGTTCGAGTGCTATCGCTGCCGGTTCCCGAAGGGCATGGACGCGAACGAGTACGCGTTGGCGGTGAAGCCGGCGATCAAGTCGTTGGGCGTGGTGATCCGGCAGGCGGAGTGGATGGGGAAGGCGCGGGCGGATGCGCCGCGGCCGGTGTCGCGATCGATGTTGGAGATCGTGCCGGAGGATGTGGGCGATGTGGCGCAGCGGGCGGCAGTGCTGATGGCAGAGCGTGGGAAAACAGCGCCAGCGGCGGCCGCCGATGAGATCGCGCTTGCGGTGGACGTTCCCTTTTTAGCTGCTGAACTTGCAGCGGCTAAAGAGGAAATCCCGGCGTCGGAACCCGTCGCAATGCCAGAGCTGCCCGCCTATCGCGTGCCGCCGGCAGCACCAGAAATCCCGGTCGAGATCAACGAAAGCGGTGAGTTGCGCCTGGCACTCGGTGATCGCGCGTACACGGTGCGCGGGATCGAGAAGAACACTAGTTACGAGCAGTTGCGGGTATGGATCAAGGCCGCATGCGGCGATGCGTTCCATGTCGACACGGTCGAGTTGTACGCGGCGAAGCAGCGCGGCGGGTGGCTGAAGCAGGCGGCGATCGAACTCGGGTTGTCGGAGGACGTGCTGCGCAGCGACCTCGGCAAACTGCTGCGGGTGGTTGAGCAGCGGCAGGACCAGTTGATCCGCGCGAAGCTGAAACCGAAGACGTCCGAAGAGGCGGCGCCGGCATTGCCGCAGGAGCAGCAGGAGGCCGCGCTGGCGTTGCTGAAATCGCCGGATCTGATCGAGCGCATCGTCGCCGATGTCGAAGCCACAGGCGTGGTCGGCGAGGCCAGCAATGCACTGGTGGCGTACCTGGCGTGTGTGAGTCGGAAACTCGAGAAGCCGCTGGCGATCTTGATCCAGTCGACCTCGGCGGCCGGCAAATCGACGCTGATGGACGCGGTGCTGGCGTTGATGCCGGAAGCTGAGCGGGTGCAGTACTCGGCGATGACCGGGCAGAGCCTGTTTTACCTTGGCGAAACCAGCATGAAACACAAGGTACTGGCGATCGCCGAGGAGGAGGGTGTTCGGCAGGCGGCGTACGCGCTGAAGCTGCTGCAATCGCAGGGCGAGCTGACCATCGCATCGACGGGAAAAGATCCGCTGACGGGCGAACTGGTGACGAAGGAGTACCGGGTCGAGGGCCCGGTGATGCTGTTCCTGACCACCACTGCGATCGACATCGATGAGGAGTTGTTGAACCGGTGTCTGGTGTTGACCATCGACGAATCGCGCGAGCAGACGGCGGCAATCCAGCAGCGGCAGCGGACATCGAGGACACTCGATGGCTTGCTCGCGCGTACACGGGCGAACGAGGTGCTGACGACGCACCGGGCTGCGCAGGCGCTGCTGCGGCCGCTTGCCGTGGTGAACCCGTACGCCGAGCAACTGTCGTTCGCGAGTGATCGGGTGCGGCTGCGGCGGGATCATGCGAAGTACCTGGCACTGATCGATGCGATCGCGTTGCTGCACCAGTTCCAACGGCCGGTGAAAGTCGCGCAGGCGCAAGGCCGGCAAGTTGAGTACATCGAGGTCACGCTCTCCGATATCGCGCTGGCGAACCGACTGGCGCATGAAGTGCTCGGGCGCAGCCTTGATGAGTTGCCGCCGCAGACGCGGCGGCTGTTGGGCTCGATCCAGACGCTGGTGAGCGAGCGCGCACAAGCGCGGGGTATCGAGCGTGGCGCGGTGCGCATTGCACGGCGCGACATCCGGGAACTGGCGGGCTTGAGCGAGACCGCGGTGCGCATCCACACGGATCGACTGGTGGCACTGGAGTACCTGCTTCCGCACGCCGGTCGCGCCGGACAGCGGTTCAGCTACGAACTGGCCTTCGATGGCGATCTCGCGAGCGATGCACGGCAGGCGGTGGGCTTGTTCGATCCGGATACGACGACAACCTCGCAGGGAGAAGTCGCAGCCTCGCAGGGTCAGCAAGCCAACCCCGCACCCACCTCGCAGGTCGTTCGCAGGCCGTTCGCACCCACTTCGCCGACCGTGGAAATGGTCGTTTCTGCGCATCCGGACGCGGATCTTCTCTCTTTAGCTGCTGCTTTGTCGGAAGATGTGGTTCTTGAGGCGCCGTTGCCACCGACGTCGCGTCGTAATGGGGCCGTCGTAGCCGCAACCCAGAACTGATCGTGGCGCGCTCGCTGGCGATGCTGGTGCAGGCGTACAGCGTGCATCGGCGCGTGCTGGGTCGGCATCCGGCGAACGAGAAGGCGGTCGCCAGTGATCTGAGCCGACTGGCGATGTGGTGCGCCGAGCGCGGGATCGAAAGCCCCGGCGAGATCACGCGGCCGGTGCTGGAGCGCTACCAGCGGCATCTGTACTTCACGCGCAAACCGAATGGACAGCCGCTGTCGACGCGGACGCAGGCGCGGGTGCTGGCACGGATCAAGGAATGGTTCCGCTGGTTGGTACGCGCCGGGCACGTCGCCAGCAATCCGGCGGCCGACCTGGAGCTGCCGAGTGTGCCGAGCCGGCAACTGCCGCATGTGCTGAGCCCGGCCGAGGTCGAATCCATCCTGGTGCTGCCGGATGTCGACACCGCCGATGGCTTGCGCGATCGCGTGTTGCTGGAAGTGCTCTACGCCACCGGCATCCGCCGGCGGGAGTTGACGCAGCTCTTGGTGCACGACGTCGACCACGGCCGCGGCACGCTGTTCGTGCGCCAAGGCAAGGGTCGCAAGGATCGGGTGGTTCCGCTCGGCGAGCGGGCGCTGGCATGGCTGGTCCGTTACCTCGACGAAGTGCGCAGCGCGTGGAGCGTCGACCCGGAGAACCGGCGGCTGTTCCTGACGCGCAGCGGCGGCGAGATCCCGGTGGACAGCCTGACCGAGCTGGCGCGGCGCTATGTGAAGCGCGCAGGGATCGACAAGCCGGGTGCGTGTCACGCGTTCCGCCACGCGGCGGCGACGGCGATGCTGGAGAACGGCGCCGACCTGCGCTACATCCAGGCGCTGCTCGGGCATGCGACGGTGAAGACCACGGAGATCTACACGCACGTGTCGATCGAAGCGTTGAAGGCGGTGCATGCAGCGACGCATCCGGGGGCCAAACTCGGGTTGTCGGTTAAGGGCGGCGAGGACGAGGAGTCGTAGAATGGATGCAACTGCCGACGAGTTGACGTGCATGGCCGCCAATCCAGCCGAGATCAAACAGCAAGTGCTCGACCTGATCGAGCAGGTGCCGCCAGCCGCTGACTGGCTGGGGTTGCTGCACGATGTGGAGCTCGCCACGGATCGCGCAAGCGGGCTTCTGGCGCAGGAGATGGACCCGAACTCGCCGTTGCGACAGGCGCTCAATCGCGCGCTGGCCGAGAGCGAGGCGGGGCAGGGCATCGATCACGACACGATCCGTAGCCGCTTCCTGGCGTGATGAAGCTGCGTTGGATGCCTGCAGCGCAATCGGCGCTCGATGACATCGAGACGTATCTGATCGGACAAAGCTCGGCGGCGCTCGCCCGAGCGGAGATCGAACGCCTGATCGATGCGGCCGAGAAGCTCCCGCAGACGCCGCGGAAGGGTCGAAAGTTGCAACCCGAAAACCGGGATGATCTGCGCGTGGTGCCGGTGCGGCCGTACTGGCTTTACTACCGCATCTGCCCTGATGCGATCGAGATCCTGCTGTACTGGCATTACCGCCTGGAACGACCGAAGCGCCTCGGCTGAGCAGCGGCGGCGCGGCTTAACGCCTGCGGCGTTCAAGCCGACGCCGAACGGGCACCTCGGCAAGACTGAGGGGAGAGCGTTCCGCGGCCTCACCGCCGTCACGGCGCTTGCATGGCTTCGCTTCACTGCGCCGCGTTCAGCGGCTCCGTTGCGCTACGCGGCAAGCGCCGCGCCGGCTACCTCCGGGCTGTCCTGCCCGTGTTCGCCCTGCACTTGGCTGCGACCGGACACGCTCGGCGTCCTGCCTCGCGCCGGTGTGCGCCGGCTGCGCCCGCGCACGAAGCTGCCCAGCAGGCGCGCAACGTGCGCAAACGGCCGCGCACCCTGCGCGCCTGCGGCTCCGATCGAAGCCTGCAGCCCCCATCCCCGTGTCGCCGCGGAAGTCCACGCTTCGTTGCGCGCGCAACGCGGCGGCTCACGGGGCTATCGGCGGCCAATGACATAACGCGTTGTTGGTCGCAGGCGTCCTGCCTGTCTGGCGCGGCGCGCGGCATCCATGCCGCGCTCACAGCGCCGCGCCCGTCCAACCCGCGTTATGTGCAACTGGCCGCCAGCGCATCCATGCGCTTGGCTTTTGCGTGCCGCTCCTGCGGCACAGTGGCCAGCGTCCTGCGGCAACAGCCTGCGCGCCATCCATGGCTTGCCTCGCCGTCTGCCAGTTCGGTCATTGCGCGCGGTCATGCCAAACGGCCTCGGCCAGCGTTCGTGCCGCGCGCCTGAAGCTCGCAGTTGCGCTGGTCCTCGCGTTGCGCGCGGAACCCGTGCGTGAGTTCACCCAACATCCGTGCCGCGCGCAGGCACCGCCCGCCGCGGCTTGGCGCGCCAAGCGCGCAGCGTACGGCGCCTGCGGAAGTGCATGGCAACCGGCCATCCTTCTTTAGTCGCTGCTTCTCGGCGCGATTGTGAGTGCGCGGAATACCGAACCAACCGAAGGCGCGGCTAAAAGGAAAAGTCCGCTCAGAGCGGCGCTGACAAAGCCTGATCGGCACTCGCCGGGCATAGACTTGCGTCGCTCCGCCGGAGACAGACTCGCCGATGCTCGCCCGCTGGATCGCCACCGTTGCCGCACTATTGCTTGCCTGCGCCCAGGCGAGCGCGCATGTGCGCACGGAACGCGCGGCCGACCTCGGGACGTTCGCTGCCGGCATAGAGCACGCCCTCGAGATCGAGGGCTCCGCCGTAACCGCATCTCCTGGCATACCTGCGCAGAAACCCAAAACCGCACCTCCCGCGCGCGCGAGGCCGGCGGAGCTTGCGTCGGGCAAAAATGCTGCGCTAAGTGATTGTCGCGTCGGGGAAAACTGGTCGCCGCTGCAGAACTGCGCGTCGATACCTGGAGTCTACCAATGGGACGGCACGCGCCTGGCGGGAAGGACCAACGCGACCGGGACGAGCCTGGGCGACTACCAGTACGCCTACGGGTGGGCGATCAGCAGCAGCGAGGGCGGGACCCGTTCAACTCTGCACACCGACGTGCATGGCACGCCACAGCTCATCACTGACCCCACCGCGGCCATTGCCGGGTGGACGCGGACGGACGTGTGGGGGGTGGAAAAGGCGAGCACTGGCCAGCAAAGCCG
>JBFWQT010000414.1:0-6555 GCA_050249295.1 Planctomycetota bacterium
GCTGACGTGCCACTCGGTCGGCGCGATCCAGCCTTCGATCGCCGGGCCGTTGATGTCGGCGAGGCGCAGCGTCCAGTCCCACGAGCCGACGGCGAGGTAGCGGCCGCCCGGCGCAAACCGCAGGTCGGAGATCGGCCGCGTCGCGCTGGCAATCCGGCGCAGTTGCTTGCGTTGCACGAGGTCGACGGCGGCGATCGATCCGTCGTCGAGACCCACCGCCACGGTCCGCCCGTCGGCCGTGATCGCCAGCGAATGCGGCTCGGCTTCGACATCCACGTCGCCGGTCGGCCGGCCGCTGATCGGATCGAGCATCCACAGTTTACGCGTGGATGGCGCGACGAACAGCAGCGACGAGCCGTCGGGCGTGAATGCGCAGCGGAAGATCTGCGCCTCGGCGTGGTAGCTGGCCTGCCACGTGACGCGCGGCGCCGGCACCCCGAAGCGCGCGGCCCGTCCGCGCAGCGACTTCATGCTGCCCAGAATCGAGATCGCGCCGAGCGCGTCGTTGGCCGCCAGCGCGTGGGTCGCGCGGAAGTCGAGCGCGGTGTCGAGCGCCGCGCGCGCGACACTCTCGGCCGCGGATGCGCGGTCGGCCGCCTCGCGGGCGAGCACCGCGCGCTGCGATGCTTCCTGCTGGTGCGACTCGGCCTCGGCCTTCGCGCTCAACGCCTCGCCGCGCTGGCGCAACGCCTCGTTGTGCTCGACCGACAGCCGGAACAGGAATCCGCTCGTCACAGCCAGCATCACCACGGCCGCGGCGAGCAGCACACCGGCCACCGGGTAGCGGCGGAACCAGCGGATCGTGCGGCGCGGCAGGCCGGAGCGGTACACGCTGACGCGCGCGTGCTTGCGCCACGCGTCCACGTCCTCGGCCATCCGCCGCACGCTGGGGTAGCGGTCCTCGCGCTCGTACTGCAGCGCGTGGCGGGCGATCGCGTCGAGCTCGGGCACCCACTCGAGCAGCTTGCGACCACGCGGGAAGGTCTGCCGGACGCGGTCGAGCGCCGACTGCACCTCGCCGCCGGCGTACAGCTGCTCGAGCTTGGTGAACACGGTGTCGCCCTTGAACGGCGACGTCAGCGTGATCAGCTCGTAGAGCAGCGCGCCAAGCGCGAACACGTCGGAGCGCTCGTCGATGCGCGTCAGGTCGCCGCGCGCCTGTTCGATCGGCATGTAACCGGCCGTGCCGAGCATCATGCCGGCCATCGTCAGCGCGCTGTCACTCTCCGCGCGGTCGGTCGCAACGATCGATCGCGGGTCTTCGCGGCGCGACGTGGGCAGGCGTTCGGGCAGGCCGACGATGCGCGCGAGGCCCCAGTCCATGACGAGCACTTCGCCGAACTCGCCGACCATGATGTTCTCGGGCTTCAGATCGCGGTGGATCACCCCGCGCGCATGCGCGTAGCTGACCGCGTCGAGCACCTTGCGGAAGATGTCGAGCCGGCGTTCGAGCGAGAACGTTGTCGGCGCGTCGCCGTCCGACACATCGAGCGCGGCGTTGGTGATCAGCTCGCGCAGCGAGGTGCCGCGCACGCGCTTGAGCGTGATGAACGGCCGGCCCTCGGAGTCCACGCCCATGTCGTGCACGGGCACAATGTTGGGGTGCTCGAGCTGGCCGGTGATCTGGCCTTCCTCGATGAACCGCGCGAACAGCTCGGGGCGGCCGCCGGGGTGGAGGCGTTTGCGCGCCACGTCGCGGCGGATCTCGTGGTCGTAGACCAGTTCCACCGCACCCATGCCGCCGCGGCCGAGTTCGCCTTTCAGTTCGTAGCGGTCGTCGCGCGAGCCGGAGCCGGGCGGACGATTCGGCGTCGAGCTGACGACGTGCTCGTCGCCACTGAACTCGGCGTTGAGCGTTTCGGAGCTGATCGAGCGCGTGCCGGACCGGTCGGCAATCGAGGAATCGATCGAGATGTTGTTGAAGGTGCGCCGGCGGACGCCGATGGTGACGTCGCCGTAGCCGGACTGTGCGGGCGGCGGTGGCGGCGGGATGTCGCGCGGCTGCGGCACGCCATGCTGCCCGCTCGATCGCTTCAGCCGCTGGCGCGCGACGAGCGTGTGGTCGACTTCGTCGTCGCTGATTGCGCCGTGCGCGGTGCGAGGCGGAGGCGGCGGCAGCGCAACGCCGTGGTCCGACTGGCCGCCGGCCATGCCCGCTTGCGTCGAGGGCAGCGGACGCCGGCCGGACGGATGTCCGCCGTGCGGCTTGCGGTCGGTGGGGCGCCGCGGTGGTGGTTCGGGGCGATCAGTCATGGGTGTCCACGATCCGGTGACGCTTGAGTGTCATCGCCCGACGGTGTCCGGTCAACAAGTCTTGGCGCGATTGCGTTCGTGTGTTGTGCGACAGCAGCGGCCGCGGATGCGGCGGATCACGATACGCAACGCATCCACGAGAGGTTCGGCCGAGCGCGGCACCGGCGGCTACTTCCCGCTTTCGATCCGTTCTTCCAGCACGCGCGCGGCAGCGGCCGACAGCCCGGCCCGGCGAGGCTGCCGGGAGCTGACTTTCGCCAGTGACGTCGCCTGGCACCCCGACACCGGCGCCGCCAGCAAGACGACGGCCGCTGCGAGCAGTGCGCACAGCGGCCGTCGGGTTGGAGTGTTGCGGCGCATCGGATGCTCGCGCTCGGCGCGGTTCAGCGACCGTCGTTGCGATCCTGCGCGGCAACCCGCGAGAGGATCGCCTGGATCACCGCCTCCGACAGGCCGGCGCGGCCCATCTCGATCACGTTCGATGCCTTGACGTCGATCGCCACGACCGACGCGTTGATCACCGCGATGATCGTGCTGTCGCTCAGACCGGCGGCGTGCATCTCCAGCACGCTCTGCAGGGACAGCGTGCGCGGGTCGACCGGGGCCGGCTCCACCGGGGCCGGCTCCACCGGGGCTGGCTCGACCGCAGTTGGCGGGTTGTCGGTCACGACGCCCGGATCGGCGCCGACCGGCATCATCTTCTTCACGGCGTAGATCCGCGAGTTGGCGTCCACGATGCGATTCTCGATCGCGGCCTTGTTGACGGCCGAGGCCAGCGCGGCCGCCTGGCGGAACAGCTCGCGAGCGCGTTCGTACGCCGCGGCTGACCGCTTGAGGTCGCTGCCGAGTTGCGTCTGGTCGTACGACTCGCCGCGGGTGGCGCGCACCAGCGCGTCGCCCTCGTCCATCGCCGACGAACCCTGCGCAACCAGCTGCGCCACCTTCTCGGAGGCGACCACACCCGGCGGGTCAGGCACGGGCGTCGGAACCGGCGTCGGCGTCGGCGCCTTCACCTCGCTGATCTCGACGCGCGCACCCGGACGCGCCATCGTCGGCATCTGGTCGATGCGCCACTTCCGTCCGCCGTACACGAACGTGTCGCCGGTCTTCAGCTTCAGCGAGCCGTCCTGGTTGCGGACTTCTTCGCCGGTGCCAGCGATGTTCAGCAGCACATGGCCGAACGCCATGCCCGTCACCTCGAGCGTCGGCTTCGCGCTGACCGCGGGCGTCGGCGTCGGCGTCGGCGTCGGCGGGGTGTAAGGCACGGCCGGCTCGGTTGCGGCAGAACCGCTACCCGACGCACGCGGCAGCTCTGTTACGTCCGGTACCGGCGTGGCGAACGGATCCGGGTTGTCCTTCCAGTAGCGCTCGGCATCGGCAAACGCCGACCCGGCGCGAGCCGCGACGCCGTCGGCGCCAGCGCGGTTCAGATCCTGAGGGCGGTAGCGCACCGTCGGATCGATCGGGCGCGGCTGACCAGCCGGCATCGCCTCGACGACCATGCCGCCACCGTAGCCGGGGTCGTACCCGACGCCGCCCGGCTCGACCGGCCGCGCGCGATACGTGCTCGGCGCGTACGGCTCGTACGTCGGCGGCTGCGGCTGCGGAGCAGGCGTCGCGTACGACGGCTGATCGTTGAGATACCGCTTGTGGTTGGAATACGAGCACGCGGTCAGCACGGCCATGGCGGCGGCGCCCGCCACCGCGACCAGCGCCACCGAACGGCCCCGGCGGGGCTTGCGAATATCGAACAGGAGGATCATGGCGTCTCCGTGTGAATGGCGGCGCGGGACGTGCCGCTGGCCGGTATCCTTGCGGCCCGACCGTGCGACCAATTATAACCCGCCTCGTGCGGCCCCGCCAATCCGGCCGGCCGCTTCTGCCACGGCGCCTGGATGCCTGATTCCCACGACCGCAAGCCGACCGCGACCACTGCTGCCGACGACGCCGCCGTGGCCGCTCCTGCCGTGGCACGCCCCGCCTGGCTGAAGGCGATCGATCCGGCCCGCCTGGACACACCCGCCACCGCCGGCACGATCATCGACCGCTCGACGCCGCGCACGATGCTCAGCGTCGTGATCCCGTGCTTCAACGAGGCGGCCACGCTGCCGCTGATCGTGGCAAAGGTGCTCCGCGCCCAGCCCACGCTCCACGGCCTCGACCTCGAGATCGTGCTCGTCGACGACTTCTCGACCGACGGCACGCGAGAGATGATCGGCGACATGGCGGCCGGCAACTACGGGCCACACTGCCGCATCGTGGTCGACTATCACGACGCCAATCGCGGCAAGGGCATGGCCCTTCGGACCGGCTTTGCAAAGGCCACCGGCGACATCATCCTCGTGCAGGACGCCGACCTCGAGTACGACCCGGCCGACTACCCGCAGCTCATCCGGCCGATCATCGATGGCGTGACGCGCGTGGTGTACGGCTCGCGCTGGGCCAACCGCCATCTGCTGCGCCTGAAGACCAACTTCTTCTTCCGGCTCGGCAACGGCGTCGTCACGTGGTTCACGAACCTGCTCTATCGTTCGCGGATCACTGATGAGCCGACCTGCTACAAGGTGTTCGACGCCGCGTTGCTGAAGTCGCTGCCGCTGACGTGCACCGGGTTCGAGTTCTGCCCCGAGGTCACCGCCCGGGTGCTCAAGCGCGGCGAGAAGATCTGGGAGACGCCGATCTACTACTACCCGCGCACGATCGCCGAGGGGAAGAAGATCAAGTACCGCGACGGGATCGTCGCCCTGTGGACGCTCCTCAAGTACCGCTTCCGCGACTAGCGATCGCCAGGCGTGCCCGGTCAGAGAGACGCTCGAATCAGAGCCGCGCCGCGAACCCGGGCCGCGCCGCGTGGGTGGTTGCCGCCGCGCTTTGCTGTCACCGCACCGACTACCTGCGGCTCTCCGAATACCGCGCAACGCGGGCGCTGGTGTAGTAGCCGCTGCTGCTGTTGGCGCCAGTCGAGTTGAAGGCGCGCGCCTCGCGGTACGAACGGGTTCCGCCCATGTGGTAGTAGGCGTGGTCCTTGTGGTAGAGCCGCTGGTAGGTCGGGTAGTACGTCGTGCAGTGATAGTCGTAGTTCACGTACGGCGTCTCGCCGGTGTAGCTGATCACGACGTAGTTGCCGAGCCGGGCCGCCCAGGCGCGCGGCAGGTCGATCGTGTAGATCCAGCGGCCATTGTCGTTGTAGTACCAGGCGTGACGGCCCGAGCAGTAGTAGACGTCGGCACCCGGGTAGAACACCCAGTTGTCGGTGTACGCCACCGTCACACGGCCGTCGGTCGGCTTGTAGTTGTCGTAGACCGTGTACGTGGTGGAGGCCGTCGACCAGCAGCCGGTCGTCGCGCCGAGGCACAACGGAACCAGCAGGGCGGAGCAGATCAACACACGGAAGGACAGGTCGCGGCGGCACATGGCGGGGTCTCGACTTCGCGGGTGACTTGTCTCGTCGTCAGTGTCAGGCAGGGCGGGCCGCGCGGCAGTGGTGCCGGCGTTCGCCACTACATGTCAAGCAGCCAGAACGGCCGGAAGTTCATTGCCGTTCAACGGGCGTTCGGCTTCAGCCGAGCCGACGTTCAGTCGTTCGGCTTCAGCCGACGTTCAGTTGTTCGGCTTGATCGACTCGCGGGCCATCGGATCGCCGGAAGGCGTCCCGCTGTGGTGCAGGCCGTGGAAGTAGCCGAAGTTGCGCTCTTCGGGCAGCGTGCGGTACGGGCTGGTCGGCACGAGGTCCGGCTCTTCCACCATCGGCGATGCGTAGTCCTTGTGGAGGCGCACGCGCAGACGCACGTCGGTGTTGTCCGGCATCGGCCGGCAGTCAATTCGCCGCTCGAAGTGGCCTTCCATGTAGATCACGAACGCGTACGGCCGGCCCGAGGCCTCCACCTGGTAGGTCATCGGCGTCACGCCGATGCTCGAGTACTTGCCCATGCCCTCCACGAGGAACACCTCGGCGCCTGCCGGTTCCGACTCGATCTTGATGAACCCGTCCGGCGAGAGGTTGTCGTAGTAGGCGTGGTACGACTCGGCGTAGGCGAGTTCCTGCTGCTGGCAGGCGGCCAACGGCAGGGTCAGCGCCACCGCGAGGGCGGCCAGGCAGATCAGTCGGTATGCGCGCAAGGTCATCACCGGAGTTCCGGAGGGGATGGAACGAGGGCACGGCTGGCAGGGGGAGGACCGGCAATCGTACTGCCCGTGCCGCCCCGGGGTCAACCCTGGCGCGCTGACACAAGAGCCGCGAGCGCGAGCGAGCGGGCCCCGAGGGCCCCGGGGTTACGGATCAACCGTCCGGAGGCTTCGTGA
>JBFWQT010000415.1:0-6537 GCA_050249295.1 Planctomycetota bacterium
ACCGGCGACGTAGCTGTCAGCCTTGCTCTGCGGGAACTTCGCCACGAACCAGTCGCGCGCCTCGCGCAGCAGCGTCTGCAGGCCGTCCTTGTCGACCTCGCCCGGCGTCCGCGGCCGCTGCTTCTTCATCTGCTCGAGCTCGATGCCGGCGCGGTTCGCCAGGTGCTTCAGCGCATCGGCAAACGACAGGCCCTCGATCTCCATCACCCAGTCGATGACCGTGCCGCCGCGCCCGCAGCCGCCGCCGAAGCAGTGCCAGGACTGTTTGTCGGGGTAGACGTAGAGCGAGGGGGTGTCTTCGCGGCCGCCGTGCTTGCCCGCGTGGAACGGACAGCGCAGCTTGTAGTTGCGGCCGTTGCGCTGCAGCTCCTCGTACTCCTGGATGACGGCGACGAGGTCGTTGGCCTGTTTGACCTGCAAAACCTGGTCGCGCGATCGACTCAACCTGTTGCCCTCCAGAGAGTTGGGTACCGCGCGGCATGTGTTGGCGAAGCCCGGCCGCCGCACAGGAAGCGTACGACGCAAACGGCCCGGAGGCAAAGCGGCGCGCCGATTCGTGGCGTTTGGGGTTCGCTCCGGCCTGCCGATCGTCACACGGTCTGCCAGTGTTGCTCGCGTCTAACCGGAATGCCCCGGGTAGACGGCGCTACCGCTTGCGCTTCGCCACAAACTCGGCGATCTGCGCGTAGCTCTTCTCCAGCACGTCATCCTGCGGCAGGAACACCGCGCGGAAGTGGCGCGTGCCGGGCTTCTGGCCAAACCCGCTGCCGTGGACGACGACGACGCCGGTCGCGAAGATCAGGTCGCGCACCCACTGCAGGTCGTCCTCGTCGGTGTGGATGCGCGGGAACGCGTAGAACGCGCCCATCGGCTTCACGCAGCTGATGCCGTCAATCGCGTTGAGCCGCTCGAACGTGATGTCGCGCCGGCGCTGCAGCTTCTGCATCTCCGTCTTGAGGAACGAATGGTCGCCGTCGAGCGCGGCCGCGATGCCGTACTGCACCGGCGTGCTGGCACACAGGCGGCTGCGCGTGAGCTTGGCCATCGCGTCGATCAGCGGGCGCATGCGCTTCTCGGGGCCGCTGGAGATGCACCAGCCCATGCGCAGGCCGGGGCCGAAGTAGCCCTTGCTCAGGCCGTTGAACGTCAGGCAGCAGAGGTCTTCCGAGAGGCTGCCGGGGCTGACATGCTCGGCGCCGTCGAACAGCAGCTTGTCGTAGATCTCGTCGGAGAACATCACCAGGTTGTGGCGCACGCAGATGTCGACGATCTTCTGCATCGTCTCGCGCGAGGCGAGGCTGCCGGTCGGGTTGTTCGGGTTGATGACGACAATCGCGCGCGTCTTGCTGTTGATGCGCTTCTCGATGTCCTCGACGTCGGGCTGCCAGCCGTTGTCCTCGTCGAGGTAGTAGGGGTTGGCCTCGACCTCGATCTTGCTCAGCACGGCCGTGTACAGCGGGTAGCCGGGTGACGGCGTGAGCACGTTCTCGCCGCGGTTGCAGAGGCTGGTGAGGGCGATCTCGATCGGCTCGCTCGCGCCGTTGCCGGTGAACACGTCGAGCACCGGCTTGATGCCCTTGCGCGCGGCCTCGCGACGGATCGCCTCGACAGCCTCGGGCACCCCGCTGCTCGGGCAGTAGCCGTTGTGCCGGCCGAGCAGGCCGCGGTTGACGATCGCGTCGAGCACGTGCTTCGGCGTGTCGAAGTCGAACTGGTTGGGGTCGCCGACGTTGAGCATCAGCAGGTCCTTGCCCTGCTTCTTCGCCTCGTTGGCGACGAGCACGATGTCGCGGACGGCGTACTGGATGTGCTCGGTGCGGTGCGCGATCGGCAGCGGGGCGGAGGCAGTCTCGGCGGCCATGTCGGTGTCTCTGCGTTGTCGTCGTGGGTTGTTACGGCAAGAGCCGCGACCGAGAGAGCCTGTCCGGGAATTCCGATCCCGGGCGAGCCGGGGGCTTACACCCCCGGCTCGCCCGGAATCTCAGGGAGCGGATGTACAGGGCGGCGCGAGCTTCCGGACTTCACCCTCGCTCGCGCCAGCGTGCACATCCGCTCCCTTTCGGTCGCGGCTCCTGCCCGGATCTCCGGGCGGCTCGTTCAGAGCGTCAACGGCGTCAGGTCCAGCTGCGACTCGTCGCGAATCGGGATGTCGCCGTCGATCGGGCCGACCAGGTCCACGACGTGCTCGATCAGCTTGTCCACGTCGAGCGGGCCAGCCAGGAAGTCATCCACGCCGGCGGCGAACAACTCGTTGGTGATCGCGTCGCGCGCGTTGGCAAACGCCAGCAGCTTGATCTTGTTGCGCGTCGGCTTGCTGCGGCGGATCCGCTGCGTGATCGACTCGGCAAACTCGCCAACAAAGTCCAGGTCGAGCAGCAGCACGTCCGGCAGCGACGCGACCGTCAGGAACCCCGCCTCGTACAGGTCGGCCGCGACGCGAACGCGGTAGTTCTTCGCTTCCAGGCCGTCGCGCATCTTGCCGGTGCGGGCGACGTTGCCGGAGACGATCAGCACCTTGTCGTTGCGACTGACCTGCTGGCTGATCGGCAGGCCGCGCTCCTTGCAGAAGGTCAGGAGGTCGGCATGGGCGATGCGTGCGTGGCCGCCGGGGGTCTTGTAGGCCCGCAGCTTGCCCTGACGGATGGCCGCGATGATCGTATTGCGGTGGACGTTGCACATCTGGGCGACGTCACTGGTGCTGTAGAACTTGGTGGCCATGATGTTATCCGGGGTATGGCAATCACAGCCGGGACGCACAGCCCGACGCAAGTTGAGTGAAAGCGCGGCGTACCATCTGACGACCTGCTCGCACAACGGAAAAGAACTGTGCGTTGCGGCGGTCGTTACGACGCCAGCGACAGCTGCAACCAGTCTACCGGATTCAGCGACGGATGACAGGGGGTCGGCGTCGCGCCGACACGGTGGTGGGGCTTCGGGGCGTGAAACGCCGCGCTGACATCTGGCGTTATCGGTATCAGGCGGCCTCAGGGACGTGGGAAGGAAGCCTCTCGCGTTTCTCGTGCGGTGGTCAGCTCACAGTGGCCGCTTGCTGCGCGCGCGGCTCTGATTCCGGATCGCATTGGAGATTCCGGATCGCTTGTCTCTGGTACGCGCTCAGATTTCCGCCTGCTGGAATACGTACGCCTTCGCGCCGTTGGGATACTGCCGCGTCACGGCCAGCACCACGCGATAGCCGTGGAACAACGGCTTGTCGGTTTCGGGCTCGATCCGCGCGCCGTTCACATAGGTGCCGTTGCCCGACGCCAGGTCGCGGATGAAGTAGCGGTCGCCCTCGCGCCGGATCGTCGCGTGCTTGCGCGAGACCAGCGGCGACGCAATCTGCAACTCGTTGCCGGGCGTGCGGCCGATCGAGAACTCGCCACCCGTGGTCGGCGGCAGCTGGATCGTCTCGTTGGTGCGGATGTCGACGAACGCACCCGAGCCGACCCGGCGGATCAGTTCGATCGGCACTTCCTCGACGCCGGTGGCGCCGCCGTCGGCGTCACGGGTGCTTGCCTGGCCCGGCTCCGACGATGCCGCGACGTGGCTGATGTTCTCGCGCAACGACGCGCGCGCCTGCTGCGCAATCTGGCTCGCCCCGCCCTGGTCGTCGCTGGTGACGAGCCGGTCGAGGTCGTTCATCAGCTTCTCGACCTTCGCCTGGTTGGCGGCGGGCAGCGAATCGTGCCGGCTCTCCTCCACCGCGGCCGGCGGCGTGGCGGGCGCCTTGCCGAGGATGCGCACGACTTCGATCTCGGTCTTGCGGTACAGGCCGGCCTGGCGGAAGTACTTCTCGAGCGGCTCCGGGATGCGGATCACCAGCTTCTTGTTGCGGCTGCCGATCTCGAACAGATTGAGCGCCACCATCTGGTAGGCGGTGAGATCCAGCCCTTCGGTGTGCGTCAGGTCGAGCACCAGATTCTGGCGCTCGGAGTTCATCAGCACCCAGAACTGCTCCTCGAACGCCGCGAGAAAATCCTTTTCGGACTGCGTCGCCACCACGAGGCGATTGGCGACCAGCCGGAAGGGCGGTCGTTCGCGTTGCGGGCTCTTGGCGGAGACGGCCATGGGTCAGTTCTCGTCCTGGCGGAAGGTGTACTCCTTCGCGCCGTTGGGATACTGGCTGGTGATCGCGACCTGCACGCGGGCGCCCTCGGTCAGCTGCTTGCGCGCGGTCAGGCGTTCGCCGTTCACGTAGGTGCCGTTGGACGACTTGAGGTCCTCGATCCAGTAGATGCCGTCGCCGTCGACCTCGATCGTGGCGTGCCGCTTGGAGACCAGCGGCATGGCAATGAGGATGTCGTTGCCGGGTACGCGGCCGATGTTCGTCGGGTTCTTGGTGAGCTCCACGATCTGGCCGGTGCGACGGTCGATCAGGCGCCCGGCGCCGTGACGGCCATCGGCATGGCCGGCGTGGCCGGCCGCCGGCATGCCGGGCCGCGAGCCCGCACCCGCCTCGGCGCGCTGCTGCGCTTCGTGGCGCTCGCGCAGGGCGGTCTCGAGCTGGCGCTTCTTGTCGCTGATGTGCGAGTCGGACGTGTGCTCGGCGTTGGTCCACGAGCCGGTGAGCCAGCCCGTGCCGGCGCTTTCCTTCGGCGAGTCGGCGTTGCTGGCGTCGGCGGGTGCCGGGCGCGGCGAGGCGCTGGCGGCCGTGGAAGCTGGCGAGGTCGGTGCGGGTCGTGGTGCCAGCGTCGCCGGCTGCGTCTCCGGCAGCTTCTCCTCACGCGAGGGCTCGCCCTGGTCGTCGCCGATGCTGCCGACCTGCTTCTTGCGCGCCCGGCCGAGCAGGTGCACGACCTCGATCTCGGCCACGCGGTAGAGGTTGGCGTGCTTGAAGAGCCGCTCGAGCTCTTCGGGAATGCGGATCGTGATCAGCTTCTTCATCGAGCCGACCTCGAACATGTTCAGCGCGATCATGCGGAACACGTCGTCGCCCACGCCCTCGGCGCGGCTGAGGTCGATCGTCACCTCGCGCTCTTCGGAGTGCATCAGGCCCCAGAACGACTCCTCGTAGCCGGCGAGGAACTCCTTCTCGGACTGCGCGCGGATCGTCAGGTAATTCCCGTCCAGCTCGAAATGTGGCGCGTCCGGCGCGGACCCGTTCGAGTTCGCGCTCGCGGCATTTTCCTGCTGGACTTCGCCCTGACTCATGGTGCGTCAGTTACTCGACAGTGGAGGGGCGTCCGGAACCGGACCGGTGAGGGTACCCGTGGCGGCGTTCGGGGTCAACGCGAGCGCCTTGCACGTGCGGTGGCGATAACGACATGGTTGTCGGTTATCGCGCGCCACGACTGGAGGAAGAAACGGTGCGCACAGCCCTGGCGGAACAGACTTGAAGCTGCAACGTGCTCCTTGCCCTTGCCCTTGCCCTTGCCCTTGCCCTTGCCCGAGAAGAGAGATTGACCACGGAGGACGCGGAGAACACGGAGAAAGGCACAAGAGAGTGTGTCGAGACCATCAATGAAGTCTCCCGTCTCTCGGGCAAGGGCAAGGGCAAGGGCAAGGGGTGAGAGGGGCAAGGGGTGAAAGGAGCAAGGGCAAGGGGACTTGCTCTCCGTGTCCTCCGTGTCCTCCGTGGTCAAACCCTCTCCCCCAATGCGGACCGTCTGCCGCAACGACCCTCGTTCGCTGTTCCCGACCACGATTCACCTCGTCGTTGCACGTCACATCGCCACGTCGGTCTTCGATTCATCCTCCGCAGCCTCCTCCACCTCGTTGCCCGCCAGCCCCGACGGCATCGGGCTCTGCGGGCTCATTGGCTTCGTTTCGCAGCCGCCACTCGCGTCCTCGCGCAGCCGCGCCTGACGCGCCTCGCGCCACTGATACAGCAGCGTCAGCACCATCAACTCGAGCGCCTGACTCTCCTCGCGCTTCGTCTTCGAACCCGCCTCCGGCGCGCCGGCAGCCTGCCCGGCCATCACGATCGCGCGTTGCCGGTCGCGCGCCTCGCGCAGCTTCTGGCAGCGGTGCAGCGCCGCGAGGCAGCGGTGGTAGTCGCGTTCGGTTCGCTGGTGGTAGCGATGGATCAGGTCGAGCAAGCTGGCATTGCCGCCGAAGAAGCCGGCCCGTGGGTCGAACTCGACCGTCGTGAGCGTGGCCGCTTCGTAGGCCTCGAAGCGCCGGCGCTTCCACGCGCAATGGATTATGCGGTCGACGAGCTCGTCTTCGTGCGCGTCGGCCGGGTCGAGGGCGATGCGCATGCCGAGGCGCATCGCGTCGTACTCGGCTTCATCCTCGCCGGGGCCGACCACCGGCACATCCCTGGCGGTGAGCCCGTGGCGATACGCGTTGCGTGAGGACTTGCCCTTGCCGGCTTCGGTCTTCGGGCCGGTGGAAAGCAGCGCGTTGCGCCGATTGGCCTCGATCTGTCGAACGGTCGTCATGAGTCGAATGGGGTTCTGACATCTGTAAGCAAATGCGGGGTGGAGAACAGCACACACCCCCTCTGTATTGAGGAATGTCCTATGTCGGGTCTGTTGGTAGATGCCCAAGTGTTTTGGATCGAGCAGGTTGCGGCTGGATTAGCTAAAATGGACC
>JBFWQT010000416.1:0-6536 GCA_050249295.1 Planctomycetota bacterium
CCGGATCGGTGCAGCTCAGGGGCACTACCACCAGCATGTGTCGCGTCGGCACGGCAATCAGCAGGCCGTGCGCCGGCGGGTCGGGTGCGAGCGCGGCGAGGCGCAGCAGGTTGGCCGGCGAGTGGAAGTGGTCGGCGCCCCACACCGTCTGGCTGGCTGGCGGCGTGTCGTCGTTCTCGTTGTGTACGGACTCGATCGGCAGCGCGGCGACGTTGGCGATCGCGCGCTCCCAGAGCGTCTCGACCGGCGTGCCCCACTGCTCGACATGTCGCGGCGCGATCCACGCGACCATGCGCGGCAGGTCGATGGTCAGCACAGCCACCAGCGCGCCACGCTCGGCGCCCTCCGGCATCACCGTCAGTTCGCGATACACGCCGTCCGGCAGCTTGTCGCCTACGCTGGTCGCTTCGTAGACCGACACGCGCAGCATCGGCAGTGCGTCGGCCAGCGGCGGCACGTCCATCGGCGGAGGCGTGAGCGCGGCTTCGACGAACGCCTCGATGCGATCGTCCCACGTGTCGGCTGGCGACTCTGCGCAGCCGCGCACCAGGTTGTGGAGCGAGATCACGCTGGTGAGCTCGCCGACTTGCGCTTCAATGGTGCCGTCGTCGCGGATCGGCACGTCCTGCTTGGCGAACACGAGTGCCTGGCGCAGCGCCTTGTGGAAGCGTGCAAACTGCGTCGCATCCAGCGGCTGCGCCCACTCCGGCGGCTTCCTGCGAGAGAACCATGACATGGCGCGCCGTTCCGGTGCGGGGTGATTGACGCCACAGCCTGACCCGCCGCGTCGCTCACTGCAAGCGCTGCCGTTCAAGCGCCTCAACGTCGGCGAGCACGTGGCGCATGATCGCATCCGGCGTCATGTGCGCGTCGAACCAGCGAGCCGGGGGTGTAACCCCGATGGGCGCTAAGACGACAGCGCGGGTTTTTCTCTCAAGTTCGGTGGTGGCGGTGCCGATAGGCACTCCAAGGGGATCGAATCCTGCGGAGATGCCAGCGCATGCGGCCTATAGACATCACCACGCTCGAATCGGTGCGCACGGCGGCTGACGAGTTCACGGCGCGCTTCGCCGACTGCATCAAGACCAGGCCCAGTCGCGGCCACTTCCGGACCTACCTCGATGGCCAGCTCTCCGGGCTGCCGCACAAGTCCATCGAGGCCATCGCGCAGCGCGCCGAGGTCGAGCCGCGCACGCTGCAGGAGTTCCTCGCCACGAACCGCTGGGACCACGAGCGGCTGCTCGACCGACTGCAGCAGTTCGTCGCCACCGAGCACGCCGAGCCCGACGGCCACGCCGCGCTGGTGATCGACGAGACCGGCAACAGCAAGCGCGGCGACAAGACGCCCGGCGTGCAGCGCCAATACAATGGCCAGCTCGGAAAGATCGACAACTGCGTCGTCACTGTCGGCCTCGGCTACGCCACGAAGGACTTCCACGCGCTGCTCGACAGCGAGCTGTTCCTGCCCGAGTCGTGGAGCAACGACCGCGAGCGCTGCCGCGAGGCCCGCATCCCCGACGACATCGTGCATCGCCCGAAGTGGCAGATCGGCCTCGAACTGCTCGACCGCGCAGTCGGCAACGGCGTCACGTTCCGCCACGTCATCGCCGACGAGGCGTACGGCGCGGTGCCCGGCTTCCGCGACGGCATCGCGGATCGCGGGTTCAACTACATCGTCGAGGTGCCGGGCACGATGCGCGGCTGGATCGGTAGCCGCCCACAGACCGAGGTGCCGGAGCGCCGTTCGTTGCGTGGGCGCGCGCCGCAGAAGCCCGCACTGGTGGCCGGCGCGCCGAAGGCAATCGAGGTGCGCGGTCTTGCCACCGACGACGACGCGGCTCGGCGGGCCGATCCGACGACGTGGATGCAGTGGGATGTGAAGGACACGCAGCGCGGGCCGCAGGTATGGGACGTGCGCGTCGAGCGCTTCTGGCCGAGCCGCGACCGGCTGCCGGAGGCCGAGCCGCAGTGGCTGATCGTGGCGGTGCACGGCCTGAACGAGATGCGGAAGTACTTCCTGAGTAACGCGCCGGCCGATGCCGACGTGTCGCAGCTGATCGAAGCGGCGTTCGGTCGCTGGCACATCGAACGCTGCTTCCGTGATGCGAAACAGCAGGTCGGCATCAACGACTACGAACTGCGGACGTGGATCGGGCTGCGCCGGCATCTGGTACTGAGCATCGCGAGCCTGCTGTTCCTCGCCACGCAGACGCGGCGACTGCGGTCGGAAAAGGGGGCTCTCCACACTGGAGCGTCGAGCAGGTGAAGCAGGTGGTGGAGGCGCAACTCGGCGACGAGCCGTGGTCGGCGCGCCGCGCGAAGCTGCGCCGTTTGCAACGCGAGATCGAGTACGATCATCGCCGCAACGCCACCGCATCCCGCTGTCACCGGCAGACGCGCCTGCGCAAGCTCCGCCGTGCAGGCCGCCCGGCAAGCCGTGCCCGCAAGTGCTCCAATGTCTTCAAGTGAAACCCGCGCTGTCGTCCTAAAACAAGAGCCGCGAGCGCGAGCGAGCGGGCTGCGGGGGCCCCGGGTCTGCGGATCAACCGTGGAAGTATCGTGAACGCGCTTGTCAGCGTTCAAACGGTGGGCTTGCAGGCCTGACCCCCAACGGGGCCCCGCTCGCTTGCGCTCGCGGCTCTTAGTTAGCGCCAATCGGTGTATGCCCCCGGAGTCTGGTTCTGGGACCAGCACATGACTCTGTTGGTGGCGCGGACCTGGTGGCGCCGAGGGCTCGCCTCAGTACCAGACTCCGGGGGCTTACACCCCCGGCTCGCCCGGAGGGCTGCTTTGATGGGACAAGGACTTGTGATCGCTGTAGTGAGCGAGAACGGCCAGGCCGGGACGACCGTTCGGGTGCGGGCCTGGTCGGGCGGCAGCGTACAAGAGACATCCGGAACCGCACCGGCACTCACTCGGGTACAATCCCCATCATCGGCCCGGTTGGTAGAGGCATTGATGAGCGAATCGGACAAGTCGCGGATTGCGGTGTACTCGACTTATTGCGGAACGCGCGACAACCGCACGATGCGGCGCGGAAAAGTGTCCAGACGAACGCCGCACTTCTTCATATCGAACAATGCCGACGCCCTCAAGCAGGCCCACAAGTCCGGCTGGACGCCGATCCGGCTCGACGTTGAGGAGTCCGCTGACCCCGTGGTGTCCGCAACGCAGGCCAAGCTGGCGAAGGCAAAACCGGAAGTCTTCGAAGAACTCGCGGACTTCGAGTTCCTGTTCTACATCGACGACAAGAAGGCGGTGAACTGCAGCCGGATTCCCGGCTTCATAGACGCCATGACGGCGACTGGTGCTGCGCTCGCATTGCGACGTCATCCGTTCCTTCCGCCAAACGTGCTGCACGAGTTTTCGGAAGCGATGAGCCATCAGCGGTACCGGATCCAGCGCCTGCAGACCGGAGAGTACATTTCGCGCGAACTCGCGAGCGGCTACCGGGCGGAGTGCGACACGCTGTTCTGGACGTCTGCCATCCTGCGCAACATGCGGCACCCGCGCATCCTCGAACTGAATGACCTCTGGTACGACCACATCACCCGATGCGGGATCGAGTGCCAGATCAGCTTCCACTTCGTGGCGCAACGCTTCCAGCGCGAGGTCATGCTCCTTCCCGACACGATAGAATGAGCGTCGACGCGCATCGCGCCCGCCTCACCCGCACAACCACCATGCGAACGGCCCGCCATGACTCTCGTCACGGCGGGCCGTTGTGCGTTGTCCGTCAGGAGTTCGTCGGCGAGTCAGCGACTCACTCGACGTTCTCGTACGCAAAGTCCCAGTTCGCGTCCTTCGCCAGCTTGACCGACTTGCCATCGGCCTCGGCGTACGGGAACACGAAGTAGTTCAGCGCGTCGCCCTTCTGCTTCGGCTCGAGCGTCACGTCGCGGCCGACGCTCAGCGCGAGGCGGTTGCAGCACAGGTGGCCGTTGAACCACTTCGCGCGGTCCGGGTCACTCTCGGCAACCTTGTCGGCTTCCGAGATGTCGACCGGGATCCACTTGTTGGTCTTGTGGTTGTACCAGTGCGCCCAGCAGTGATAGCTGTTGTAGGTGCCCTTGGCGTCCGTCTTCATCGGGATGCCCATCGTGAAGCGGACCGACATGCCGCTCGCGCGGCCGATGCCCATGAAGCGGGCATGGAAGTCGGTGCAGTTGCCTTCGCACACCGTGGTGGCGTGCTTGTAGCTGCCGCCGCCCCAGCCGGTCATCGTGGCCGGATCCCACGCCTGGCCGCTCTTGTCGTACTTCATGTTGTCGAGCACGTCGGCGTAGATCACGTTGGCCTTGTCGCCCTCGTCCTTGCCCTCGAGGCCGAGCTTGCCGACCATGTCCTTCGCGTCGTCAAGGTTGATCAGCTTGTCGGACTGCTTCCAGCGGTCGTTGTCCGGCAGGCTGCCCTGGCCCCAGTCTTCCCAGCGGCTGATCGTGGCGCTCCAGCTGATCTTGATCTCTTCGGTCGGGTTGGCGACCGCGACGTAGATCATCCGGTTGCCCCACTTGTCGGTCGTGACCTTGTGGTTGATACCGGCCGGCATGACCTCGATCTTCTCGTCGGCGACTTCCTGCACGCCGGCATCCTTCATCGCCAGCGGCACCCAGATGCGCAGTTCCTTCGTGCCGTCGCCGGCCGGGATGCGCGTGTTGTAGGTGAAGCGGTACTTGCGCACCGGCGGCTTCTCGGCCGTCTCGCCGGTGTTGCCGTCGTTGCTGCCCTGGTTGGTGGCCGCGTCGATCGCCGAGTTGGCGGCCTGCTTGCCAGCGTCGTTGGCCAGGTTCTTCTTGTCGGTCTCGCTACAGCCCGCGATCAGCGCGGCCGCCGCGACCATCAACATGCAGATGCTCAGCGTACGCATCATGTGGGATTCCCTCTCGTATGGAGCCGGGGTGGACGTTCGGGACATTGACGCCGGGACGGTACCAAACTCCGGGCGTCTGCCGATCATGCGTTTTTCTCATTCCAGAGGCGGCCCCGTCTGACGCCTGTCGATTCGCGACTCCAGCTTGTTCAACCCGGTGGGATGTGTGACATTCCTGCCGCATCCCTGTTGGAACAGCTGCGATGTGGCACGCGACGATCCTCACCACGATCCTCACCACGTCACCGCTTCCACCCGACGGCCAGTCCGGCTTCTGGCTGCTGGTGGCGGGTGCGTGCCTGGTGGTGGTCTCATCAATCGCCGTCGTCGCGTCGTTCGTGGTCAAGGCGCGCGGCCGAGGCGGCAACGCGCATGACCCGCTGCATCTCGATTGACCGATTGATTGACTGACGCGGCGCCCGGCGAACGCAACAGCCGCGGGTGTGCTAGTGTGGACCGGCACGTCGTCGCCGACTACCCGAACGCCTGCATGATCGCCGTTTATCCCGGCTCCTTCGACCCGATCACCTTCGGCCACCTCGACGTCATCGAGCGCGGCGCCCGGCTCTTCACCCACCTCATCGTGGCCGTCGCGGTCAGCGAGTCGAAGACCGCGCTGTTCAGCATGGAAGAGCGCCTCGAGATGATCGAGGCCGTCGTCGGCCACATTCCCAACGTCAAGGTCGACACGTTCCGCGGCATGATTGTCGACTACGTGCAGGCCCGCCAGTCGCGCACGCTGCTGCGTGGCATCCGCACGATGAGCGACTTCGAGTACGAGTTCCAGATGGCGATGACCAACCGTACGTTCGCGCCGGACGTCGAGACGGTCTTCATCATGGCCAGCCTGAAGTACTCGTTCATCTCGTCGCGCCTGATCAAGGGCTCGGCCGCGGCCGGCGGCAACATCAGCGCGTTCGTGCCGGCGCTGGTCGAGCAACGGCTCAAGGCCAAGCTCAAGGAGCGCGGCCCGCTCCCGCCGCCGTCCGGCCTGTGATCACGATCGTCGCCCGGCTCTGGATCGCCCCCGGCCTGGACGCGGCCTTCCGTGACTACGAGCGGCGGGCGCTGGCGCTGTTCGGCGAGCACGGCGGCGAGGTGGTGGCGGCGTTCGAGCCACGGCGGGTGGGCGGTGCCGACGGCGAATGTGATGAGGTGCACGTGCTTCGGATTGCGACCGACGCGGCCCTTGCCGCCTGGCGAGCGGATCCGCGGGTCGCGGCGTTGGCCGACGAGCGCGCGCGGGTCATTGCCCGCAGCGAGGTGATCATCTCGGCGCGCGATGTCGACGTGCGCTGACGCGTGCAGTGCAGGTCTATCGTCTCCGGAGCCTGCGCAGCAGGCGGCTCTTGCGCTAGCCGCGGGTGCAGCGCGCAGCGCGGAACCCGGGGTCCGGGTGGCGCGCACCTTCCCCTCCGGAGCCTGCGCAGCAGGCGGCTCTTGCGCTAGCCCCGGGGTGCAGCGCGCTTCGCGCGGAACCCGGGGTCACGAGCGCGCAAACCCCTCCGGAGCCTGCGCAGCAGGCGGCTCTTGCGTTAGGAGACCGTGGACGAACGCCTGTCAGACATTGACCGGCGGGGGAGTGTTGGTAACCTGGGGCCGCGCGTCGGATGCGGCGAGGCGGGCGTGACGATCGGCAAGCGAGAGCGCGAGCAACAGGGCGAGA
>JBFWQT010000417.1:0-6495 GCA_050249295.1 Planctomycetota bacterium
GTGCTCGACAGCGTGGGCGGCCCGGGCGACTCGTTCGACGCCGGCATCAGCGGCAACATCACCTTCACCGAAGACAACGCGTCGCTCGACGGCCGCACTGCGCTGCGCAGCGGGCAGATCCGCTACTGGGACATCCAGCTCGACGGCACCATCGAGGCCGCGGCCGACAACGTCTCGCTCGACCTCACCCAGGTGAACCTGCACATCATCAACGGCGAGACGCTCAACGTCACGCAGTCGGCGAGCAAGTTCACGCTGCTGCGCTTCGGCAAGATCACCGTCGACGCCGGCGGCACGTTCGGCATCGACTCCGGCGTGGCCGACCTGATCGAGTTGCACGCGCTGATCAACTCCGGCACGGCCGACTTTTCCGACGTGAACATGTCGTTCCTCGGCTCACGCGAGAGCGCCATCCAGGTGGCGCTGCAGAACACCGGCACGCTGACGGTCGACTGCAAGACGGTGTTCCTCGACACGACGTACGCCTTTGCCGGCCAGCGCATCGTCGGCGATGTCGCCTTCGGCAGCGCGATCCAGACGGCCGCCAACGTCTACTACGAGGTGATGGACGGCTCGACATTCTCCTGCAAGGACGTGCGCCTGTTCGGCGGATCGTTCGGCGCGTACGAGAATGGCGGCAACCCGGGCGGCCTCGCCGACATCACGATCACCGGCGACATCGTTGCCGACGGCGGGCAGTATCGCTTCGGCGAGGGCAAGCACACGCTCACCGGCGCCACGCTCGACTTCGGCGGCAGCGCCGGTTACGCGAACGCAATCGCGTCGCCGAACCCGGCCAACAACCTCAAGGCGCAGGTCCGCCTGGTGCGCGGCTCGGCGCAGACGCTCGCGTTCGAGGGCACCGTCGGGTCGCTGTTCATGATCAGCGAGGTCTCGCCGGACGCGCCGATCACCGTCACCGGCCGGATGCGCCTGATGGACACGCTCGACCTCACGGCGCAGACCACCGCGGCGTCGTTCGGCAGCAGCACGTTCGACCTGGTGGCAGGCGACGGCATCTCGAGCGAGGCGTGGAGCGTGAATGCGTTGCTCGGCGATGGCGCGGTCACGATGCGCGGCCTGGAAGTGCGCCAGGTGCCGAGCAGCACCCCGACCAGCGCCAATCTGCTGGTCGTCGAGCCGAAGTCGGCATGGAACGGCACGCTGCAGGTCAGCAGTGTGCTCGTCCAGGGCGACAACAACGACGGCACCGCCGGCACTGAGTCGAACGCCGGCACGCTCGATCTGCGTGGGCTGACGATGACGGTCCACACCGGCTTCACCGTCGAAAGCGGCGACTCGTCGGCGGGCGGCGCCGGCGGCACGCTGTACCTCAACGCCTGCAGCATCGTCTTCGACGACGGCATCGACTTCGACCTGAGCCAGGGCAACACGCCGTCGCTCATTCACGAAGGCGGCAAGGCGTACATCGTGTCGAGCACGCTGACGTTCGGCGACGGGTCGGGCTTCAACGTCGGTCTGTGGGCCACGCTGACCGTAACCGACAGCACGCTCACCGGCACCGGCGCGTGGACGATGCTCACCGACACCTCGGCGGGCCTGGTGACGATCTACGGATCGACTGTCACGGCGATGACGGCCGGCGACCTGACCATCACGCTGGCCGGCATCGGGCTGCGCACAGCCGGCACCACGTTCCAGAATCACGACGCGTCGGGCGTGGTGATGCGCGGCACGCTGGCCGTGCTGCACAGCTGCACGTTCATCAACGGGCAGGCCGGCGGCACGCACCTCGACGTCAGCAACCTCGACAACGCGTCGATCCTGACCTGCGACAACAACCACTTCGACGGCTCGGTCGGCCTCGGCGCCGCCGATCGCCTGGTGAAGGGTGTGAAGCCGTTGACGTTCCGCGCCGGCGTGAACAGCAACTTCGGTGCGGCCGGTGTGACGATCAACGCGGCGACGGCCGAGGCCAACGATGGCGACGGCACGGTTGCGGCGTCGAACGTGATCTGGGTCGAGGGCGTGGATTCGCTGACAGTCGCGCTCAACGGCGCGCAGCCGGGTGGCGCCTACAACTCCGCGACGTCGGACCAGCGCGCGTTCAACTTCACGCTGACGGCCGATGCGGGCACGTCGTCGGTCGCGCAGTTCTCGGTGACGCTCACGCTGGATGGCCTGGCGATCGGCGACATCGCGAACATGCGCCTCTACTACGACGCAAACGCCAACGGCTCGTACGCAGGCGCCGACGGCGACTCGATCCTGCAGACCATCACCACCCCGGCCGGCACAACGGTGTCGTTCACGCCGGGAGCCGAGGTGCTGGCCGCGACAGAATCGCGCTCGTACGGCGTGCTGATCACGTTTGCCCCCACGATTGCCGGCAAGCGCGGCCAGTTGCGACTGATGATCCTGCCGCCGCTCGGCCTGACCGAGAGCAATGGCAACGTGCAGGTCGGTCTGCCGATCAGTTCCACGCTGGAGCTGCACGGCCTCGCAACCCAGCTGGCGATGATCACGCAGCCGGCCGGCGGCACGCCGGGCACGGCGTTCAGCACGCAGCCGGTGGTGGAGTTCCGCGACGCCAACGGCCAGCGCGTGTGGGCGAACAACGTCACCAACACGACGGCCGCGATTGTCACCGCGCCGTCGGGTGCCGCGCTCACCGGCACGGCCGTGGTCAAGGCGGCGCTGGGCCGCGTGACGTGGACCAACCTCGGCGCGGATACGGTCGGCTCGTACACGCTGAGCTTCACGGCGGGCGCACTGACCACCACGAGCAGTTCGTTCGATGTGGCGGCCACGCCGCCTCCTCCGCCTCCGGCCAGTGGAGGTTGTTCGGTCGGCGGTCCGGCAGACACCGCGAGCGGGTGGTGGCTGCTGGCGCTGCTGGCCGTGATGGTGGTCGCACGTCGGAAGCGCACACCCTGACGCGCGATCACTACGCCGGCCCGTGGTGCGGTGGCGCCCGCCACTGCACCACGCGGCCTCGGCCGTTTCCGGCCACATCACATCGTCGACGCGCGCAACAGCAGCACGCGCCCGTGGCCCGCACCGCTGGCCGGCAGGAACGCGGCCACCACACGGCTGCCGGGAGCCAACGTGATCGTCCCGCGAACCTCGTGCTGCAGCAACTCGCTGCTGGCGTCGCGCTGCTCACCGAGGCTCATGCGGATGCCGAGCTGGATTGACTGGCCACCGGGCAGCGGCACCGGGCGCAATTCCATGATCATGCCCTCGTGGCCGAAGCGCACGTGCGTCTGCTGCCACAGCGTTTGCGCGCCGTCCGCCGACTGCGACGACGTCGAGCTGCCCGATGCGGTGATCGCCTCGGCGTGCCACGTGCCCGAGCAGGTGAATCCGAATTGACCGGCCGGGAGGCCCAGCAGGCCGCTGCGCTGCAACGACGAGCCGGCCACGACACGCTGGTAGAGCGCATCATCCACGGCGTCCGCGTCCTCGAGCGCGCGCATCACCGGCGCATCGGTGATCGTGCGGACTTCCCACTCGACGCAGACGTTGCAGTTGATCGTGGCCCGCTGCGCATCAATCAACCGGCGCGCGCGCAGCAACACGGTCGGATCGCCGTGCACCAGGCGCAGCCGGCCGAGCGGCGCGTCGCTGACGGAGCCGCCGCCCCAGCCGTCCGGTTCGACCGACTCCTCCAGCTGGTTCTGCAGGTCGTCGAGCATGACCGGGTCCTCCTCGTCGAGGTCGTCGGGGAACTCCGACGACTCTTCGGGGTCGAGCAACGCCGGCGGCGCGGAGCGCCCCGTCGACGTGCGCGGCGGCGCGATCAGATCGTTGACGTCGAGCGTGTCTTCGCACATTGCCGGGCGGAGTTCGTCGTCCTCGCCGACGGCGATCAGGTTGCCGGGGTAGAGGCTGAAGGTGTAGTCGAGTGCGGCGCTCATCTGGCGCAGCAGGCTGATCACCGATGCGCCATCGGCGTCGAGCGACACGGCGCGGTCCTGCGCGTCGCACTCCATCAGCCGCGACGACACGAGCGACGACATGCCGGTGCCACCGAGCATCGTGCGCAACACCGCCTCCACGGGCGTGCTCTCGACGTGCACATTCACGCGCGTGGCCGCGAGTCGATCGGCCATCGCGAGCAGCTTGTTGCGGCGGTCGGCGACCGGGTCCGGGCTGGATCGGCCAGCGATGGTGCGGTGCGCCGAGATCAATACGAGCGTGGGCGCGTTGTCGTCGGTCGCGGCCGGGAGCGAGGGGAGTGTTGCGCCGGGCCAGAGCTCGCCGGCCAGCACCATCGTGCCGCCGTCCGGTATCGCCAGCCGCGTGGAGGTCAGCTGCGAACGGAAGCGCGGCAACTGCGGAGTGCCGGCCGGCGTCGCGGGGTCGATGTTGGCGACCGACGCGGCGTCGTCGACGACGTCCACCAGGATGCGGTCGGAGTCGACACTCGAGATGCTGCGGACTGCCAGCGAACGGCCGACGTAGGTGGTCTGGTCGGAGTGGGTGGCCACCGGGGGCGCCGACTGCCCGCTGGTTGCGACCGACCGGACCGAGTTGCGCCATTGCACGGCCGAGGTGAAGCCGGCGCGGACTCGTTGCCAGTTCGCGCCGGTCGCGCGCTGCCGGTCGACACAACGCGCACGTTCGGCCGGCAGCGCGGCGAGGCGTTGCAGCGCCGCGTCGTCGAGCAGCCCGCCATGTCCGCCGGCCACCTCGCGCCACGCATCGGCCGTGATCTGCCAGGTCGAGGTGTCGATGCGCAGCGAGACGAGTTGCGCGCGCAGCCGTTCGAGCATCCCGGCGACCATCCGATGACCGGCCTCGGGAGCCACCACCAGCAGCGTGTGGCCGACGTGCCGGCAGGTCCACTCGAACGCCACCTCGTCGAACAACCGCGAGATCTGGTCGTCCAGCACGTCCACGTCGAGCGGCTCCGGCTGCTCCTGGTCGTCGCCGGGCTCCGCGAACGATGGCGGTTGCGGGCCGAGTCGCACGCCGTACTCGTCACGTGCCGGGCGGATCAGGTCGCTCACGTCGTAGACGCGCGACACGCGGTCGCTCTCGCCTTGTTCGTAGTCGAAGCACAGGAGCACCGCGCCGTCGCGCTCCACCGCCACCGCACTGACCATGTGCAGCACGGCCTCGAGCAGTTCGCCGATCGCGACGTCGGTGGCCGCGAGCGCCACCGCGTAGTCGCCATCGGACAGCTCGTCGCCGAGCTCCGACGACACGACGACCGGCACGCCGGCGCGCTGTGCCATCGTGGTCAGCAGCTCCATCACCGGAATGCGGTCGCGCACCAGCGTCATCCGCGTTGCCCTGAGCGTCTCGAGCGGACCCGCCGCGGGCGAGGCGGCCGGCGGATCCTGCGCCGGCACGTCATGCGAGCCGAGTACCGCGGCGAGAGTGATCAGCATCAGCATCAGGTGGCGAGGCGTCATCGACGTTCTCCGGGCAGGCTCACGAGCGGGGACATGGTTCGGACGCGCACGAGCAACAGCGGCGCGCGGGCGGCGTTGTGGCCGGGCGACGGATCGGGCACGGCATCCGGCATCGGCCGCAGGTCGGGCGACGGCATCACCATCCACCCGTCGGCCGCGGCGGTGATGCTCAGGGTCTGACGGAATTGCCAGCGGCCGATCGATGGCTGGTCGAGCGAACAGCTGATGTCGAGCCGCGCCGGGGAACTGCGAGTCGCGGCCGATGACTTCCAGGCGAGTTGCAGCCCGGCGAACGCCATGCGCGGCACGCCATCGTGGTCCGGCCCGGGCAACAACCGGCCGGCGAACGACCCGGCCGCGCGCGCCACCAGCATCGTCTGTGCACCGGCGCGCAGCGTGCGCACGCGCTGGCCATCGACCATCGCGGCCTGCTCGTCGGCCGACAGCACGCGGCCCGGCGACGACACGAGCGACTGGCGCAGCGCGTCGTCAGTCACATCCACAAGCCGCCACGACGCGCAGACCAGCGATTGCTTCCGCTCGCGCAGCGCGGCCAGATCCGGCCCCGGTTGCGACGCATCCGGCACCGCGTACTCGATGCGATAGCCCGCGCACTCGACGATGTCGGGCGACAGCTCGCTCACGTGCGCGATGGCTCTCCGCAGCTTCACGCCCGGCTCGAGACCATCGGCGCGCGTGCTCGTCGCCGGGTCCGGCAGCACGCACGACGAGGTCGGCGCGAGCAGGTCGCGCACGCAGGTGCGAACCGTCTCGAACGCCTGGCCATCGCGGCCCGGCGATTGCTTCACCACCATCAGGTGGCCCTGACGCGTCGGCACAAGCTGGAACATGCCGTGCCGCTGGAGGCTGTCGAGCACGTTCTGCAGCGGCTCCTGGTGGACGTCGATTGCGGGATGCCGGTCGAGCAAGTCGCGGGTCAGCGCCGGCGCCACGATGTAGCTGACGCCCGCGGCCGCGAGGCAACTGGTCAGCGCACGCAGCACGCTGATGCTCCGCGAGTGCAGCGTGATGCGCGTGCGCGCCAGCCGCGCAACCATCCGCGCGATCGCCGGCGACGTCGCGTGGTCGCTGCCGGCCGCGTCGACGATCC
>JBFWQT010000418.1:0-6493 GCA_050249295.1 Planctomycetota bacterium
ACCGATCCGGCCGTGCGACTCGCCCGGTGGCCGCGCGGCACGACCTCGGCCAGCACCTCGATGAAGCGATCGAACTCCGGAGAGCCCTTCGGGTAGTCGCCCGCCGCGGGTGCCGGATCGGCGGGTGCCGGGTCAGCCGGTGCAGGGTCGGCGGGGTCGGCGTCCGCCGGATTCGCGCCGGGGCCCGGCTTGACCGGATCCGCCTTGAGGTCCGCACGGTCGGCCTGCGCCCGCGCGACTGCCAGCTGCAGGCTGTGGCGCGTCTCGAGGTCGGTCTCGCGTTCCATCGCCGCGTGAACCTCCTGGAAGGCATCGGCCACTACAGCCCGGCTGACCGCGCTGGTGGCCAACCAGTCGGCGGCCATCCGGCGCGTGGTCACGGCAGGATCCCGCAGCAGGTCCATCACCGTTTTCATCGCGTCGCGCGGGTCGTTCTTGTCGCCCCACCACACCAGGACGCTGGCGGCGGCGAGGCGCACGTCGTGATACTCGTCCGTGAGCAACGCCTTGACCTCGCGGTTGAAGATCTTGCCGTTGCGGCTGTCCAGAATCACGGCGGACCATGCCATCTGCAGTCGCTCCTTCGGCGTCTTCGACGTGAAGAACCCGCTGATGGCGGCCTGGTTGCCGCGCTTGTCACTGCCCAGCTGGAACAAGGCTGCCGCGAGCGTCTCGTTGGGCTTCATCGGGAAGACCTGCTTGATGTGCGGCACGGACGTTCGGCCGTCTCCGATGTAGGCGAGCACGATCAGCGCGTCGCTGCGCACCTCGACGTCGCTGGAGTCGAGCAACCGATCAACGCGCTGGCAGATCTCGTCGGACGGCCTGGTCTCGAGGTGCCGCTTCAGAATGTCCAGCGCGGCGCGCCGCATGGCCTTGTCGTCGGACTCGAGCGCCTCGGCAATCGCCGCCATGACGTCGGGGTGTCCGGGCTTCTCCACCACAGCGGCGGCGGCTTTCAGGGCACCGGGCCGCGCCTCTGGCGTCGGATGGTTGTGGAACGCATCGAGCAACTGCGGCAGCGCGGACTTCGCCGCCGGACCCCAGACGCTGAGGATCCAGTAGATGCTGGTGTAGTGCTCGCGGGAAAGCGCGCTCGGCACGCGGGAGGCCAGCACCTCCACGGCCTCACTGGTGGGCGGCCCGAGGAATAGCAGCAGCGGCGCCGTGGTGCCGATGCCGGATGTGTTGATGTGGCCGGTGGCTGTACGCAGATGATTCACCACCGGCGTAACACCAGACGGACCCGCCGAGCGAACCGCCCAGCGCACCATCCACTTGTAGGGCTCGCCGCCCGAGAAGCTACTACCGACGGCCACCACCAGCTCGGGCCGGCGCTCGAACATGCGCTGCAGCGTGGCCACGCAGTCGGCGGCCAACGCTGGCGACGGCTTGACATGCTCGTGCAGCACGTCGATCACATCGCGCACGAAGCTCCCGCCGGTCGGCAGCCAGCCGGCCGCGCGAATGGCGCTGCGGTACTGGATTTCGAGGCCAGAGCGCCCCAATGCGTCCCGGATCAACGATTCTGTCCGCTGCGGCTGAACGCCGATGCGGGCCAGCGCTTCGATCGCGGCGCCGCGCACCGCTTCGTCGCTGTGGCTCGCCGCACTGAACAACGCGTCGGCCGATCCGCTGGCGGACTCACCGGCGGCACCCAGCAGCATGGCTGCGCCGACCTTCACCGCGGGGTCGCTCTCGGCCAGCAACTGCGTGGCGCGCGCTACCTGCGCGCTCAGGTCGCCACCGAGACCGGCCAGACCCTCGGCCGCCCCGGCGCGGACGCGCACATCGGCGTCGGCCAGCAGCTCGATCAGCCGGGCGCGGAACTTCTCGCCGTCCTTGCCGCATGCGCCGATCGCGCGGGCGGACGTGGCGCGAGCCTCGGGGTCGTCGGAGCCGAGCCCGGCGCCCATTGCGCGGGCCAGCTTGTCGGTCGGCACATTCGGCAGACGCGCGATCAGCTTCCCGGCCTCGGCGCGCACCTGCGCGTCACTATCGCCCAGTGCCGCAATCGCGTCGTCGGCGTACAGCCCGGCCTGGCTGCCGATGTTGGCATCAAACAGCTTGCCGATCTGCTTCATCACGGCGAGCCGGACGCGCGCGTCGGAGTCCTTCATCGCCTTGCGAAGCAGTTCCGGTCGCTTCGTGTCGTCGCGCACAATGTGCGCCAGACCCACGACCGCGCCGGCGCGCACGCGGCCATCCGGGTCGCGCTGCAACATGGTGGTCAGCTTCGTGGCCAGTGGCGAATTCTCGTCCTGACTGTAGGTGAACGCGCGCGCCGCCAGGGCGCGCAGCACCGGCTCACGGTCGTCGAGCAGCGGCATCCGCTCCTCGAGATCCATGTGCCCGGCCTCCCCGCGACGATCCAGCAGGTCGAGCATCGCCTTGCGGATGCTGGCGTCGGGGTCGTTCTTCGCCGTCTTGATCAGGCCGCTGATCGATGTGCTGCTGTGGAACTGCAGACCGCCGTCGAAGTGTTCGATCACGTAGAGGCGGATCTCGGTCGGCTCCTCGGCCGTCGACATCAGCATCATCATGTGCCACGTATCGACCCCGGCGTAGCCGTCGTCGGCCATCCGCTTCATCGTGTCGAACGCGATCTTGCGCGCACTGATCGGCGCGGCCTTGTCGGCCAGGACGTTGCGCAGATTCCAGTCACCCTTCTCGATGAAGTACAACTCGTCGGCCGCGGCCTTGCGATCGGCGTCGGTCGGACCGTTGCGCAGCTTGCTCTCCAGGCCGGCGCACGCGGCATAGTCCTTGCGGGCTCCCGGACCACCCTGTGCCAACGCGACCGTCGAAGGCAGAACGAGGAGCAGAACCAGAACGGCGATGTGGCGCAGACACAGCATGAGTCACCGGGGCAGGGGACTGCGTTGTTGCAGTGCCTCACAGTGTAGTCGGGATCGCCTCTCGTACAACCGCGCGGGCCGCTTCTGGTGGCCGATTTGCGGACACGATCCTCGCGATTCGCGTCACTTCAGCTGCTGCGTCGCCCACACGGCCAGTTCCTCGCGGATGATCTTCGCGTTGTGGCGGTAGTCCACCGGGAACGACGGGTGGATCAGCACCACGGCGATGTCCTCGGTGAGCTTGCTCGACTTGCCGAGCTTGCCGAGTTCCTCCATCAGCTTGCCGATCGCCTCCGGAGTCTGCGGGTACTTGTCGGGCACCGGCTCGCAGATCATCACCGGCCGGCGGTACTGGCCGACACCCACGCCGACCAGCGCCGAACGGGCCACCGACGGGTGGTTGTTGTAGATCGCCTCGCACGGAATGGTGAACCACGTGTCGCCGCCGGCACCCTCGCCGATCACCACGCGATGCGCCTTGCGACCGTAGAACCAGATCCGGCCATCCTCGTCGAGCCGGCCCACGTCGCCCATGCGGTGCCAGATGCTGCCGTCGTCGGCCTTGATCTTCGCGAGGTCGGTCGGGCCGGGCAGCTTGTAGTACTCCTCGGTGACCACCGGCCCTTTGAAGCAGATCTCGCCGACCTCGCCGTGCGAGCGCGGCAGGTCCGATGTCCAGGTGCGCAGCGGCCCGTCGTCGATGCGGATGATGGCGACCTGCATGCCGGGCAACGGCTTGCCGACGCAGATGCCGCGACCGGCGCGCGTCTTGTCGCCGAGGCCGCCGAGGATCTCCTTGTCCGTGACGGTGCTGACCGGCAGGCACTCGGTCGCGCCATACGGCGAGACGATCTCGCACTCCTCGCTGACGATCTCGCGCACACCGGCAAACAGCGACGGTGGCACCGGCGCGCCGGCCATCAACACCAGGCGCAGCGACGGCATGATCGGCTCGCTCGCCGCCTTCGCGTACTCGACGACGCGCTTCCAGATGGCGGGCGAGCCGAACGAGAAGGTCACGCCCTGGCTGCGGATCGACTCCATCCACAGGGCCGGATCGACGGTGGCCGGGCGCGAGGCGTCGAGCTCGGGGATGACGACGGTTGCGCCGAGCGCGTTGGAGAACAGCGCGAACAGCGGGAACGCCGGCTGGTCGATGTCGCCGGGGCCGATGCCGAAGCGTTCGCGCAGCATCTGCACCTGCGCGTCGAACACGCGATGCTTGTAGACGACGCCCTTGGCCGGGCCCGTGCTGCCGGTGGTGAAGAGGATCGCGGCGGTGTCGTCAGGCTTCGTGTCGGCGGCCGGGTAGTGCACGCCGCCGCCGAGCATCGCGCCGCGCTGCAGCATGCTGGCGTAGGTCGGCCCGCCCCAGAACCAGCGACGGCCGACGGTGACGTTGATCTTCACGCTGGCGAACGCGCTGCGGCCGACGGTGAGTCGCGCGGCGTGCGCCACCGGTATCGCGATCAGCGCTTCGGGCTGCACATGCTTGATCGCGTGGAACAGGCCGGCCCGGCCCATTCCGGGGTCAATCAGCACGGGGATCGCGCCGAGCCGGAACAGCGCCCAGGTCAGCGCGACGAATTCGATGCCGGGCTTGACCGCCATCAACGTGCGCATGCCGCGCGTGATGCCGGCGTCGCGCAGCGCGTAGCAGAGCACGTCGACTTCGGCGTTGAGTTGCTGGAAGTTCAACTGCGTCCAGGTGCGGCGGCCGAGTGCATCGCGCCCGGCGGGCACCACGATAGCGCGCGCGTACGGCTGCGCCGTGGCGATTTCGGACAGGCAGGTGGCGATGTTTCCGCGCGTGGCAGTGACGGTCATGGTGGATGCGATGACGATTCTGTCGGCGTGCGTGGTGCGCGGTTATCTCACGGGTGACACGCCCGCGACGCGCGAAATGGTCGGAATCGGGGCACGGGTCGGCGGCCCCGCGGGACACCGTCGAGCTGGCACGATGCGCCTCCGGAGCCCCTGAACGGCTGGCTTTTCACTGTCCGATGGCGAGCGCCTCGAAGCGCTGCTGCGTGGCGTCCATCTCTCGACGGCGCATCACGCCCATCCGGTAGTGCACCGGAATCAGCGGATTGATCTCGGCGTAGCCGGCGGCATCGGCGTCGGAGAAGGTCTGGGCCATCGTCTGGAAGCGGTGGGTCTCCGACAGCGCGAGCATGCGCGCCCCGTTGAGCAACTCGTCGCCGCGGATCGCCCGCGCGTCGAGCCGATCGGTGAATGCCGCGAACGCGCCGAAGATGAAGACCTCGAGCGCGGAGCGGTTGAATCGCGTGACCGCCAGACCGGCCGAGATCGCCGGCGCCGGGGCGAAGCGCGGGTCGCGGGAGGCCAGCTGCGCGCCGACGGCAATCGCCGCGACGGCGATCGTCGGATCGGGGCCGCCCCTGGACAGGGTGCCCTGCAGCCAGTTGATGGCGTCGGTCGGCGACTGGTCGCGATGGAAGCAACGCAGGAACACCTCGCCGACGATTTCGAGGGTGCCGATGTCGGTCGGCCACGATGCGACCAGGCGAGCAAGGTCGCTCACGTTGTACCCGCCGCCGTCCACCAGCTCGGCCACGCGCGCGCCGGTCTCCACGGGGTCGCCACCGCCCCGTGCGATCGCGGCCTCGATTGTCATCCGCTACGCCATGTCGAGCGCGGCGGTGCGCAACCTTTCGTTTGTCGTCGACTCCGACGACGCCGTGTAGAGCGCGGCCAGTTCGAGCAGCTCGTCCGACGCCGCGTCGCGCAGGTTCTCCATGCGCAGGCGCATCGCGCGCGACTGCATCGCCAGCGCCGGCCGTGTGCCCAGCACCGCCGCGATCCCGACGTCGTCCGGCTTGTACACCTCGGCCACGCCGTAGAGCGCGATGCGATGGATGCGCAGTTCGGTGGCCTGCGCCGAACGCGGACCGATGCCGAGCAGCCAGGTGGGCCAGCGGCGCGTGTCGCCGTTCCACTCGTCGGCCGAGCGACCGAGCACGCGCCCGGTGCGCGCCTCCACGACCGTCACGCGGCGGATGCCCAGCGACGGGAACAGGTCGATCATCGCGCGCATGCGGGTCGCATCGATCGACTCGGTGTGCACGCCGGCGAGCAACTGGGTGTGCACGCCGGAGTCGCCACGATTGTTGATGTGCATCGTCATTCCGGAACCGGAGATGTCGAGATCGTTGCCGTCGGCGTCGATGCGCGACGGCAGCAGCGGCACGAGGCCGATGTTCACGCCGCCGTTGTATGTCGACCACAGGTCGCTGAACTCGACGACGATGCGCACCGGCGAGCTGATCCGGTCGTCGGAGAACCGATCCTGGATTGTGCCGATGCTGACCGGAATGCCGCCCATGCGCTGGCGCCGGCCCGGCCGCAGCGGTTGCTCGCCGATGCGCTCGATCCCGGTCAGCCAGTCATCCTCCTTGCTGCCATCGAAGCGCGTCGGGCCGGCGGCGCGCACCACCAGCGAGTCGTCGCCGCGACGCACCGCTTCGACCGCGATCACGTCGCTGGTACCGACCCACCACGTGGAGAGGCTGCCCTCGGGCTGCTTGCCAACGCGCACCGACGCGCCGCGCCAGTCCACCGCCGGCGTCGCATCCTTGTTGATCACGTCCATTGCCGACGAGATGTGGAACCAC
>JBFWQT010000419.1:0-6489 GCA_050249295.1 Planctomycetota bacterium
TCGGCCCCGTCAACCTGGCGGCCCTCGACGAGCTTGCCGAGTTGCAGGAGAAGCACGACATCATGGCGAAGGACGAGGCCGACCTGACGGCCGCTCGCAACAGCATCCGCAAGCTGGTGGCCGACATCGACTCGCGCACGCGCAAGATGTTCAACGAGACGTTCGAGACGATCCGCAACAACTTCCAGCGCATCTTCCGCAAGCTGTTCAACGGTGGCGCGGCCGACGTGTACCTCACCGACCCGTCCGACGTGCTGACCAGCGGCATCGAGATCAAGGCGCGCCCGCCGGGCTGTGAGCCGCGCACGCTGACGCTGCTCTCGGGTGGCCAGCGCAGCATGATTGCGATCGCCATGCTCTTCGCGATCTTCGAGGCCAAGCCGTCGCCGTTCTGCATCCTCGACGAGGTGGATGCCGCGCTCGACGACGCCAACACCGGCCGCATCGGTGCCTTGCTGCAGGAGTTTGTCGATCGCTCGCAGTTCCTGGTGATCACGCACAGCAAGGCAACGATGAGCGTGGCCGACCTGCTCTACGGCATCACGATGCAGGAGCAGGGCGTGAGCAAGAAGATCCAGATCCGCTTCGAGCAAGTCCACGAAACCGAAGACGGCGAGCTGGATTTCTCCGAGCAGCCCGCGGCCGCAAGCGGCGTGGCCTGATCGGCCGCGACAAGCACGGACCGACATGCGAAGGACCGCGAACCTGTGCAGGCTCGCGGTCCTTTTGCATGGCGGTCAGATGATCAGGCGGTCAGCGATCAGTAGCCACTCTGGCGGGGCTCGGCGGGGAGCCAGGCGGGGTCAATGTAGGCCTTCCAGCAGGCCCAGCCGTAGGTGCCGACGGTGTCGTTCACACCGGCCACCGGCATGCGGTAGGAGATGTCGCCGGGGTACATGCCGCTGCTCTCGATCGGGTCGGCCGCGGCGATGACGTGGCAGATCGCGCCCTTGCCCTCCACGCGGTACTGCCAGAAGTGACCGCTGAGATCGAGGCCGAGCTTCTGCTTCACGCGGGCGGTGTCCGCGCTGGAGCCCGGCGCCGGGGTGCCGCTGTTGCCCGCGCCGCCACCAGAGTTGGCGGGAGGCGTCGTCTCGCCGGTGCCACCACCCGTGTTGCCGCTGCTGCCACTGTTCGAGTTGGTGTTGCCGCTGTTGCCGCTGTTCGAGTTGCTGCCCGAATTGCCGCTGTTGCCGCTGTTGCCTTCGCCCTTCCCGTTCCCGTTGCCCTTGCCGTTCCCGTTTCCGTTCCCATTGCCCTTGCCATTCCCGTTGCCATTGCCGGTCGGCTTGTTGTTGCCACGGCCGGTCCGGCTCCACACCGGGCCGGTGGTGGCGTCGTCGCTCTGCGGCGCGAGGGTCTGCGGCGGCACCGAATCGTCACTGCTGAACCAGAAGGTGCCGTTCTCGCTGAAGTACAGCGTCTCGGCCTGCACGATCTGGCGGATGTTCGTGATTGCCTCGGTGGCGCGGGCCCGCTCCATCATCGGCACGTAGTAGGCGGTGGCCACGCCACCGAGGATGCCGGCGATGACGATGGCGATCGCCATCTCGATGAACGTGAAGCCATGCGGGGTCTGCGAGTGGATGCGAGAGTTCATGACGGTCTCCTTCAGGTCAGTAGCGAATGTGGAATGTGAGAGTGATTGCGGTGTGGCGCGTTGCGTCGCGCGATCAGCGGGCCGGCTTGCGCGGCGAGTCCTGGTGGGTGGCGGGGGCCGCCGGCGTGCCCTTGAACTGCGCGTAGTGGGCCTCGATCTCCTGCGGCGTCGGCGGCGTCGCGCGACGGTTGCTACCGGCCGAGAGCACGTTGGCCCAGACGAGCCCGAGCAACGCGATCAGCAGGGCGAGCGCGACCATCGAGGGGCTCGGCCGCCACGGGTTGGCATGACCCCGGCTCGCGGCCGACGCGTTCGACGCGTTCGACGGCACCTTGCGGGCCGGCTGCGACGGCAGCGGCGCATGCTTCATCGCGGGCGGGCTTGCTGGCGGCATGGCCGCTGACGGCGTCGACGGGTTGATCGGCGTGGCCGTGACCTCGATCACCGCATCGGGGTCGAGCGGCACCGACGGGCCGGTGCGCAGCAGGTGCACGAGGTCGATCATGTTGGCGTGGCAGTGCAGCGCGCTCTCCACACCCATCATCTCGAGCACGATCATCACGGGCCGGCTGACGTTGACCAGCAGCAGCGCGCCGCCGTCGGCGTCCACCGCATCGTTGAGCACGATCAGCCGGCCGATGCCCAACGAGGTGATGCGCGTGACCGCCGAGAGGTCGAGCACGACCATCCGGCGCTGCGATTCCGGCGCCGCGGCAATGGTGGCCTCGATCCGCGACCAGTCGGCCTGTTCGAGGCCGGAGCTGGTCGGGCGCACCATCAGGCCGAACGGCGCGACCGGCATCAGAGGCGACTCCGGCTCAACCGCTGCGCCGTCGCTGGCGGGAGCGGTGCCCACGCGACTGGCCTCATCGGCCAGCTGGTCGGCGCCGGTCTTGCGCGCCTTCTCGCGCAGCTCGTTGAGGTCGCGACGCGGGCGGTTGCCGGTGGCGCGGGTGATATCGGCGATCACGTCGAGGACCATCTGGCGCATTTCCTGGCGCAGCGAGTCGAGCGCGGCGGCGGAGGGCGTCGGCGCGTCCACGGCGATCGGGTCGCGGGGGAGGCCGGCGGTGGACATCATCAGGTCGTCGCTGGGGTAGTGGTTGTCGGTGATCATGGTGGTCGGCTCCTTGGTCAGGCAGGTGAGCGGTACGCCATGAAGTAGTGCGAACACCGTGCCAGTCAGACCGCACCGACGACGAAGCCGGCAACATCGGCCTCGGAGGCCGGTCCGGCGGCTTACGGGGATGTCCCGAATCGGGACCACGATTGGCACGGCGATCCGCAACGGGACAGATGGCTGTCGTTCTGAGACCAGAGCCGCAAGCGCGAGCGAGGGAGCGATTGCGCGAGCGAGGGCGAGGGCTCGCCTCGTATCGGAACGTACTGCCCGACTGGCTAGAAGAACATGTGCGGATCGCCGAGCAGGAACAGCGCCACCGCGAACACCGCGAAGCCGATCACCAGCACCACGAACACACGCAGCGCCTCGAGCAGGATCTGCACCGGCTCGTCCTTGCGCATGCCGGCGGTAACCAGCGAGATGCCGAGCCCCATGATGAGGAACGGCAACACGAATTCGCCGAGGAACGGCGGCATGGACTGGAGCAGCGCGTGGATCATGCGGTGGCAGGCTCCTCCGGCTTGCTGCCGTCGGTGGCCGCCTGTGCCGCCGCCTGCGCGTCAGTCTCCTTGCGCGCGGCGAGTCGTCGCTTGAGCGCGTCGCGTGCGGGCATGCCGGAGAGGTCGATGAACAGCAGGAGGTTGAGCAGGCCGGTGATGCAGGTGAACAGCACGGCAATCTCGAATAGTTTCGGGTTGTCGAACGCGCCGTCGGGGTAGGTGTCGGGCCGCATGACGTAGCCGGCCGCGGCCGGTGCGCCCGAGAACCACTGGATGACGTACATCACCGGATGCCGCTCCTGGGCCTGCTCGGTGAAGTTGCAGCCCATGCCGAGCGAGTAGCCGAAGCTGAACATGCCGAGGATCACGGCGATGAAGAGCGCGCCCTTGAAGTGGCGGCCGACCAGCAGGTAACCGACGCCGGGCAGCACCAGGTTGCTGAGCAGGGCCGTGACGAGGAGTTGATCGGACGCGACCTTGCCGGTTGTGGCGCCGGACGTGGCCGCGTCGGCGTTGGCGACAGCCGCAGCCGCAACGTCGGCCGTGCCGGTCCCGGCGGTCGGCCCGGCGTTCGGCCCACTCGTATTGTCCTCACCTGGCGGCATCCACGTGGCCGGTGCGGGGTGGCGATCTGCGGCGGGTCGGATGGAACCTAGCATTTGACCGCCACGGGTGCAGCACAGAACAGAGCCGCACTCCGTACACCGCCGGATCAGGTCTGGTTGTTGAGTTCGCGCTCGCGCATCGAGTCGACTTCGCTGACGAACTCGCCGACATCCTTGAACTCGCGGTACACGCTGGCGAAGCGCACGAACGCCACCTGGTCGAGCCGGCGCAGCCGTTCCATCACCATGTCGCCAAGCCGCCGGCTGCTGACCTCGCCTTCGCCGCTGGCAAAGATCTCCTGCTCGACGTCGGTGACGAGGCCCTCGATCTCGCTGTCGGCGATGTGGTCGCGCTTCCAGCAGGCCTGGCGCAGGCCGCGCAGCAGCTTGTTGCGATCGAAATCCTGGCGCTGGCCGTCCTTCTTGATGATCCGCAGCGGCGTCTCCTCGATGCGCTCGTACGTGGTGAACCGCCGGCCGCAGGCCACGCATTCGCGACGCCGGCGGATCACGGCACCGGAGGCCGCGGCGCGGGAGTCCACGACCTTGTCGTCATCGGCATTGCAGTACGGACATCTCATCGGTAGCGCGCACAGATCGGGGCCGGCCGGGGCGACAGCTGGAACGCCAGGATCGCCAACGGGTTTGGTTGCTAACACACCATCTTCGGCATGTCAACTTGGCTGTACACCACATGGTGTTGGGACGAGGCCAAAATCGGCCTCCTCACCGGCTGCGATAGTGGTCCGGCCGACGGCGCGAGAACACCAGCAAGCTGCCTTCCGGCTGGCACCGCCGATAGCCGAACAGGTGCATCACTTCGGTCGCGAACCAGCGCGCGATCCGCGGGTTCACGCGGTACTGGTCGGGGTGGCCGACACGATCGGGATGCCGCGACACGCCCGGCAACCAGCCCACCAGACGGTCGAGCCGCAGCCGGCGCAACAGCCCGCTGAGCGCGAGCCAGATCCGCCGCACGTCGCGCGCGATGAAGAACCCGTCCTCGCCCTGGTTCTGGTACAGCGGCATCAGGATGCGGCCGCCCTCCGATGCGCGGATCTCGCCGTGCGCGCTGTCGGCCAGCACCTGGCCGCGCGAGATGCGCTGGAAGTTGAGGAAGCCGGGGCGCATGCGGAAGCGGTCGGCTGGCTCGACATGCTGCACGTGGCGGATCTCGACGAAGCGCGGCAGGCGGCGCGCAACGTCGTGCAGCCGGCGGTAGTGCTCGCCCGCGTCGGGTACCTCGCGCGCCGCCAGGGTGCCGGCCGCCACCAGCGCGAGCCACAGCGACGACTCGAGGAATGCCGTCGTCCACGGATCGGTGTGCTGGCCGCCCTCGACGACGATCGCGACGTGGCCCATGTCGGAGAGCAGGCCGAGCAGCGCGCCGTCGATGTTCTCCTCGAGGCCGAGAATCAGCGGCACGGGCAGCGCGAAGGCGATCCGCCGGTTGCGCAGCGTGTCGGCCATGCAGCAGAACGGCGCGCCCTCGCCGCTGGTGCTGTGCAGGTCGATGAAGATGATCGGCTCGCTCGCGCCGGCGTGAAGCTCGCGGATGATCGCGATCAGTTCGCGCTGCTGGCGGTCTTCCGGCGAGTCGGTGGCCGGGTCGCGCGTGTCGAGCGCAGCGAGGTCAGCTTCGTACCACTTGCGATTGAGGTCGCGGTCGGCGAAGCGCACGCCTTTCGCGAGTGCCGGGAGATTGCCAGCCAGGGCCACGAACCGGCCGCGCAACGGCAGCTCGCGCAGGCGCTCGCCGACGCGCTGGGCTGCGAGCACGCCGGCTGGTTCGTTGCCGTGCAGCCCGCCGAGTGCGACGACGAGCGGCCCGGGTTGTTCGCTGCGCACATCGGCCAGCACGCGCGAGTCGAGCCGCAGGCCGGTCGGCATCGGCATCCGTACCGACGCCGGGATCGGCGCGGCCGGGTCGCGAAGGCCGGGCGTCGGCGTGGGCATCGGTGTGTTGACTGGCGCGTGCTGCGACATCGCGTGGTGCAGAGCAGGCTGACTGAGGCGCCAGGGTATGTCGTCGAGCACGTCTCGACAATGACCATTCCGCGCGCTCGTGCCGTGCCCTTGCTCGAGGGAAGAGAGATTGACCACGGAGGACACGGAGAACACGGAGGAAGGCAAGAGAGATTGTCGAGACCAAGGGCAAGGGCCATTCATTCGAGCCCACGGGCTGCTGCCCGTGGGTAGCCGTGAAGCATCAACGACGCATCGAGCACGCAAGCGAGCACACGACAACACCGCGCAACGCACGCAACGCGCGACACCACCACCGGGCGCGATCGGAAGGATTGCGGAACTGCACGGTTACCCACGGGCAGCAGCCCGTGGGCTTGAACGGAACACCAACCACCAACGGATGCCCTTGCCCCTTCACACCGTGCCCTTGCCCCCTGTCGACAAGAGCCGCGAGCGCAAGCGAGTCGGGCCGGACCCTTCGATCACGAATCCGCTGATTGGCGATTGCCGCGCGCACTCGCTGCAGAGGGAAGCAATTGAAACACAGAGGACACAGAGGACGCAGAGGAAGAGGAATAGGAAGAGGGAGAGGAGTCGATGTGCCAGCACTCACCTCTCCGCCTCTTCCTCTGTGTCCCCTGTGTCCTCTGTGTTTCAATTTCTTCCCTTCTGCAGCGAGCGCTCGCGGCACTC